>JAFGSN010000050.1 GCA_016934575.1 Vicinamibacteria bacterium
ATGCTGGATCTTGCTTTTGATGATCTGAATGAGCCGCGATTGGCCGCCTTTCTCGAGGGCCGATACCGGGAACGCCTGGCGATGATCCGCATCTCTCCGTTGACCAACGACGCCTCTACGCGACGTTATTTCCGGATCATCGACGGCGTCGAGAGGGCGATCGCCGCCGTCTACTCCGAACCGTTCGACGCGCATGAGATGCCGTTTTTCTCGGTGCGTGATCTGCTCGCAAGCTGCGGGCTGGCGGTGCCGGATATCCGCGAATTTGACGGAGCGCGCGGCGTCATGTTGCTCGAGGACTTGGGCGACGAGACGCTTCAGGCGCTGGTGAGCTCCCAGGACATGACGCGCGCGTCGGCGCTGTACGATGAGGCGCTCGACGATCTCGTGCGCTTGCAGCGCGAGGCGGCGATCGCCGTGAAGTCCGCGTCCTGTTTTCAAGTCGCTTTCGACGTCGAGAAGCTTTCCTGGGAGCTGCATTACTTCGAGAAGCACTTTCTCGAGGGATTGCTGGGCCGCGACCTGTCGACCGAGGATCGCACGACCCTGGCCGAGTCGTTTCACGCTCTTTCCGGAGAGATCGCGTCGTGGCCGCGCGTGCTTTGCCATCGAGATTACCATAGTCGCAACATCATGCGTCATAACGGCCGGCTGTATTGGCTCGATTTCCAGGATGCGCGCATGGGGCCGGCGTATTACGACCTCGCCTCGATATTACGCGACTCGTACGTTGCGCTTCCCGAGGATTTGATCGACGAGCACGTCGAGGCCTTTCGTCGGAAAACCGCGCCCGACGAGAGGCGGGACGATTTCCTGCGTCGCTTCGAGCTGATGTGCATCCAGCGAAACCTGAAGGCCCTGGGCACGTTCGGATATATGGCTTCAGTCAGAGGAAGCGACGTCTACCTCCAATACGTGCCGCGTACCCTGGGATACGTGCGGCGCAACCTCATGCGGCGCTCGGAGCTGGACGCTCTATGGCGCGCTCTGGCGCGTCACGTCGAGGAGCTGTCCTGAAAGACGGAATCGGGAGACTTCTTCGGACAGGCGCGTCGATATGGGCCGTGGTCGAAGCCGGTTCCGACCTGGATTCAGTCGGACTGTCGAGAAGCCGGCCGATTCAGGATCTCCGCCAAACCGACCTCATACCCGAACCGAAGGATCAAACAGCTTGCGATGCTCGTCCGTCGCGTAACGATCGGTCATGCCGGCGATGTAGTCGCACACCGTGCGATGAAGTCCGTCGATGGGGA
Organism: Vicinamibacteria bacterium; assembly: GCA_016934575.1. Classification (GTDB taxonomy): domain Bacteria; phylum Acidobacteriota; class Vicinamibacteria; order Fen-336; family Fen-336; genus JAFGSN01. The sequence goes on from JAFGSN010000050.1 coordinate 1,254, forward strand.
TGCGTTCCTGAAAACGGGGCGGCAACTGAGCGGAGTCGCTGATGTAGGCTGAGAAGAGATCTCTCAAGATACGGCCGGCCTTGCCGCCCATGCGAACCACGCGGTAATGCCGGTACATGTGCTTGAGGAGGAAGTCCTTGAGATCGCGCACGTTGCGCAGCATCTCATCGGAATGCGCGACGAGACGCCGGCCGCATTCGCGGACGGCAAGCGACGAATCGATGCGTTCCGAGAGCAGGCGCGCGCGAGTGGCGTCGAGCACGTCCTGAATGCAGCGATTGATGATGTCGCGGACAATCTGGTGCTGGATGAGCCGCCCGTCGCGGATGTCGTTCGCGATGGCGCGATCGTGCGCGTCGCGAAACAGCGTCACGACGCGAATCTCGTCGGTCGTGAACATGCCCGAGCTCAAGCCGTCGTCGATGTCGTGGTTGTTGTAGGCGATCTCATCGGCGAGATCGACGATTTGCGCCTCGAGCGTCGGCGGCTCGCCTGGAGCATACTCGTCCGGCGCGCTCGCGTCGCTCTCCGGATGGTGTTTGGCGACGCCTTCGCGAGTCTCCCAGGTGAGGTTCAGGCCGGGAAAGCCGGGGTAGCGCTGCTCGAGCGTCTCGAGAATGCGAAGTGTCTGGCGATTGTGCTCGAATCCGCCGTGATCGCGCATGAGAGCGTCGAGGACGCACTCGCCGGAGTGTCCGAAGGGCGTGTGGCCGAGGTCGTGGCCGAGTATCAGCCCTTCGGTCAGCTCCTCGTTGAGGCCGAGGGCGCGGGCAAGAGTGCGTCCGATCTGCGCCGCCTCGAGCGTATGCGTCAGCCGTGTGCGGTAGTTGTCTCCCTCGTGGATGACGAAGACTTGCGTCTTGTATTCGAGCCGGCGAAACGATGAGCAATGCACGACCCGATCGCGATCCCTCTGGTACCTTGTCCTCAGCGCGTGCTCCGTTTCGGGATGGCGCCGGCCGCGGCTGTCCGCGCTGCGCATCCCGTATGGCGCCAGATGCTTTCTTTCCCGCTTCTCTTGCTCCAGACGATCGACAAGATACATGCCGTCACCTCGGCAGGATTGTGATACGGATTGTCGGCGCTCGTCCAATCCGATGAGGGTCGAGGGGTCGTCCGGACGGACGATGATCGTGAGCGCGCCCGCAGGCGCACGCTTGTTGGCGGCGCCGCCCGCATATGTATTAAACTGTGCGTTCCCCGGCTGTTTCCGCCGGCATACTGAAGAGCCAAGGAGCTCCCGACTCATGGCAAGAAGACCCGTGGCAGTGCTCGGCGCCACCGGCGCCGTCGGACAGCGTTTCATTCAACTCCTCGATCGTCATTCCGGATTCGAAGTTGTCGAGGTGGCGGCGTCGGATCGTTCGGCGGGCAAGCGCTATCGCGATGCCTGCAACTGGCGTCTGTCAGGCGACATGCCGGAGGCGGTGGCCGACCTGATCGTCGGCGGCTGCGACGGACCTTTTCGAGCGAATCTGCTCTTCTCGGGACTCGATTCATCCGTCGCGGGAGAGATCGAGTCGCGACTCAGTCGTCAGGGCGCCGTTGTCGTCTCCAACTCGCGCAATCATCGCATGGACGACGACGTGCCGCTCCTCATTCCCGAGGTGAATCCCGGACATCTCGCCGTGATATCTCTTCAGAGGAAACGAACGGGCGGCGGTTACATCGTCACCAATCCTAATTGCAGCGTGGTCGGATTCGCCATGGCTCTCGCGCCGCTTCATCGCGCTTTCGGCGTCGAGGCCGCGGTCGTGGCGACACTGCAGGCGCTCTCCGGCGCCGGGTATCCGGGCGTCGCGTCGATGGACATCGCCGACAACGTCATTCCCTTCATCGGCGGAGGCGAAGAGGAAAAGATCGAAATCGAGCCGAAGAAAATCCTCGGCGCGTTTAAGGACGGCGTGTTCGTGCCGGCTGACTTTACGATCAGCGCGGCGGTGCATCGGGTGGGGGTGACCGACGGTCACACCATGGCGATCTTCGTTCGGCTGCGAAAGAAGGCGTCGCCGGAGGAAGCGATGCGCGCCCTGGCCGATTTTCGCGGAGAGCCGCAGGAGCGGCGCCTTCACAGTGCGCCTTCCCGTCCCATTCACGTGCTGGAAGGAGAGAACCGGCCGCAGCCCCGGCTCGATCGAGACCGCGAGGGCTCGATGGCCATTTCGGTCGGGCGCGTTCGGAAAGACGCGGTGTTCGATCTCAAGCTCGAGGCGCTGGTGCACAACACGATTCGTGGCGCCGCCGGCGCCGCCATTCTGAACGCCGAGCTGCTCGAGGCCCGGGGGCTTCTGCCATGATCATCATGAAGTTCGGCGGCACCTCGGTCGGCGGCGTCGAGCGCATTCAGGCAGCGGCGCGCCTGGTCAAGGAGCGGTTCGACCGCAATCCGGTGGTCGTCACGTCGGCGATGTCGAAGATCACGGATCTGCTCATACGCGGAGCGCGATTGGCCGTCAAACGCGACCCGGACAGCGAGAACGTGTTGCGGGAAATCCGCGCGAGGCACGACCGTACCGTCAGCGAGTTGTTTCCCGACGGCCCGATGCGCGAAAGACTGACGGCTCACCTGGCCCTGGTCTTGGAGGAACTGCGCACGCTTTACACCGGCGTGGGTTATCTCGAAGAGCTGACGTCGCGCTCGCTCGACGCGATTTCCGCGGTCGGCGAGCGCATCTCGTGCGAGATCCTGGCCGCCGCGCTCACGCAGAACGGCGTGCGCGCCGAAGCGGTGGACTCACGCGGCCTGCTTGTCACCGACGAGAGCTTCGGAAAGGCCAATCCGGACATGGAGGAAACGACGCGCCGCGCGCGTCTTAAGCTCTTGCCGATAATCGAGACCGGCGGAGTGCCGGTTCTGGGAGGATTCATTGGCGCCACGCCGCAGGGCGTGACGACGACACTTGGACGTGGGGGCTCGGATTGGACGGCGGCGATCTTTGGAGCGGCGCTCAACGCCGATGAGATCCAGATCTGGACCGACGTCGACGGCATGATGACGGTCGATCCGCGCATCGTTCCGAGGGCGAGAGTCATACCGGAAGTGTCCGCCGATGAGGCGGCCGAGCTGGCCTATTTCGGCGCCAAGGTGCTTCATCCTGCAACAATTAAGCCCGCTATCGAGAAAGGAATACCCGTTCGCATACTGAGCTCGATCAATCCCGCCTCGAAGGGCACGATCGTCAGCGGTCGTCCGGCCGCCGGGAGCGACGGACCGTGCGCCATCGCCCTGAAGAAGGGAATCACGATTGTCCTTGTCTCGCAACCGAAGATGCTCATGGCTCACGGCTTTCTGGCGCGTGTTTTCGAAGTTTTCGACCATCACCGTACGTCGGTCGATCTCATCGCGACCTCGGAGGTCTCGGTTTCGTTGACGATCGACGATCCCAAGCCGATTCCCGCGGTCACGGCCGATCTGTCACGGCTCGGGGAGGTTCGTGTTCTGCGCGAGATGGCGATCGTCAGCCTCGTCGGCCGGGGATTCTTCCGCCATGCCGGGCTGGCCGGACGTCTTTTCCACGCGTTGCGCGAAGTCAACGTCACCATGATCTCGTTCGGCGCATCGGACGTGAACATTTCCTTCGTCGTCGAAGAGCGCGACGCTGAACGCGCGATATGCACGCTGCATCGCGAGTTCTTCGAGCAGGAACGCCCGTGAAAATCGCGGTTGTCGGCTATGGAAAGATGGGGCGCGAAGTCGAGGATGCGCTGCGCGATCGCGGCCACGAGGCCGTATCGATCGATATCGGAGACGAATATCCCGAGTGTTGCGCGGTCGGCATCGATTTCACGCAGGCCGACGCCGTTCTTGGCAACATCGAGAAGGCGATGCGCGGCGGCTCGCGTTACGTCGTGGGAACGACCGGATGGAGCGATCGTTTGGAAGAGGCACGAAGGATCGTGGCGGAAGCGGGCGGCGGCCTCGTACATTCCGCGAATTTCTCGATTGGAGTCAATCTTTACTTCCGTATCATACGCCGGAGCGCCGAAATCATGGCGCGCTTCGACGAGTACGATCCCTACGTCATCGAACGGCACCATCGTCAGAAAAAGGATGCGCCCTCGGGCACGGCCAAGGTGCTCGCGCGCATTCTCGAAGAGGAGGGCGGTCGGCGGCGGAGAGCGCTTTCCGCATTCGAGGGCGCCATGCCCGACGATGCTTTTCACGTCGCATCCCTTCGCGCCGGGGGAATCGTCGGCGACCATGTCGTCGGCTGGGACTCGGGCACGGACGAAATCCTGATCGAGCATCACGCCCGCTCACGCCGCGGTTTCGCACTGGGCGCCGTGATGGCCGCGGAATGGATCGCAACGCGATCGGGTTTCCACACTTTCGAAGCCGTTCTCGACGATTTATCGAGTCGCGAATAACGTAGCGGACGACATCGAAAGGGATTTCGCTGTCGTGGAGTCCATCGGTGAGACGACGCTCCTATGCAAGTGACCGGATAAGGCACGGATAGCCGAGAGCAGTCAATCCGGACTTGCTTAATATATGACAAGAAAAGGCTAAGAAGTATTGACAGTAGGACACTCATGCCATATATTGGATGTTGTGGGGGGAGATTGGCATGATGCGACTCGATCAGTTCACGATCAAGGCCCAGGAAGCGCTTGGGAGCGCCCAGAGCGACGCCGAGAAGAACGACCATCCTGAGATCACGACCGAGCATCTGCTCAGGGCGCTATTGACCCAGGAGGGCGGTGTCGTACCTTCGGCGCTCGGTAAGCTCGGCGCCAACGTCGGTGGTATTTCCGCGGAGATCCATCAAACGTTATTGAGCCTGCCTCGGAGCCACGGATCGGCGACCCATGTCTCCCCACAACTGGACACGGCGCTGAAGCAAGCTCTGCGAGAAGCCGAAGCGCTCAAGGACCAGTATGTGTCAACGGAGCACCTTTTGCTCGCCCTGATCGACAGCAAGACTTCCGCCGCCGAAGCACTGAAACGGCACGGCGTGAGTCGTGACTCTCTGCTCGGGGTTCTGCGCGAAATCCGCGGCAACCAGAGCGTCACCGATCCAAATGCCGAGGATAAGTATCAGGCGCTCGAGCGTTATGCGCGAGATCTCAGCGCATTGGCGCGCAAGGGCAAGCTCGATCCCGTCATCGGGCGTGACGACGAAGTCCGCCGCGTCATTCAAGTCCTCTCTCGCCGCACGAAGAACAATCCGGTGCTCATCGGCGAGCCGGGCGTGGGAAAGACGGCCATTGTCGAGGGGTTGGCGCAACGTGTCGTGTCGGGCGACGTGCCCGAATCGCTCAAGAATAAACGCGTCGTGGCTCTCGACCTGGGGGCGCTCATTGCCGGCGCCAAATATCGCGGCGAGTTCGAGGACCGACTGAAGGCCGTGCTCAAGGAGGTCCAGGAGTCGAGCGGCGAGGTGGTTCTTTTCATCGACGAGTTACATACCGTCGTCGGCGCAGGGGCGGCGGAAGGCTCCATGGACGCCTCGAACATGCTCAAGCCGGCCCTGGCGCGCGGCGATCTGCGATGCGTCGGCGCGACGACGCTCAACGAGTACCAGAAGCACATCGAGAAGGACGCGGCGCTCGAACGGCGTTTTCAGCCGATCTACGTCAATGAGCCGAACGTCGAAGAGACGATCGCCATCCTGCGCGGCCTCAAGGAGCGCTATGAGGTTCATCATGGCGTGCGCATCCAGGACTCGGCGCTGGTGTCAGCGGCCACGCTCTCCAATCGTTACATCGCCGACCGATTCCTGCCCGACAAGGCCATTGACTTGGTCGACGAGGCGGCCTCGCGTCTGCGCATCGAGATCGACAGCCTGCCGACCGAAATCGACGAAGTCGAGCGCCGGATCGTCCAGCTTGAGATCGAGCGTCAAGCGCTGCGGAAAGAGAAGGACCGGGCCTCGATCGAGCGCCGCGAGAAGATCGAGCGCGAGCTGGCCGATCTCAAGGAACGCTCGGTGGCGATGAAGGCTCACTGGCAACGCGAGAAGGAAGCCATCGCGCGCATTCGTGAGATCAAGGAGAGGATCGAGAAAAACCGCTTCGAGGCCGAACAGGCGACCCAGGCCGGCGATCTCGCCCGTGCCGCCGAGCTGCGTTACGGCGAATTGCCCGAGCTCGAGAAAAGCCTGGCGGTCGCGAATGAAAAGCTCATGACGCTGCAGAA
>JAFGSN010000051.1 GCA_016934575.1 Vicinamibacteria bacterium
CTTCTCCGAGACGGCGGAAATATCGATGCTCATGGATTCCATGTCAACTCGAAGGAGAACGCCGGTGGAGAAGTGATCGAGCGCGCGATATTTCCGTGATTTCGGTCACCAACCGCAGAAAGCGCGGTTGACATCGCGTTCTCACGCCAGACCATGCATTCGCTTTCCGACCGCCGCCGCAAGTCACGCAACGAGTCCCCGGCACGTCCCGGGTGTTTGCCCGGGCCGGTAGCGCAAGAAACGAGGACTTGACCGGGGAAGCGGCGTGAGATCTACTCTATTCCGTCATGTCGCGTCGTGAGTACCGAGGCGTCGTCACGGATCTTGCCTTTTTACAGAAGGAGGTGGATCGCATCTTCGCCCGACTGACCGCGCTTGACCGGACCGAAAGGGTGGCGGCGGGCGAGTGGACGCCGGCGGTCGACGTTTTCGAAAGCCATGACGATCTGACCATCATCGTCGAGGCGCCGGGTTTGATGGAGACGAGCTTGAGCATCATCTGCAAGAATCGACAGCTTGTCATCTCCGGCGAGCGCCAGCCGGAGAGCGCTTCTCGGAAAATCCAGAGCTTTCTTTGCATGGAGCGGCCTCACGGGAGATTTACGCGCTCCATTCCGATCAGCCTGGCGGTCGACGCGCGCAAGGCCGAGGCGCATCTCAAGGAGGGCCTGCTGATCATCAAACTGCCGCGCTTGAAGGATCGACGTAATCGAGAAATCGTCATACCCATCCTGCGAGATAACGATAATGAGCGATGAAGACAACAGGGACGAACGCGACGACGAGTCGATGAAGATACCCGAGACGTTGCCGATTCTGCCGCTGCGGGACATCGTCATCTTTCCGTTCATGATCGTGCCGCTTTACGTGAGCCGCGAGCGCTCGATCCGCGCGGTCGACGCGGCGCTGGCCGACAACCGCATGATTTTGCTCGCGACACAGAAGCGGCAGGAAGACGAGGAGCCGGGGCCCGATGACGTCTACGGCGTCGGCACGGCGGCGATCATCATGCGCATGCTCAAGCTTCCGGATGGCCGCATTCGCGTTCTGGTGCAGGGCATGGCGCGGGCGCGCGTGCTCGCCAGCGAGACGACCGAGCCGTATATGCGGGCGCGCATCGAAACCGTGGCGGAGGTCGAGGCTTCGGGACCCGAGGGGATCGAGCTCGAGGCGCTGACCCGCAACGTCAAGGGTTCGCTCGAGAAGGCCGCCAGCCTGGGCAAGCCGATCTCGCCCGAGGTGATCGTCATCGCGACTAACATGGAAGATCCGGGACGGCTGGCCGACCTGGTGGCTTCCAATCTCGATCTCAAGGTGGAGAGCGCCCAGGAGATCCTCGAGACGGTCGACACCAGGAAGCGGCTGCATCGCGTATACGAGATGCTCACCAAGGAGCTGGAGCTGCTCATCGTGCAGCAAGAAATCTCCACCCAGGCCAAGGGTGAGATGGAGCGCACCCAGCGGGAGTATTTCCTGCGACAACAGATCAAGGCCATCCAATCGGAGCTGGGCGAGGGCAACGAGATGTCCGAGGAGATCTCGTCGCTGCGCGAGAAGGCCGAAAAGGCGCGAATGCCGCGGTCCGTGCGCGAGGAGCTCGATCGGCAGCTTAAAAAGCTCGAGCGCATGCATCCGGATTCCGCCGAGACGGCCACGCTGCGCAACTGGCTGGATTGGATGGTCAGCCTGCCCTGGGGCCGCTCGACCAAGGACAACCTGGATCTTACGGCCGCGCAGCGAATTCTGGACGAGGACCACTACGGCCTCGAGAAGGTCAAGGAACGCATCATCGAGTATCTCGCCGTGCGCAAGCTGAAAAACAAAATGAAGGGTCCGTTGTTGTGTTTCGTCGGGCCGCCGGGAGTGGGCAAGACCAGCCTGGGACGCTCGATCGCCCGCGCCCTGGGACGGAAGTTCGTACGCCTGTCGCTCGGCGGCGTCAAGGACGAAGCCGAGATCCGCGGCCACCGCCGCACATACGTCGGCGCCATGCCCGGACGCATCATCCAAGGAATACACCAGGCCAACTCGAACAATCCGGTCTTCATGGTCGACGAGGTGGACAAGATCGGCGCCGACTACCGCGGCGATCCCAGCTCCGCCCTGCTCGAGGTTCTCGATCCCGAGCAGAACAACACCTTCCGCGATCATTATCTGGGAGTTCCTTTCGATCTTTCACGAGTGATGTTCATTTGCACGGCCAACCTGACGGACACGATCCAGCCCGCATTTCTCGACCGCATGGAGGTCATTCGCCTTTCCGGATACATCGAGGAAGAGAAGGTGGGGATCGCGCGGCGTCATATCATTCCCAAGCAGCTCACGGAGCACGGCCTGACCGGCGAGCACATCGTCTTCACCGACAAGGCCATTCGAGCCATCATCGGCGGCTACACGCGCGAAGCGGGACTGCGGAACATGGAGCGCGAGATCGCGGCCGTCACGCGCAAGACCGCCCGGCGCGTCGCCGAAGGAAAGGCCAGCCAGTCGAAGATCACTCCCGCCAGCCTGAAGCGTTATCTGGGCGCGCCCAAGGTGCTCCCGGACGAGATCCTCAAGAAGGATGCGGTCGGCATCGCGACGGGACTGGCCTGGACGGCCACCGGCGGCGACGTTCTCTTCGTCGAGGCGACTTCGATGAAAGGCAAGGGGCGGCTGACTCTCACCGGATCGCTTGGCGATGTCATGAAGGAATCGGCGCAGGCGGCCCTTTCGTACGCCCGCACCCACTCTCGAAAATACGGTATTCGCGACGAGTATTTCGCCGCGCACGACATCCATGTGCACGTTCCGGAGGGAGCGATTCCCAAGGACGGACCATCGGCGGGAGTCACGATCGCCGCGGCCATGATCTCGATCTTCACGGGCCGACCCATCCGGCGCTCCGTCGCCATGACGGGCGAGATCACCTTGCGCGGCAACGTCCTTCGGATCGGCGGTCTGAAAGAGAAGCTGCTCGCGGCGCGCCGCGCCGGCATTCGGCAGATTATCTGTCCCAGTCTTAACCGTAACGATCTGGAGGAGATACCGGGGCATCTCAAGCGCGGACTCGAGCTGCACCTTGTCGAGGACGTGGAACGCGTTCTGGCGCTGGCTCTGGAGCCCCATGCTGAAACGCGTTCGTCCCACGGACGGGTCGCGGCCAGGCCTTTCGTCCACCGCTCGCGCTCGAAGCCGATCAACGTTTAGGCGGCAGCGCCAAGACTCAAGGGCGCGGAGTCGCAACGGTCGTCAGACTTCCGTACGGATCCTGGCGTCAGTGTCGCTGAGTCGCGGTCTCGATCTCCGTTGGATTGACGGCGGTCGGACGCGGAGACGACCGATCGCGCAGCCAGGCGTTTTCGTCCAGGAACCGCTCCAGCTCGCGCGCCACGACATCGTGACCGCGCGAGTTGAGGTGTCCGTCGCGGGGATAATATGTCTTGCGGAAAAGCCGATTGGAACGTCTCAGGGCAGGCGTGAGGTCGAGCACGGGAACGCCGAGGCCGTGACCGATGGACAGGAGGCGTTGCATCGCGAGCCCGCGATCCCAGCCGGTCTCGTCAAATCCATGGAGGGCGGAGCTCAACGCCCACGAACCGTCGTCGACCTCCATGAAACTGGGAATGCCGACGATCAGAAATCGCGCGCCGCGGGCGCGGACGGCTTGATCGAACGCCGCGATCAAACGCGTCGTCTTGACCCAGGCGTCCTCGATCTCCGGCACGTGCCGGCGCTGATACACGCCGAGCTCCGTGCGCGGCGCGACGCGAGGCATGGGAGGCCAGAAGCCGCAGCGTCCGAGGCGGTCGTAGACGCGCGGCGCGCCGTACCAGAGCCGTTCCTTGACCCATTCGAGGAACGCCGAGCTCGAAACGTCCTGGGCGGAGTCGTCTCCCTCGGGCTTGACCGGATCGGGCGCTGGATTCGTTCGCGGCGGCGGCACGGGGTACCGATGCAACAGAAGCCGGCCGGTCCCGATCTCGAAAACCGGCTTTCTCATTCCGAAATAGAACTGCCGGTCATTGTAAACGACGTCGTTGTAATAGAAGAACAGGAGCACGATCGACGGAGCATAGCGCGCTCCTTCAGTCACGTAGAAGAGGTATTCCTGGTCGGTGGCGTATCCTCGAGTCCCGCCATTGAGCGCCTCCACGTTGAGATCCTTGAGACGCAAGGCCGACTCCAGCAGCCGCACGAACGTCCGCTCTTCGGAGACGGAATAGGCCTCGACGTAGGAATCGCCGACGGCCAGGATGCGTTGCACGCCGGCGGGCAGGACGTAGTCGCGCTCCGGTCCGCGCAGGCCGCGGGAATTGATCGTGACCGTCGTCGTGTATTCGGCGCGGCGATACACGGCGCGCGCCCCCGGTTTTTTGCGCCAGCCGAGCAGCGGATCGTACTCGATGTAGCGTTCGCTCTCGGCTTGCTCCTTGCCTCCGCCATGCGATGCGCGCAGGATGCGCGCCGCGATCTCGAGCGCCCCCAGCGTCAGAGTCAACGACATCGCGATCAGGGTCAGACGCAACAGAGTTTCTTGGACGGCCGATCGCGGTTTCATCTTCAATGCGGGAGGAGTCTAGCGCGGCCCGAGGTCGCCGCCAAACGGCGTGGATGACTCACGGGCCGTGCTCGGCGCCCGACATGAGGCGATCGAATTCGTAAAACCCGGGGACGGAATGCGCGATTCCGTCGCTTCCTGTTCCCTTTGCCGCGGCCACGAGTCATTGCCGGCGCTTGCGCTGGGGGGATCGATCGGATCAAATGGAGCGCGAGGAGGCACCATGAAGCCGGCGCGGATTCTGATTGCCGACGACAGCCAGCTTGTTCTGCGCATGCTCGAGAACATGTTTCATGAAGCGGGGCTTTCGGTTGTCACCGCCAGGGACGGCCTGGAGGCCGTTGAGAAGGCTTTCTCCGAGAACGTGAGCCTGATCATACTCGACGTGATGATGCCTCGATTGAACGGTTATCAGGCCTGTCGCATTCTCAAGAGCGAAACAGCGACGCAATCCATTCCCGTCGTCATACTGACGAGCAAGGACCAGGCGGGCGACCGCTTCTGGGGCCTCGAGACAGGCGCGGATCGGTATGTGACCAAGGACGCGGCGCCCCAGACCATCGTTTCCCTGGTCAAGGAGCTGATCGCCGGGCGGAATGACCGGCCCGCCCCGGCGCAGGCCGGGCATTCGACGAGCATCGACATACTCAGCCGTGTCAACGACCTGCTCGATCGGAAGCTTTACGAGGCGACCATTCTCACGGAGATCGGACGCGTCGCGCGGAACATCGTCAATTTCGAGGAAACCTTCGTTTCCGTCATGAGGCTGGTGGGCCGCGTCGTCGATTTTTCCGTGGGCGCGATGGCCTTCGTCACGTCCGACGAGCTGGATCTCTATCTCGGCCCGCATCATGCCGTCTCTTCCGATGCGCTCGAGGACGCGAAAGCCCGCGTACTGCAGACCATCTTCGCGCATAGAGACGGCGCGCCCTTCGCATGCGCCACGAACCGCATCCTGTCGATCGATTCCGGCGGGAACGATCGTCCCGAAGAAGCCGCGATCGCCGCATACGCGGATTTCCCCATCACGACCAACGACCGTCTCAGCGGTTTGCTGATGCTCGGGGGCAAGGAAGTGGATCGCATGACGTCCGAGTCGCGTGCTCTGCTCGCGCAAGTCGCCAACCAGGCGCACATCGTGTGCGAGAACAGCCTGCTCATCGAACGACTGCGCGAGCTGTCGGTGCGCGACGGACTGACGGAGGTCTTCAATCATCGCTACTCGCTGGAGCGGCTTTCCAGCGAGTTCGATCGCGTCGGACGCTATCATGAAGCGCTGAGCGTTCTGATGATCGACATCGATCACTTCAAGAGGATCAACGACCGCTACGGACATCAGGCGGGCGACGCGATTCTACGCGAGGCGGCCCGTGTCCTCATGGAGGCGCTGCGTTCGGTCGACGTGATCGGCCGCTACGGCGGCGAAGAGTTCGTCATCATCCTGCCCCATACTCGGCATGAAGAGGCGCGGCAGACCGCCGAACGACTGCGGTTGCTCGTCGAGCGGCATCCGTTCCCGGCTTCAGACGGCGAGCTCCACATCACGGTGAGCGTGGGCGTCGCGACCTACCCGGGCGTCGGAGTCGAGGCGCCCAGCGCGCTCATTCGCGAGTCCGACAGATCGCTCTATCGCGCCAAGCAAGCGGGGCGCAATCGTGTGGAGTAGCCCTGATGAGCGCGTTCTCGCCATGCGCGGCTCGCGATCAATGAAGATGAACGGCATGCCGCTCGGCCATGGCGCGCGATCGCGAGGATCGGAGGACGTCGATTCCGTCGAGATGGAGCGGCTCCTGGGGCGCGCTTTACATCAGCGGAGGTTTCGC
>JAFGSN010000221.1 GCA_016934575.1 Vicinamibacteria bacterium
AAGCCAACACGGCCCTGAACCGTGCGCGTCTGCCAATTCCGCCACTCCGGCGACGGAAGAAAGAAAGTATAACATCGTCGAGTCCATACACAAGAAAAGGCCGCTCTTGTAAAATCACGGGCTTGAGCCGCTCAATTCATGCGGCCGCAGCCTTGTCGCGACCGCCGGCCCGCCGTCGCCCTCATCGCGTTGCGTGACGAGACCGAGAAGCGCGGCGTTGTCCACGCGCGGTCAAGCGTCTTGCGCACGCGAACACAATCTCATTCACTTTTACCGAAGACCATGCCCCAGGCCAGCGCCGGAAAACGGAAGTCGTGCACGCGAACGCCGACTTCGGCCTCGGCCCAAGAGGCGGTCCTCACGCGCAACGCCAAGCCGAAGTCGAACACCGGGAAGGGGCTGCGGCCTCCGTTCATGATCTGTTTGCCCTGGACCTTTATCGACTCCGTGCGCGCGACGACGCCCAGCGAGCTCTGCGGATCGGCGGGATCGCTCGCGACGTAATTGATCGTGCTGTCGACGCGCAAAGCCTCGCCCGTAAAGAAGGCCATGCCGATATGAAACGGAACGCCGAGTCTCGCCCACTCGCTGAACCGCCGGAGCTCCAGGAAGCTGCCCGCTCTCACTCCGATGAGCCGCACGCCCGCGGGATCAAGATACGTGCCTTCCGGAAAGCACTCCGTTTCGGCGCCGACCGTGACGCAGCGTCTCGACACGTAGCCGCGGTTGATGTAACCCTTGCGGATCGTGTCCATGAAAAAATCGACCTCGACGCCGTTCTTCACGAAACCGACCTCGATGCCGCGCGCGTCGAACTTGAAGCCCTCCTCCTCCGAATCGAAAGCCGTGCGGGCGAAACTCGGCGCGCTTCCGAGATTGCCCCCGAGGTGCACGCCCCACTCGGCGTAGAGCGGCGAAGTCAGCGCCAACGAGATCACGAGAGCCGATCCCGCAAGAACCCTCCCACGACATGGACTGCTCATGGCCTCTTCTCCTTCCTCGCCTCTATCGGAGATACGACACTCGACACGTTACTCCCACGCCTCTATGTCGTCAAACGGCCGATCTGGCGCGGCTTGCGGCCGCGAACGAACTGACGGCTCACGACGGACAGACGCATGCGAGATTCCGGTCGCCCCACGCGTTGTCGATGCGCGCCACTACAGGCCAGAACTTTTGCGCCCGTGTCCAGGGCGCCGGAAAAGCCGCCAGCTCGCGGGAGTACGGCCGGTCCCATGTATCGGCACAGACGGCCTGGGCGGTGTGCGGCGCACGCTTGAGGACGTTGTCGATACGGTCGGCCCGTCCTTCCTCGATCGCCCTGATCTCCTCGCGGATGGAGATCAGGGCGTCGCAGAAACGGTCCATCTCGGCCTTGGATTCGCTCTCGGACGGCTCGATCATCAGCGTGCCCGCGACCGGGAACGAGACCGTGGGAGCATGGAAGCCATAGTCCATGAGCCGCTTGGCGACGTCCTCGGCCTCGACGCCGCAGCCCTTGAAAGAGCGGGCGTCCAGGACAAACTCGTGCGCGACACGGCCGCCCCTGCCGCGATAGAGCACGGGATAGTGCGCCTCAAGACGTCGCGCCATGTAATTGGCGTTCAGGATCGCGATCTGCGTCGCGCGCGCAAGCCCGGACGCGCCGAGCATCGCGACGTACATCCAGGATATCGGCAGAATACAGGCGCTTCCCAGGGGCGCCGCCGCCACCGGGCCGACCGCTCCTTCCGGAGCGAGAGGATGCGAAGGAAGAAACGGCGCGAGATGCGCGGCGACGGCGATCGGCCCCGCGCCGGGTCCGCCTCCGCCGTGCGGAATGGCGAAGGTCTTGTGCAGGTTGAGATGACAGACGTCTGCGCCGATTTCCGCGGGGCGCGTGAGCCCGACCTGGGCGTTCATGTTCGCTCCGTCCATGTAGACCTGACCGCCGTGCGCGTGCACGACATCGCAGATCTCACGAACGCCCTCCTCGAAAACGCCGTGAGTCGAAGGATAGGTGATCATGAGAGCGGCCAGTCGCGTCGCATGCTCCCGCGCCTTGGCCGTGAGATCGACGCGATCGACGTTTCCTTGATCGTCGCAAGCCACGGAAACGACGCGCAGTCCGGCCATGACGGCTGAAGCGGGGTTCGTCCCGTGCGCCGAGACGGGGATGAGACACACATCGCGGCGTCCCTCGCCGCGGTTTACGTGATAAGCGCGGATCGCCAGAAGCCCGGCGTACTCTCCCTGCGATCCGGCGTTGGGCTGGAGCGACACGCCTTCGAAGCCGGTGATCTCGGCGAGCCGTTGCTCGAGCTGACGCGCCATCGCCAGCGAGCCCTCGGCCTGATCGGCGGGCGCGAAGGGATGCAAAGAAGCGATTTCCGGCCAGGTGATCGTCGACATCGCCGCCGAGGGATTGAGCTTCATCGTGCACGAGCCGAGCGGGATCATCGACGTCGTCAAGGAGAGATCGCGGGACTCGAGACGCCTGACGTAACGCAAAAACTCGTGTTCGGAGCGATGGCGCTCGAAGATTGCGTGCGTTAGAAACTTCGTCGCGCGCGAGAATCCGCCGGGGACCTCGTTCCCGCCCTCGCTTTCGAGATCCTCGATGGAGAACGGCGGCGGAGCGCCGGCCATGACCTCGAGCAGGTCTTTGACGTCGGCGATCGATTTCGTCTCGTCCATCGCGACGCCGATCGAGCCGTCCTCGTACGATCGCAGATTCATCCGCCGCTCGCGCGCCGCGCATAATATGCGTTGTGAATCGCCCCGTGACGGCCGAACACGCAGCGTATCGAAGAATGGAGCGACGCCGAAATCAAGTCCCAGTCGCCTGAGACCGCGCGCGAGCAGCGCGGTCAATTGATGAACGTGCGTCGCGATGCCGCGAAGCCCCGCCGGTCCGTGATAGACGGCGTAGAGTCCGGCGATCACGGCCAGCAACACCTGCGCCGTGCAGATGTTGCTCGTCGCCTTGTCACGGCGGATGTGCTGCTCCCGCGTCTGGAGAGCCAGCCTGAAGGCGGGACGCCCCTCCGCGTCGCGCGAGACGCCGACGATACGGCCCGGCATCTGTCGCTTGTATGCATCGCGCGCGGCGAAGAACGCGGCGTGCGGCCCTCCGAAACCCATCGGCACGCCGAAGCGCTGCGCCGAGCCGACGGCCAAATCCGCGCCGAACTCTCCCGGAGGACGGATCAGCGCCAGCGCGAGAAGATCCGTGGCCACGACCATCAGCGCGCCGTTCGCATGCACGCTCGCCGCCAGATCGTCGTAGCGGATCAGGCGTCCGTCCGTCGTCGGATACTGCACAAGGACTCCGAAATCCCGCCCGTCGACGTCGGCGACGGGTCCGACGCGCAGCTCGACGCCGAGGGAAAGCGCACGCGTGCGCAGAACGTTGATCGTCTGGGGATGACAGTCTTCCGCGACGAAAAAGCTCCGGCGAGCGTCCCGCGCCACGACGCGGCACAGGCGCATCGCCTCGGCCGCCGCGGTCGCCTCGTCGAGCAACGACGCGTTGGCCACGGGCAGGCCGGTGAGATCTGCGACCATGGTCTGATAAATGAGAAGCGCCTCGAGACGACCCTGCGCGATCTCCGCCTGGTAAGGCGTGTATGGCGTGTACCAGCCGGGATTCTCAATCACGTTGCGCCGGAGCACGGCCGGCGTCACGCAATCGTGATAACCCATGCCGATGAATGATCGAAAGACGCGATTCCGCGACGCCAGAAGGGCCAAGGCCGCCAGCGCATCGCTCTCGGACAGGGGCGCGGGAAGGTCGAGCGGCCGCTGGAGGCGAATGGACCCCGGCACGATCTGCTCGACGAGATCGTCGAGCGAGCTCGCTCCGACCGCTGCGAGCATCCGTTGAGTGTCGTCTCCGGACGGACCGATGTGTCTTTCGGCGTACGAATCGCGCGAGATCTCCATGGCGGACTAGGCTCCGGCGCCGACATAATCGCTGTAACGAGCGGCATCCATGAGCGTTGTCGCCTCATCGGGATCGAGGATTCTCAGGACGACCATCCATCCCTCGCCGTGCGGATCGGCGTTGACCGTCTCGGGCGTCTTGCCGAGCGCGGCGTTGACCTCGACGACCTCGCCTGAAACGGGAGCGTACAGATCGGAAACGGCCTTGACGGATTCGACCGAACCGAAAGACTCGCCGGATTTCAACGTCCGTCCGATTTCGGGCAGCTCGACGAAGACGACCTCGCCGAGCTGGCTCTGCGCGTGGTGCGTGATGCCCACGACGCCGCGTTCGCCTTCGATTCGAATCCACTCGTGATCTTTGGTGTAACGACAGCTCTCGGGATACATGCCACTCCTCCGGACTCACTCGACTATTTCGAACGCCTGTAAAACGGCGTCGGCACGACGCGCGCCGGAACCCGGCGGCCGCGGATTTCGATCGCGAGCTCCTCGCCCACGCCCGACCGCGCGGACGGAAGATAACAGAGACCGATGCTCTTCTTGAGAAACGGCGCATAGGTTCCTGATCGGACATCGGCCACGCGTTCGCCGTCCTGTAACACGCCATGACCGTGCCGGGCGATTCCCGGTCCCGTCAACTCGAAGCCCGCGAGCTTTCGCCGTGTTCCCCGCCCCTTCTCCTCGGCCAGTCGGGCGCGGCCGATGAAATCGCCCTTGCGCTCGTCGAGCGCGACGATCCATCCCAGGCCCGCCTCGATCAAGGTCGTCGTTTCGTCGATATCGTTGCCATAGAGCAAGAGGCGCGCCTCGAGCCGCAGCGTGTCCCGCGCGCCCAGCCCGACGGGAACGACGCTTTCTTCCCGTCCCTCGGCGAGAATCGCGCGCCAGAGTCGATCGGCGTCTCGTGAAGCGACGAAAATCTCGAATCCATCCTCGCCGGTATAGCCGGTTCTCGACACGATGGCCGGCAGGCCGTCGACGGCGCCTTCGACGAAGTGAAAAGGGGCAAGGCGCGCGAGATCGATCACCGCCAGTCGCGAGAGAATGCCCTCCGACCGCGGTCCCTGGAGCGCGAGCAGGGCATAGTTCTCGCTGACGTCGTGAAGCTCGCAACCCCGGTGATCCTGCGACGACAGCCAGCGCCAGTCCTTGTCGGCGTTGGCCGCGTTGACGACGAGGAGGAAACGCTCGTCAGCCCGCCGAAAGACGATGATGTCGTCAATGGGCGCTCCGTTCGGCATCGGCAGCGCCGAGTATTGGGCCTGTCCCGTCGCGAGACGCGCGACATCGTTGGCGGTGACTCGTTGCAGAAACGTGAGCGCGCCCGGCCCCTCGACTTCGAACTCGCCCATATGGGACACATCGAAAAGACCGGCCGACATGCGCACCGCCAGATGCTCCCGGACGATGCCTGCATACTCGATAGGCATTTCCCAGCCGGCGAAGGTCGCCAACTTGGCGCCCGACTCCCGATGGAGGTCAAAAAGCGGCGTCTTTCGTGGTTGACCCTCGGAACTCATCCCAAATTCCTCCAGCCGAGATCGAAGCCAAGCCTATCACATGACAATCGTGTCCCCCAAAATGCCGAAGTTCGCAGCGCCTTGATTGGAAAGAAGTTATCGCCTAGACTGACAATGCCGGAGAGACACCGTTGAGCGAGGAATCCTACATCGTCGCGTGCTGGAACTGCACGGGTGACTTCGACGCGGTCACGGCGGTGTGGTGCTCGGACGATCCGAAAAATCCAACCAAACTCTGTCCCTTCTGTCTTCACTGCTTCTGCGACGCCAGCGACGAGTACAAGAAAGCTTTTTGGCGCAACGCTCCTCCTCGCCTCCTGGAAGAAGTCCAGGCGCTTTCGAGAAGCAAGGATCGGCTCGGCGACATCCTCGTTCGAATGAAAAAACTGACGATTCCACAGCTTCTCGAGGTTCTCATCGAGCAGAAGCATTCGGACAGGAAACTCGGAGAAATGCTCGTCGAACGCGGGCTTGTTAGTCAGGAGGACGTCGAGTCCGCTCTCAAGGCCCAGGGAGTCAACGTGCTCAAGGATACGCGCGGCGTCGCATATTCCGCGCGTCCCGTCTGGGACCAGAGCACTCCCGACGCGGTCATCCAGTACATCCTGTCCCTGGCCGCGCGGCGCGGCGCCTCCGACGTCCACATCGAGCCCGAGGAAGAGTCGATCTCCGTCAGGTTCGTCATCGACGGCTTCTCCTTTCGCGTGGATCCCATTCCCAAGCCCGTCCAGCCGCAACTCACCGCGCGGCTCTATGAGATGTTTCAACTCGACGCCCGCGAAGCGAACGGCCCGCAGCGCAACCGCATCACGACGACAATCAACGATATCGAGTTCGACCTCGTGATCCAGACGCTTCCCACCGCATACGGCGTGAGCGCCATCGTCAAGATCATCGACCGCGCCAAGTTCATCAAGGATTTCACGACCCTGGGGCTCGAGATCGAGGATCGCGTGCATTTGATGGAGAGTCTCCATGCGCCTTTCGGCCTGATCTTGGTTTCGGCGCCGTCCCTGAACGGCGCGGCGACGACGGGCTACTCCATCATGAGCTACCTGGCTCGCGCGCAACGGGACGTCGTCTCGCTCGAATCGCCTCTTTACTGGCCCATGGAAGGCGTTCGACAGATGAATATCGAAACGCGCGCCATGGAACAGGCTCTTCGCTCGGCGATCGCCGTCCGGCCGGAAGTCATCATGCTTTCGATGATACCCGACGCCGCGACCGCCCGGCTTGTCGTGCAACTCGCCACCAGCCTCCTCTTTGTGGCTCTTCTGCCGGCGCAAAGCGTCGGCCAGGCCGTCACGGCGCTCCAGAGCATGAACGTGCCTCTCGAACTGCTGGCTGACAGTCTCACGACCGTCACCGGCCAGCGTCTCGTTCGTCGCGTATGCGCCATCTGTCGCGTCGAAGTCGAGCCGCCGCCGGGTCCGACGCTGGCCCTGCACGGCATCGACGCTATCACCGCTCAGGGCCTCAGGTTCTTCCGCGGCAAAGGATGCCCCAAGTGCAACAAGGTGGGATATCGCGGGCGGCGGGCGGTCTTCGAGATCATGGCCGCCACGCCTGAAATACGCGGCGCCATTCTGAAAGGTCTCTCCGCCGTCGAGATCGAGACCCTGGCGGTGCGGGAGGGCATGACGCCATTGCGTGAACGTTGTCTGAATCTAGTGCGTGAAGGCGTCACGAGCTTTGAAGAATTCGCACGCTTGCGCCTTCAAGAATAAGCGCAGAGCGCCGCGAAGCCGGGATCCGAATCTCTTCCATGTTTTCGCCCATGACGGAATTCGTGGCGATTGTGGTTGCGCGTCCATACGCATGCGCATAACATCGAAACGCAAGCAGAAGACGAGCAGCAAGGGCACGGTGGAGATGGGCAAAACACGCGATCTACACGACGGCGCGAAAGACGGGCTGGTCCCCCTCGAAAGCCTGGACCTTGATCGCATCTCGTCTTTCTCGGATCTCCTGCGCGCCATGTCGCGAACCGCCTTCGGAGGACGCGCCCTGGGCGAGGCTTTCGACGTGACGCTCGCCATGGCCCGTGATCCCGACTGTCGAGTCGTGCTCACCCTTTCCGGCGCGATGACCATCGCCAAGATGGGACGCATCATCGCCAGGATGATCGACGCCGGCCTCGTGCACGCCGTCGTCTCCACCGGCGCCCTGATCACACACGGGATCTCCGAGGCCATCGGTCGCGTGCATTATCGCCACGATCCGAGCAAGTCCGACGATGAGCTCTTCGCCCTCGGATACAATCGAATACTCGACACGCTCGAGATGGAACATAACTTGGACGCCGTCGAGGAGTTCTCCGCTCGCGCTTTCAAGCGGCTCGGAGCGGAAACCGATATCTCGAGCGAGACCGTCTGTCGCGCAATGGGAGAGCTGCTCGCCGAGAATCCGGACGGCGCCGGCGTCCTTCGCAGCGCCTATCTCGCGGGCGTCCCGGTTTACATCCCGGCGTTCACAGATTCGGAGCTGGGTCTTGACCTCTGGATCTGGGCCATGAAAAACGCACGTTCTTCCTCGGATCTGCTCGCCGCGCTTCCGCGCTTCAACGCCTATCTGGATCTGCAGAGCTTCGCGCGCTTCGCCCTGAGCCCCAAGCGTCTCGGCATCTTCACGGTGGGCGGCGGCGTTCCGAGAAACTGGGCGCAGGAGATCGGTCCGTGCATCGACGCCATGAACAATCGGCTAGGGTTCGATTTCGACGTGCCACGATACCACTACGGTGTCCGTCTCTGTCCCGAGCCGGTTCATTGGGGCGGACTTTCGGGATGCACTTACTCCGAAGGCGTCTCATGGGGCAAGTTCACGCCGCCTTCGGAAGGCGGCCGCTTCGCCGAGGTTTTCGCCGACGCAACGACAGTCTGGCCTTTGCTCATCAAGGCCGTCCTGGAGGAACTGGAGCGGTGATTCTCGCCCGATAACCCGAACCTCTCAGAACGGACGGGACACGATAACGTTCACGGTGACGGGAACGCGGGGACCCATGCCCGACCATCGAATGGCGTCACCCGTCACCCGAAACGTTGAACGCGGTCACCCGCGCCCGGATTCCCGACCGGGCACGGCAACGTTCACGATCACGGCTACGGGAACACAGTGACCCGACAGACGAATGGGATCAACCGGCACGGCGAGCGCGGTCACCGGCGCCCGCCCGTCGTTATTCTCGACC
>JAFGSN010000222.1 GCA_016934575.1 Vicinamibacteria bacterium
CATTCCGGCGAAAGCCGGAATCCAGCGCGGACGAGATCGCTGCTCGCGACACTTCAGAACGGATGGGAACGTTCACGGCGACGGCAACGATCGCATGCAAAAACCATCCGCGCATCTCGTCATTCCGGCGAAAGCCGGAATCCAGCGCGGACGAGATCGCTGCTCGCGACACTTCAGAACGGATGGGAACGTTCACGGCGACGGCGACGATCGCATGCACAAAGCATCCGCGTGGAGCGGCGCTCTGCTCCGCCGGCATGATTCATCGTCGCGCGCCAGTTCTAAGGCTTGAACGTCGGATTCACTGTGAGCGTCTGTCCGGACGAGACACTGATTTTTTGCGAGACGAAGTCCAGCTTCTCGCTCCAAGCGGCAAGCGTGTAGTTGCCGGGCGCCACGTTCTTGATTTCGAAACGTCCAGTTGCGTCGGTTACGTCGAAGTAAGGCGTTTCCAGCACCACGACGTACCCCAGCCCGTCCGGATGAATGTTGCAGAGCTGCGTGTAGATTCCGGCGCGATCGAAGCGATGCTCGACCGACTTGCCGGGAGCTATATTCCCAAGATTGTATCGGCCTTCCGGAGAATAGACGTTATGGGGCTCGGGATCGCCGTTGATCCAGCGAACCGTCGTCCCGGGAACGATCGCCAGCATGCGCGGGATGAACTTGAAAGTCACGTTGTCGATCTTTACCGGAGCCGTTGGAGGCTTGTATTCAAGCCCGGGCGCCTCGAGGCTGACGACGATATCAACGGGTTTCTTGAGCTTCTTGGCCGTGACGACGCCGCGCACGGTCGCGGGCGCCGCCAAGAGAGCGGCAGGAATTAAAACGACCAGGCTGCCAACAGCGATGTCAACGGTACGAAAGCGTCGTGTCATTTGCTTGCTAAGCGTAACGTGCATGTTCTATCACCCGCGTTCATGGTTCAACATATTGTAAACCGGATCGCTCATGATCTCGGGGGCATGCGTGAGATCGACGAATGGAATAAGAGCGCTGCAGCCTTCGCCACCGAAGCCAGCCTTCGCGTTCGGCCCGCCAAGGCGTGGATGGCGAGGTCCCATAAAAATCCCACGTATTCCCCAGAAAATCGCGAAGACTCTTCTATTTTGACACGTTACTCTCAACTCATGGCTGGTTCTCGAATTAGGAGATCGGGCATGGATGGGCGGGACGACGGGAGGAGAGGCATCCTGCTCATTGACCATCCGGCGATCTTGCTAGTCGGGATTTGGCCCTTTTTCTATGTTGCTGCTTCTCCCGGTTGCGCGCGAGCGCGAGAGCCACGCACGAGGATCGCGGAGCGATCCCAGGAGTTTTATCCATGCGAAGCGTAAGACACGTGTTGCGAATTCTTCTCTTTCTGACAGCGATTCCCTGGTCGGTCGGATGTGGCGACAAGGCCGCCGACGATATCGCGTCGCCGGACGACATTTTCGGCGGCTCCGCATACCTCGAGGTCAAGATAGAGGCGAGCACGGGAGTCGACAGCGTTGGCGGGGGATTCCCGGGATCCGGCGCCAGCGCCCGAGATGACGATCCTGCGCCAGATCGCCTTTTCGTCACGGAACCCCCTCCAGGGAACTTCTTCATCTGGTTCGTGTCGCCGACCGGGGGTGAAGCGACGATTGCCGTCCGTACACAGCTCGGCGGCAGGCGGTACTCGAATTGCCGCATCCCGCCGAACTCGGACAACTCCTTTGGAACGCTCTTGTTCGACAGTCTCCTGATCGTCAGCTTCCCCGGCGGAGAGGTTGAAGACGGGAGTCTACGGCCGCTGTGCGAGTCGGTCCGCTGACAGGAGGATGGCGCGATGACGATCAAGGCGCTAACGTTTCCGTTAATAGGCCGTCGTGTCGCAGCGTCGTTGTCGAGCGGCGTCGCAATCGCCGTGTGTCTTGCTTCGTGCGCAGGTGGCACTGCTCCGGATCCTCTTGATAACGCCGGATCAGCGGACTACGAGATACGTAACCTGGAGACTCGGATTCGTTGTTACCGCGACAATAGCTTCGACTGGACGCTCAAGACGCTCGTCTATAGCCCGAGCGGCAGGCCCGGCAGCGTCACCAAATGGGCGTTCCGACTTATGCGCGCGGGACAGACGATCGGCGTCGTAGACCGGTCGAGCTGCTCCCAGTACGGACTGCGCGCCATCATGGTCGAGACGCGGATCACCGTATCATCGGCGGTGATTCATTTCGAGGCCGAACGGCAGCCGCCGATGGGTTATTTTTGCGGCGTAAACGCCGATCAGGTGCGGTTCGAGTGTACCGTAGATCCCGATAAAGGCTCGCCAGTCGATATGGCTGCGGAGGCGCCTTTCACCTTCAGCACCAGCTCCTGACCAAGCCAACCGAAATCAACGTTGTGGCTGCATTAGTCCGAAGGGCATAGGCGCCGCCGAGAGCAATATCGTCCTTTTTTATATTGGTTAAAGGCCGCGATAGACTCGCCGTCTTATGGCGGACGAGCGATCGCGGCTGTTCCACGGACGGTTTTTCGCGATGTGCGGCTTCTCGTTCGTCGTTTTCTTGTCGGCGTTCCAGCTTCTTCCGGCAGCGCCGTTCCACATCCGCGCGCTCGGCGGAAGCTGGCTCCTCGCCGGCCTGTACCTGGGATGCCTCACCTACGCATCGGCCTTCACCGCGCCCTTCACGGGTGCCTTGGCGGACCGGATGGGCCGCAAGCGAATGCTCGTCATCGCCGGCCTTGCGCTTTGCGTGCTCTCGCTCGCCTATGCTTGCGCGCCGCGGCCCTGGGTCATCCTGGCGCTCGCCGTCGTCCACGGCGCGTTCTGGTCGGGTCTGCTTTCCGCCTCGGCGGCGTACACCGGCGCGATCGTTCCGGCCGGCCGCCGCGCCGAAGGCATGGGGTACTGGGGTCTTGCGTCTGTCGCGGCCATGTCGATGGCGCCCAACATCGGGCTCTGGATTCTCGATCAAGGATGGATTTGGTTGTGCGCCGAAACGGCGGCGCTGCACGCCGCGATGACTCTGATCGCCATGCGTTTGCCCGAGGCGGCGCCCGAGCGGCGTGAGCGGCATCGGGGCGCTCGCTCGCTCGTCGAATGGCGCGTTCTCGGCGCGGCGATGGCCCTGTTTCTCGTTTTCTTCGGATACGGCGCGGTCACGAGCTTCGTGGCGCCTTACGCGCGGGCGTCCGGCGTTTCGCCGGCCGGCCTGTTCTTCACATTCCTCGCTCTCGGCACCGTCGTCACGCGCCCTTTCATCTCGCGACTTGCGGATCGCGTCGGCTACGAGAAGATCATCGCGCCCTGTCTATTGCTCATCGCCGTGGGGCTTGTACTGCTCGCGTTCGGAGGGACCAGACCCTGGCTCATCGCATCCGCGACGGTCTTCGCCGTCGGCTTGGGCTCGGTTTACCCTGTCTTCTCCGCGTACGTCTTCTCGCGCGTTCCCGACGACCGGCACGGCGCCGCTTTCGGCTCGGTGCTCGCGGCGTTCGACACGGGAATCGGTACCGGCTCGATCGCCTGCGGTTACGTTGTAGGCCGGCACGGATTTTCCGCCGCCTTTGGCACGGCCGCCGCCGTCGCCGCGTTGTCGCTGCCCTGCTTTCTTCTCGTGGGAAGACGTCTGCTGCGCCGGGACTTCAGCCGCGACGCCGGATGATCGCCTGGAATCCCGAAGAACACGTGACGTTCCTGCATGACGTCAAACGGGACGCTGTGTTTTAAAACACGCGCTGCTTAAGACGTTCGACCGTGAAGCGCGCCGTGTCGGCGATCGCCATCACGGCCATCACGCCGGCTTGCACCGGATCGGTGACGACCAGATCCGCCGCCGAGGGAACGCTGCCCGCCATGTTCAGGCTGATGACCAGCAGACCTTGCGCGCGCACATCGCGAACGGCCTTCTCAATCTCGCCGCCCATCAGCGAGCCGGCCAGCACCAGCGCCTTCGCGCGCGGCAGCCGAGTCACGGCGCGAACCGCATCGGCCAGCGCTTGCTCGCCGACGAGCGGGATCGTGTCCACGGAGATCCGCTCGCCGCGTATATTATGGCGGTCGGCTTCCGAGACCGCGCCGATGACGACCTGGCCGACCTGCGCGCCGCCGCCCATGATAATGATGCGCTTGCCGTATATCTTGTGGAAAGTGTGGACGCCTTCCGCTTGGCGGGTGACGGGCAGCGCGCGAAGATCCCGAATGAGGCGCTCCGAAAGATCGGGAGAGGCGTCAGCGGGCGGATCGATTTCGAAATAGACGCGGCTGCCCTTCTCGACGTGGCTTTCAATGATGTCGACGGTGGTGATGTTGCCGCGGTGACGGGCGATGACGCCGCTCAGATCGTGTAATACGCCGGGTCCGGATTCGGCGCTCACGAGAATGCCAATTGACTCGACGGGCATGCGTTCACCTGCCTGAGCTTGCCGGAGCGTTCCGGGAGGACGGGATTCTAACAGGTTTTTACGGGGGCAGGCCTCCGGATCAGAGCCGTGGATCGCGACGCGATCGATCGCCTCGACGAAACGGCAGGATCCGGGCCGTAGGGCGCGCCGGTCCGACGAACTCGTCCATCATGCGCGCGAGACGCGGAGCGATGACGAGGTCGTACACGCTCTCTTTGTCCGGGAACAAAGCCAGCGCTTGGCGTCGCGCGGCGGTCACGAGCCGCTCGGCCTCCTGGCGGCTCATGCGCTGTTGCGCAAGCACGTTTGAGGTCAAATCGACGATCATCCGCAGGCGCCGTAACCGGCGTTGCTCCTCCTGGATCGCCTCTTGACGTTCCCGCGCTGGATCCATCGGCCCCACGATCACGTTAGCACATTCGTGAAGGCGTCGAGCAGGCGTGCGAGGCCCTGACTGAAGACTTCTTCCGGCGGCAGCAAGCTCAATATCAGATACGCTTCGCTCGGGAAGTCGAAGAAGAATCCGGGATGAACGAGGACGTCGTGCTTCTCGACAAGACGGATCGCCAGCTCCTCCTCCGGCAGCGTCGCGGGAACGCGCAGAACGGCCGACCAGCCTCCCTCGGGCTCAAGCAGGCCGATCAACGCGTGTGTGGCGAGGCGCTCCCTGAGCAAGCGAAGATTCGCGCCGACGCGACGAACGATCGGCGCTTTCAGCTCGGGAAGACGCGCGAGGAAAGACGGCGCGGCGACCTGAACCGGGGCGCCGACGGAGAGATACGTGTCGCTCAAGATCTCCAGTCGTTCCATCGCTTCCTGTAAGAGGCCGGGCGGTCCGCCGGCCACGATCCAGCCCAGCTTCATCTGCGGCAGGCCGCAGGATTTCGACAGGCCGCCGAGCACGAACGTCAGCGCTTCGCCGGTTTCATGCAAGCTGGCGGCGCGGCGCGGATCGCCGGCGTGCGCGTAGTCGGCGAAGACTTCATCGGAGATCAGAGCGAGGCCTCTTTCGGCGCAGAAAGCGGAGATGTCTCGGGCCTCGTCATGGGAGAGGAAGGATCCCGTGGGATTATTGGGATGGACGACGATGACGGCGCGGCCGTGAGTGTCGGCTTCTTCTCGGAGGGCGGAAAGATCCACGCGCCACTCGCCGTCGAAAGAGAGCGGATAAGGCTTCGTTCGCACCGACTCGAAAGCCGCGAGGTATTCGAACAGAGGATAGCTCGGTCGCGGGACGAGCACGACGTCGCCGGGATCGCACAGCAGCTTGAAGAGCAGAGCGTACGACTCGCTGGTGCTCGCCGTGAGAACAATACGTTCCGCCGGCGCTTCGATGCCGCGCCGCATGCAGTCGGCGGACACGGCCGC
The DNA here is from genome assembly GCA_016934575.1 of Vicinamibacteria bacterium. Classification (GTDB taxonomy): domain Bacteria; phylum Acidobacteriota; class Vicinamibacteria; order Fen-336; family Fen-336; genus JAFGSN01. The sequence continues at coordinate 5,740 of JAFGSN010000222.1, forward strand.
GCGCGCCGGGAGCAGGCCGAAAGGCGCCGGGTCGTAATAGCACGCGTCCGGCCGGCTCAGGGGAGCGAGGACCTCCTTGGGACAGGCCAGCCCGACTCGTGTCGGGTTGGATTCGGTGAGATCGAGAATGAGAGCGCCCGCGCCGAGTTTACGCTCGACCGCCAGGCTCAGTCGATTACGTGCGCGTTCGATGTTTGTCCGGGACGAAAACATGTCCGAAGGAGCATGACCGCGGCTGATAGCGAACGCAACTCCGCCGCATGAATCCCCAATATCTTGCGATGCAGACGGAAGATCGATCCTCATCAGGTCGCCTGGTCTGGTGTACGATGGGGCGGCGTCCAGATCTTGTCCGTCCCGGAGGATGAGCCGAACGTCATGGTTGTTGCGGACAGATTGGATCTGCTGTCACTCTCGACCGAAGAGCTGGGCCTGTTGCTCGATTCTCGCGCGCGCGCTTTCGCGGTCCGCCGCTGGCTCGACTCGGCTCGGCCCGCGCCGGGCGAGCTGCCGCGCCTCGTTCCCGGCGTGACGCCCCGCGCCTGGGATCGCGTGCGCGAGGCCTGCCGGGCGCCCCGCTGGCGCATCGAGCGCCGAGACGTCGCCGAGGATGGGACGGTCAAGTGCCTGATCGGCGTGGATGGCGCCAGGATCGAGACGGTTCTCATTCCCGGTCGCGGTCGTAGCACGGTGTGCGTTTCGAGCCAGGCCGGCTGCTCACGCCGGTGCCGGTTTTGCGCCACGGCCGGTCTCGGCTTCGTGCGACAGCTCTCGCCGGGAGAGATCGTGCTGCAGTACTTGATCGCCCGCGCCGAAGCGCCCCCAGGACGTCCGGCTCGCAACGTCGTGTTCATGGGCATGGGCGAGCCGATGGACAATCTCGACGCCGTCCGTATCGCCATCGAAAGATTGACTGAACGCCCGGCGCCGTGTCTGGCGGCGCGTCACATAACGGTTTCGACCTCCGGAGTTCTTCCGGAAATGCGGCGCTTTCTGGCGACCGGCAGAGGATCCCTGGCATTGTCGCTCAACGGAACAACCGACGAGCAGCGAATACGTCTCATGCCTCACGCTCGTCAGTGGCCCATCGCGGAGCTGATCGCGGTTCTACGCGAGAACGCGCGCCGGAATCCGTCCCTTCGCCACCTCGTTGTTTACGTGCTCTGGGCGGGAGTCAACGACTCCGACGAGGACGCGGAACGGTTGGCCGCGCTTCTCGACGGAGTCTCGGCGCACGTCAATCTCATACCGCATAATCCGTTTCCGGAAAGCCCGCTCCGTCCGCCTTCATGCGGACGGATCTTGCGCTTCCATGAGATCCTGCGCGCGCGCGGCGTACGCTGCCTCGTCCGGGCCGCGCGTGGAGCAGGCATCGCGGCGGCATGTGGACAGCTTGCGTTGCGAAGCGACGCCGGAAGGACGAACGCGGAAGTCGGTTTGGGGGAAGCCGCTCCGCGGGAGCGCTGATCGACGCATGACAGCCGCGGACGCGGTCGCATGCGCGGAACGTGCGACGGTCGTCAGGGCGACACGCGACGACCGGACCGATCGACGGCGGCGCATCGAGAAGACGCATCAGGGAAGGCAAAGCCACGAAGTCGCAGAAACGCAAAGGAACGAGATGTGTCCGAAAACGGCGTCCATCGCGTGGCGCACGTTCGATGCGGTTCGTTGAGTCGCCGGCTCGACGCTTCATGACGAGCGCGGTTTTCGCGCCTGGAACCGACCCCGGGCCATGCTTTCTGGCGGCGCTTGCCTTAAACTGTCGCAAGATACGATGCCTTTCGCGTACTATGACCGTCTTTCGGAAACGAACAAGAGGATCTATCGACGCAGCGACGCGGTGACGGAGATTCCGCTTCCGGACGCGGAGCGGCTTCGGCCGGTGATCCCTCTTCTGCGAGAAGCGCTGGCGCGGGAAGAGCGTCGCGCCATCGAGGCGGCCGCTCAGATCCTCTGTCGCGGCGTCGCCGAGCTGACCGGCGCGCGCGCTCCGCAGGTTCAGGTGCTCGCCGTTCGGCCCGAGCTGCGCTTTGGCGAGCTGCACGGCCTCTATACGGTCGACAGCGGCCGGATCCAGGTCTGGATGCGCACATTGCGCCATCGTCGTGTCGTCGCGTTCCGCACGTTTTTGCGAACCCTGCTCCATGAGCTGACGCATCACCTCGACTATGCGCTTCTCAAGCTGTCCGACTCTTTCCACACCGAGGGTTTCTTCAAGCGCGAGTCGAGTCTGTTCCGCCAGCTCGTTCCAGAGACGGATGATGAATCGACGCGCAAGTCGCGGCGCGTTTCAATTCGCGCCGGCGGCGGTTTGCGTCATGACGAAAGCAAGGACGCGCGGCCGCGAAGGCGCGGAAGGACGCAAGGCGGCCGAGCGTGACGTCGAGAGCCTTGGCGGATTACCCGAATGAACGGCCCATTGTCGCGCCGCGTGAGATTCCGGAACCGGATCGCGCCGAAAAGCGCCGCTACCGCGCCGCGGGAAGCCGGATGATGACGATCGTTCCCGTGCCCGAGGCGCATCGGGCGCGGATCTCGCCGCCGTGCTCCTCGACGATCTGGCGCGCGATCGCGAGGCCGAGACCGGTGCCCTTGACCTTGGTCGTGTAGTAGGGCTCGAAGATTCGGTCGACGTCCTCGACGCCGCATCCCTGATCACGCACCGAAAGCGTCGCGTGCCCCGCGCCGTCCGAGGCCTCGACGGCGACGACGATTGTTCCCTGGCGTCCCTCCATCGACTCGAACGCGTTGTTGAGAACGTTCAGGAGCACGCGCCTGAGCTGCGTCGGGTCGGCGTCGATGGGCGCCGGGCCGGCGGCCAGCCTGCACTCGAGACGGATTCCCTCGTAGGCAGGATAGGGATCGACGGCGTCCCGCACGAGCTGATTCAGGTCCAGCCGCTCGAGAACGACCCGCGGCAGTCGCGAGAACTGGGTGAAATCCGAGATGAGAGTCTTCAGGTCCTGCGCCGACGTGAGAATCATCTCGACCGCGGAAGGAAAGATGGCGTCGAACTGCTCGCGGTCTTTTTCATGGGCGGAGCGCAGCGTCTGCGCCGCCAGCCCGATGGGCGTCAGGGGATTCTTGATTTCGTGGATGACGCGCTCGACCGCTTCTTTCCACGCCTCGAGACGCTGGCTGGCGAGGATCTGAGTCAGATCGTCCAGAACGATCACCATGCCCAGCCGGCGCCCGCTTTCGCCAAGCGGCGAAGCCATGACCGCGAGCGTGCGCGTTCCTTCCGGCCGCTTGAGCTTGAGCTGGCCTTCCCGAGCCCGCGAAGCCGAGCCGCGAACGGAACGGATGAAATCGACGACAGGACGCGCTTCCTCGGCCTTCAACGCGTCCTCGATCGTCAGTCCCAGGGCCGTTTCCTCGTCGACGCCGAGAATCTCGGCCGCCTTGCCGTTGAACGTCATGATGCGTCCCGTCTCGTCGAGCGAGACGACGCCGGTCGCGACGTTGGCGATCACGGTCGCGAGATGATTCTTGAGCCGAATGAGGCTTTCCTCGGAAGCGCGCAGCTCGGCGGTTCGTTCGGCCACCTTGCGCTCGAGATCGTGGCTGTATTCCTCGATCGCGCGCTTCGAGATCGACAGCTCCTCGACCATTCCATTGAAGGATTCCGCCATGGTGCCGATTTCGTCGCGCGAGTGCACGGGCAGGCGGACTCTGAGCTCGCCCGTGCTGGCCTGACGCATCGCGTCCATGACGCGCTTCACGGGCGCGAGCACGATGTGCGAGAGAAGGACGTTGAGCAGGAAGGCCAGCAGAAGAAAGGTCGCGCCGAGCACGATGTAGAGAATCGCGCGCGTGCGCGATTCGGCGCGATGCCGCTCGGCGAGCGAATAGAGGACGGAAACGTTCCCGTAGTTCTCGTCGGCGGCGACGAGCGGAGCGACGGAGCAGAGCGCCGTTGCTCCGCTCCAGGCCGCCTCGTGGAACAGCTCGGCGTCCGAGACGGCCTCACGGCAAGGCGGCAGGTTGTCGGCGACGACGGACTGGGAGTCGAGAAGAATTCTCCCGCTGGCCTCGATGAGATCGGCCGAGCCGTTCTCCTTCAATAGAAGAATGACGCCTTCGTGCGGCAAGCCGTCGAGGACGTCCGGCCGCGCGAGCAGCCGGCGGCGCATCGCGGAATCGCCGGAGGCCTCGAGTCGTAACGAAGGCTCGCCGGCTTCCGACGGCTTCGATTCCAGGCGAACCCAGAGGATGCCGGGCTCGAGCGCCAGATTGGCGAGATCGACCTTGAGCGATTCGGTGTTGGAGCTGACGATGTCGTGGATGAAATCGCGCTGGTGCTTGTCGCGCAGGACCGAAAGCAGCCGTCGATCTTGCTCGATGAAGCGCTTGTGCTGGCCGCGCTGGAATGGAATGAGCACGGCCAGCAGCACGACCGCGATCAGCGCGAACACGGACGCCAAGGTCAGCAAGACCTTGCCATGCAGGTTGAGATCGCGTACGGCCGCGAAACGCCGGCTAGGTGGCATCGCTGACCGTCCTGAGACGCGTCGTGTAGCCCTTGCCGTTCGCTCGCGCGATCTCCATGATGGACATCACGCCGGGCCGATTGCGATGGCGATCGAAGCGCACGATTCCCGTCTCGCCCCGGATCTCGACGCGCGTGAGGGATTCGCGAAGCCGGGCGCGCATGCGCGGGAGGTTCGCGCCGAGATCGACGTCCCGCAACGGACCGAGCGCGCGCGCCGCCGCCTCCAGGGCCATGACCGCGTCATAAGCGAGAACCGCCCGGCAACCTTCCGCCTCATGGCCGAAATCGCGGGCGTAACGGGCGCCGAACTCCTCGGGCGGCGCGCACAGGTCGGCGTAGTATGCGGGACGAGAGGGGCCGCCGCGGGCGAAGAGAAAGCGGCTCGACCATCCGTCTCCGCCGAGGAGCGTCGCGGGCAAACCGAGCGACTCCGCCTGTATGGCGATCAGCGTGGCGTCCGTCGGAAAACCGGGGACGAAGATCGCGTGCGGCTCGAACTCGGCGACCTCGCGAAGCTGAACGCGGAAATCGATCTCGCGCGGGAGATAGAAGTACTCGCGAGTCTCGCGTCCGGCGTCGACATCGCGGAAATTGCGGATGAAGCTCTGGGCCAGGCGCGCGCTGTACGTGCTGCCCACCTCGTAGAGCACCGCCACGCGACGCGCATCGAGATCCTTGCGCGCGAAACGCGCGAGCAGCGCGCCCATCACGACGTCCGAGCCGCAGGTGCGAAAGACATGACGGCGCTCGGATCCCGTCTCGGGATCATGCGTGAGCTCCTCGGCGGTGGAGATGTTCGAGATCTGAACAACACGCCGCTGTTCCGCCACTTCGGCGATCGCCAGCGAGAGCGAGCTGGAGTTGGCGCCGATGATCGCCACGACGCCGCCTTCGTCGACCGCCAGCTCGGCGGCGTGGCGCGCGTCGACGAAGTAGCTGCCCGTGCGATATTCGAGAAGCTGCAGCTTGCGGCCATGAACGCCGCCGCGTCGATTGACGTCGTTCACCGCCAGGCGCACTCCGTTCGTGCACTGAATGCCCGAGAGCGCGTAACGGCCGACGGCGGGGAAGATCGAGGCCACGCGCAACGCGCCGCCGTCGGATTGCGCGGGTTCGGAGACGAGGACCGGACGAACGCCGGGCGCATTGACGTCCGGCGCGGGTCGAGCGCAAGCGGCGGCAAGTCCGGCCATCGCCGTCGCCGCGATCGTGAAGCGAATCGAGCGCCTCTTTGCCATGATTCCTCGATACGACCGTTTTTTAGGATATCAGCAGTCCTCGGGATTGCGAGCACGAGACCGCCTCGGTCGGCGGCGACAGCACACAGGTAATTGGCCCCGGGATGCGAACCCGTCGCTCCTTGGCGCGACCGTCGTGTCCCTATCGCTCGCCGGACGGCTGCAGCGTGCGGTTCAACCGCTGCACCTCATAGCCTTGCTCTCGGAGCCGTCCAAGTATCTCCTCATACACCGCGCCGTCCATCGAGGGAGTGCGACTCAGGATCCAGAGGTAGTCGCGGCTGGGGTGCCCCACGACCGCGTACTCGTAATCCGGGCCGAGATCGACGATCCAGTAGTCGCCCCAGAACGGCCGGAAGAAGCTCACCTTGAGCTTCGCGTTTGTAGAGCGATCGACGACTCGCGCTCGTCCTCGGGCCGAGCGCTCCTTGCCGGCGAGCGAGCCGTCGTGGCAGCGATTGAGCACATCGATCATTCCGTCGTCCCGAATCGTGTACGTTGCTGTCGTCCCCGCGCATCCGCGCTGGAAGCGCTGCGGGAAGCTCGCGATGTCGTACCATGTTCCGACGTATCGGTCGAGGTCCACGTGCGGCACGGTTCGCAGCTCAGGCAGCCTCAGACGCTCGCTTGTGCTGGCCGCGCATCCAGCCATTGCGAGCGCGACAAGCGCCAGTGTCGCGCGTGCTCTCATGCTCCGTTCCTCCTTCAAGGCCATCACTCCACCTTTTTTCGATTCCAACCAATCATACCGCGGCGTGCGCGTGATTCGGCATGACGAGGAACGTTCAAAGGGAATCGGAAAAAGCAGAATCAGTCGCGCGCCTTCTTCGATGGGGCTGATGTCGCCTGGCACGGCATCGGCGGCCGGGCTTTCTTGCCGGCCGCCCGTTGACGCCGGCCTTCACGATGCAATTGGCAGCTTCTCCAAAGCAGCGTAACGCCGAGCCAGACGAAAACCAGCAGTAATGGGAACACGAGCACGCTTGGGAAAATCGCAAGGAAGGCGGCGAGCAGCAGAAGCAGAGCGCCGGCGCTTGTCATCAAACGCGCCTCGACCGGAGCGAGCACGCGCCGGTCGGTGAAAGCCGCGCCGACGACGTGGCCGATACGGGCCGCTCCGGCCGCGGCGCGGCCGGCGCTTCCGCCGCCGCTCGTCAGCACGGGCCGCAAGCGGCGCGTCTTTCCGGGCGCGCAAACCTTCAGCTTCGTATCGAGGACGATTTCCGTCGCGTTCGTCAAATCCTGAAGGTACATTTCCTCCATCTGGCGCGCGAACGTCTCGTCTTCGATCACCACGTCCAGTTCGCAGTTGCCGAGCCAACTGAGGATATTCAGATTGGTCGAGCCGACGCGCGCCCAATGCCCATCGGCAACAGCGGTTTTCGCATGCAGCATCGTGCCGTTCCATTCGAAGACGCGCATGCCCGCTTCCAGGAGCGCGCGATATCCCGCCCTCGATAACAGTCTCAGGGCGGGAATATCCGTTGCGCCCGGGACGAGGAGGCGAACGTCGACGCCGTCATTGGCGGCCGCTCTCAGGGCTTGCACGTGAGCGGCCATCCCGACGTAGTAAGCGTCCGTCAACCATAATCTCTTTCTTGCCAGCGCGGCGATGAGCTGGTCCAGGCGGAGCATGCCGGCCGTGGCCGGCACGTTCGCCACGATACGAAGATCCGTTTCACCCGCCTGAGCGAGCGCGTCCCGGCTCGTCAGCTCGTTTTGAGGGATCGGATCGCCGATCATCGCCCAGACTTGCGCGAACGCCTGCTCGATGTCCGCCACCGCGGGTCCGCGCACTTCGATTCCGGTATCGCGCCACGGCTCGAGCTGTTTTTCGGGAATGCCCTCCCACATTCGCCCGACGCACAAACCCGAGACGAAGCCGACCTGCGCGTCCACGGAGAGCATCTTGCGGTGATCGCGACTCAGCCAGCCGAAAGGAGAGTCCAGGCGCGGCGGATTGTAGCAACGAACTTCGACCCCGCCCGCACGCAAGCGGTTCCAGAACCGGCGGGAAGCGTTGCCAAACCCGCCGATCCAATCGTAGACCAGCCGCACGTGGACGCCGTCCTGCGCTTTCCCGACCAGCGCGTCGGCGAACTGACGTCCCGTGTCGTCTTCATGGATGATGTAGCTCTCGAAGTGGACGTGCCGTTTGGCCGAGGCGATGGCGTCGAGCCACGCCGGATAATTCTCACGCGCATCTCTCAACAGACGAACGCCGTTGCCTCCGACAAGCGGCGCGCCGGCGGCGCGAGAGAAGGCCTGGTCGGCGAGTAATCGCATGTCCGTCACCACATCGTATTCATCATGACGATGAGCCGCCGAGGATCACGGCTCATTCGTTGTCGGTCTTCGTTTCTTCACCTTGACGTCGGGCCCGTACCATATGCGGTCGCCGGCCTCGCTCCAGATCGGTGTTCGCGGTCGGTATGCTGGCGTCGTCGTGGGTCGTCTGTCAAGCCACGAACCGAAGAGCCAGAGCGCGAGTGACGAGACCCCCATGAGCGTCGCGCTCAGCACGAACGGCGCCGAGTGAGAGACGTTATCCCAGAGCAGGCCCGCCAGCGAGCTCGCGGGCAGCGCCGCCAGTCCGAGGACGAAAGTGTAAGCGCCAAGAACGGTCGCGCGTCTCTCGGGTCCCGCGAGGTCGCAGACGTACGCGCGGGTCATTCCTTCGGTGGCGGCATGGGGGATGCCGTAGAGTCCGAACAGCAGCCACGGGGCCGCGGAAGAGCGCGCCATTGCGAAACCCAGGTATACGAGCGCGTAACCGGCGAACCCGAAGACGAGCAGGCGACGCCTTCCCACGCGGTCGGAGCAAACGCCGAAGGGCGCAGCCAGCGACGCGGCGACCAGGTTGAAAACCACATACATGAGCGGAATGACCGCCACGGAAGCCCCGAGATCCTGGGCGCGTAATATGAGAAGCGCATCCGAGGAGTTGGCGAGCCCGAAGACGAACGAGATGGCCGTGAAAGCCACGAGCGGCTTCGAGAGATCACGGAAGGTTATCCGTGCGGTCATTCCCACAGCCGAACGCCTGCCAGTGTCGCGCACCGCCACCACGACGAATAGGATGGCAAGCGCTCCGGGTATGGCGGAGATCAGGAAAATCGCGCGATATGCGCCCGGAGACAGCGTCAGCACCGCCCATGCGACGAACGGTCCGATCGCGGCGCCGAAGGTATCGAGCGCCCGGTGGACGCCAAAGCTGCGACCGCGCTCCGCATCGCTGCCGCTCTCGGCGATGAGCGCGTCGCGCGGCGCCGTGCGGATGCCCTTGCCAAGGCG
>JAFGSN010000052.1 GCA_016934575.1 Vicinamibacteria bacterium
GGCCCGAAACGCGTTGTTCATTTTGCGCACGATCGGCCGGCCACCTTCGAGGACCCGTTCATCCCTCGTTAGCTGATCGCGTTTATATCCCGCTTCTGCTCAGGGATGCGCCGGCTGAGGTCCATCGCAATAACCACGGCTCGATGTAACGCCGCGGAATCCCCGCGACGTCCGACGGGCGCGGGGATCCTCGCGACGTGACACAAGCGAATTGGAGAACGTCAATTGAGATTGAAGTCGTAACTCCTGCTTCCGGCCGGAACGACGTTGGTCTTGTGTTTGTTCGTCCCCGTGCACAAGTCCTCGGCCCTGAAACCGAATTGATAGACGGTGTCGTTCTGTGCGCCGGGATCTCCGATATGTTGCGACCGGTCCATATCGATCCACGCGTTGTGTCCGGACTCGTGTATGATCGTCCCAACCAGCGCGCAGAACTTCTTGTGATGGCTGTAGCACAAGTTCACGTAACGAGCGGTCGCGGACCAGCCGCTCAGACGGGCGTTGTTCTTGCACTTATTGCTCTGGTCTTCGCACTGCACGGTCACATCGGGAAATTTGCGATTCATGCGCCTGTGCGCCTGGCGGTCACGATAGGCGTTGGGCTGCATTCGAAAATCCGTAAGCGTGTCGTAATGAGCGTTGATCCAGTCGAGCGCCTTCTCGATGTTCGCCGTAGCCTTGCCCGAACAGTCCTTGACGCGCTGGGTGTCGCTTTTGCTTATCAAACAGACTTTGTAGTCTCTGCCCCAACTGACGGTTATACGGTCGGATTTGTAAAACCCGTTGGGGCAGGATTGCCCGCTCTTGACGATGCGGCAATCCTCGCCGGTTTCCTTTTTGTAGTCCGTGCACCACTTGACGGCATCGTCATGAGCTTGCTCCGAATGCCTGGCCCAGTTGGTTTTCTCGCAGGCATACCAATCCTTGCCGCCGCCGATGAACGGTTTCAGAAGCTTGATCCCTTTGCCGCACTTGCTGGAAGTGCATTTCTCGCAGGCGGGATTGGACTTGCAGTAGGCCTCGCACGCTGCTTGGTTTTGTTCTCCCCTCTTGCCGAAGTCGTTCTTGCGACATGCGTACCAGGTGCCGGTCTTGCCGAATTTCTTCATGTCCTCGTATCCCGCGCCGCATGCGCTGGTGGCATAGCAGTGCTCGCAGCCTTCGCTCTTGTGCTGGGAGCACCAGCTCAAGCAATCCGCCTTGTTCTGGTCGGATTTCTTGCCGGCTTGGGTTTCCACCGTGCCAAAGAGGCTCAGTGCCGCCAGTACGCTCGTGATCAACAGCCAACCCTTGACCGCCCTCACGCTCATCGTTTTCATCCTGATTTCTCCTTCTGGCCCGATTCATCGGCGCCTTCAGTCGCCACGACTGTTTTTCCATATACTCAGGCGACACATGTGATAACAATACAACACTGGGCACTTTCGTCGCCTTGCCTGCCTCAATTCCTTGAATCTCGTTGATTGCATGGCATCTCGTCGCGTCAAGGAAACTGCGCGAACAAGGCGAAGAGTCGCCATGGATATAAAAATGACCAGCATGATACTCGGCTCAACGAGCCGCATGGACCATTCAATGGCCGATGAATGCCATCATGGCTGATTGTCTTGCGGAATCAATGCCCAATTCAATTCATGCTTCAGTTCGGGCAGGCGCAGACACGCCAGCGCGTGAGATTGGGGACCAGCGTGTCTTTCATTTCCCTTTGCGCCTCCGCGCTCACTGAAAGCATGGTTACGGCGTCTCAATCCGCCGGCGTCTGCTCTCGCGGAACGACGATCTCGCGGTCGAGACGATACGTCAGGATCGTGCCTGCCGGAAGCTCGACCTCATCGCCCTTCGTCGCGACGATGGCCCCGCCGCCGCCGAGCAGCACTCCCGTCAGCACTCCCTTTTTTCCGCCGAGAATCCCTCCCAGCACTCCTCCGAGAACGGCGCCGATGCCCGCCTTCTCGCCCGTGCCGAGACCCTTCTCGGTCTGGGCGCCGACCGCGACGATCCGTCCCTTGAGATCGATGCGCGTTTTTTCAACCTCGATCCAGTCCAGGTTCAGCTCGAGCCGCCCGGAACGCGACGGATGCTGCGCCGGCTCGGCGTATCGGACGGTTCCTCTCGCGCGCGTTCCGGCCCGTATCGCAATCGTGTCCTGGGCGCGCACGGACTGATGGACCGACATTTCAAAACCGTCCTCCACGCGGTTCAACTTCGACGACAGCGCCTCCTCGAGCGTTACGAGGATCTCCGTGCCCTCGGGCACGCGCGCCTCCCGCGCTTCCGCGCGAGACGCCTGCTCGATGTCGTCTCGAAGGTCGTCTATCGTCAAGCGCAGATTCGCGATCTCGCCTCGATCCACGCCCGTGCCCTCCATGCCGGCCTGCCGGTGGCGCCGCATCTTGACCTTCAGATAAGTCGTCTCCTCGCGGATCTCCTCGGCGCGCTTCTGAAACTCCTCGGCGCCGGACGTCTCCGGATCCAGTCGTTGCAGTTCCTCGTCGAGGTTGAGCAGATCATCTTGAAGGCGCTGCAAATCGCGCGGCTTGGCTTCCTCCGCCTCTCCGGATTGAGCGGCGCCGAGCGTCGCGTGACACCAAACCAAGGCGCAGGCGGATAAGAGCAGAGCGGGTTTCATGGCAAGGCCCTCCTCCATGACGAATCGTCACGACGGCGATGATTCGTTCTTCATGCAACGTACCCTCTTGCGCGCCACAGGTCAACACGTCGATGCCAGGTCTTCAGGCGATTGCCTGGTTTCCCCTGATCGGTAAAGGTGCGCTACTCTTTATGCGCGATTCCGGGATGCGTCGGCGTGTGACCGAACCCCGGAAATCCTGTCAGCGTGACGGCCGCGATGGAATGAAACGGAGAAATGAAAAGAAGGAGTCGGGACATGAGAAAGGGCTCGATACGATCCTCGCTGGTAATCGCCGTTCTGGCCGCAGGCGTTCTTGGCGGGTGCTCCTCACCCGAGAGGGAGCTACGCAAGGCGAAGGCGGCGGGCACCATCGAGGCGCTCGACGCATTTCTCGCGCGTCATCCGGAGGGCCCTTTGTCCGAGCAGGCCAAAGACGCGAAGGAACAGATCGTCTTTGACGGCGCTAAGGCCATCGACACGGTCGCCGCATACCAGGATTTCTTGAAACGTTACCCGAGTGGAAAGCTTACGGGAGCGGCGCAATCGGCAATCGAGGAGTTACATTTCAAGGACGCCCAGACGGCGGATACGGTCCAGGCATATGAGAGCTTTATGAGCATGCATCCGCAGAGCTCCCGGGCCAAGCTGGTCAATCAAGCATTGGACCGGCTTTTGCCGATTGGGACAGTCATGGCGCGCGCCGCGGTGACGAATACGGATTCCGCTAGCTGCACGATTTTCTCCACTGTTACGATCCTGCATCGATCGGATGCGCTGAACGTGGAATCCCTGTCGACTGTGGCGCCGGGAATGATGAACTGCTCGGGAACGACCTGGCCGGCCGGCGTTGAGGTCGAAAAGGTCGAACAGCGCGATCCCAATCACCTCGTTCTGCATCTGAAGTTCTACAGCGCGCCCGAGTACACGGGGTGCCGCGGCACGTGCATGGTCCGGTTCTCCGCCATGGGCCAGGAGCACATGGTGACCGCGCTTTACAGGTAGACGCGCATGCCAATCGTATCAGACAGTTCAGTCGGCTCGTAAACGCCGGATGTATTCCGCCACGTCAAGCCGACACCAACCACGAAGCCGCGACAGCGCCGTCACGGTCTTGAGAGTCGTACGGGTTGGACTAAACACGAAACGTTCGACACGGATCTCCAGGTTTTCACGCTCTCCGAGTCGCCACTCGGCGCCGCCGGACTCGCATATCCGCCTCATCTGGTGCAGAATCTCTCCATGTTGCTCGAAGGCAAGAGGGCTCTGATATTCGGCGTTGTCAACGAGCGCAGTATCGCTTACGGCATCGCCGAGCAGTTGCACAAACACGGCGCGCGGCTGGGCTTCGGATACGCGTCCACCCCGATTCGGAAGCGACTGGAGCCGATCGCCGAACGCCTCGACGGCGAGCTGCTCTTCCAATGCGATGTCACGTCGGACGCGGAGATTCAATCCGGGGCGAATCTGGTCCGCGAAAAGTGGGACGGCGTGGACGTTCTCGTGCATTCCATCGCGTACGCCAATCGCGAGGACCTGAAAGGACGCTTCATCGACACGAGCCGCGAAGGTTATCGTATCGCTCTGGATGTTTCATCCTACTCGCTCGTCGCGCTCTGTCGGGCGTATGAACGCCTGCTCGTTCACGGCGCTTCCGTCATCACCCTGAGCTACTACGGCTCGGGACGCGTCGTCGCCAACTACAACGCCATGGGCGTCGCCAAGGCCGCCCTCGAGGCATGCGTGCGTTACCTCGCCGTGGATCTCGGCGTCTCGGGCGTCCGGATCAACGCCATCAGCGCCGGCCCGGTCAAGACCCTGGCGGCAAGCGCCGTTTCAGGCTTCCATAACATTCTTTCGCTAATCGAAGAAAAGGCGCCCCTCGGGAGAAACATCTCGTTGGAAGACGTGGGCAAGTGCGCCCTCTATCTCGCGTCGGACCTATCGTCAGGAACAACCGGCGACGTCGTCTTCGTCGATTCCGGATACAACATCATGGGGCTATAATCGGCCCAAACTCGGCGTCCAGTTTGGATTCGTGCGATTGAAAGTCTACCTCGGCTTCAGCTTCGCGGCCCAATCGGTCGTGGCCACGTCGTTATCACCAGGGAACTGAGGCGCGGTCAACAGTCCATTGGTGTCGGCGTCGATCTCGATCGGCGCCATCCAATCGCCGCGCCGGGGATCATAGAAGGTCCATTGATAGCTTGTACTCGGCTGGAAGCCCGATAAAGTCGCTCGTACCGCGCGCTTTTCGAAATATAGCAACGCGAGATCCTGCCCGGCGGTGCGCATCATGAACGACCAGCCGTCCAGGCCCTTCTCCGGACTGCCCGGCGCCTGTCGCGGCGCGATATCGTCCGTCGCCAGGAGCAGGTTTTGATAGCGCCGCCCTTCGGAGAGCACGAACGCCGCAAGGTGTCGCATGTACTCTCCTGAAGAATATCGGAGAGCGTCCCAGATATACGGCCGAAATCCGGCCGGCTCGCCCGCCGCCGTCACGTCGTACGCGGCCGTGCCGTGCACGTGACCCACGAGAGCGCCGGACAGGACCGATCCATACATCTGCGCGCGCGCGAAATAGTTATCGCGCTCGGAATCGGCCGGCGGCCTTTCGCCTGCCGGCATGTTGAGGCTGTGATCCCATCCGGTGTAGTAGGGCTCCATGTTCACCGCCGGATAGGGCGGATCGAGACGAAACAGCTCCTCGATCAGCGCGTAGACGCCGTGGTGCCGGGGATTGTTCCCCACGCTGTGCATGGTGAGCCAGGGGCACTTGTCCCCGTGACCGAACCGGGGATAAGTCGACGAATCGATGAGCGTCGTGTACGGCTGTCCAAAAGGAGGCGGGCCGAACTTGTGGTGGTGATGAGTCAGCGCGGCGTTGAACTCGTCCGCGGTCAGGCTGTACTTCTCCGGAATCCAGTCCAGGTGAATGCCGCTGAAGATCATGTTGAAGGCGCCGTAGCGCGCGATGAGATACTGGACGAAACGAGCATAAGACTCGTTGAAGTCGAAATACGCTTTCCATGTCGGGCAGTTGTCGCGCCTCACGGTCTCGAAAACCGGGACGAATCCTTGTTCCGCGAGATGCCGCATCTTGCGATCGAGACTCTGGAAATAGCCGGGGTTGAGACGTTCGAAGTCCGCCACCCCTTCTCCGCCGGCGAGCAACTCAAAAGGACGCCGTCCCTGCTCGTCATGCATGTCCTTGGAGGCGAGATCGCCTTCCGCGGTGCGAAAACCGAACTTCTCCCAGGCATTGCGGACGAAGACTCCGTTCTTGTCGGCAAAGGTCGCGGAATAATGGTCTGTTTCCCAGTTGGGGAACGCCGCGATGAAGCTGATCGAGTTGAAGCCCTGCCTCTTTCGGTAGGCCACGGCCTGCTCGAAGCCGACGCCCGGACCCGGCTCGTAGTCCGGGACAGCCGCCTCTCCTTTGTACGGCAAGCGCCATGTCGAGGCGGCCAGCCATGTGTCGCCGAGCATAAAGAACGGAGAGCCGTCCGCATGGTCGAACGCATGCCCGTTGGCCGTCGCGCGAATGAATCCGCGACGGTTTGGATTGGCCTGCTTCTCTTCCTCCGTCCACGGTATCGCTTCGAGCCGGCCGCTCCTTCCGTCGAGACCGGCGTCATTCTGATTGGATGCGCTGATCCACGTCCATTCGCCCGTCTTTGTGGCCACGAATCGGACCTTGAAGACGTCTCCCCCGTCCCAGAATCCGTGGACACGCCGCGAAAAGTCCGGTCCCCGCAGCTCGATCCACATGATGACGTCCGTATAGGGATTGATGTCAGTCTTTGCGGACCGGAACACGATTTCTTGCATTTCCCAGACGTGGATCCGTCGAAGCTCCGGCTCACCGGCGCATGGGCCGCTCACTACCAATGAAGCAACGATGAAGCCGAAAAACGCTCGGAAGAACCTCAAGTTTCACCTCCAGGAATCATCCCATCGCCTCGCGGCACGCCGCGCCGGCCGTAATATTTATCATATAACGTGCTCCGTCATGCGTGGGATTCGGCTCGTGATGGCCTGCCATGGAGCAGAGATCGACAGCGTTGATTGCACAGGAGCCCGTCCGGTCGGTATTCATCAGCCCTTCTCCTCGACGGCGTCGGCATGTATGCATGCTCCAGCCCTGGACCGCTTCTCGGCAGCACTGCGACGACTCCTGCGCCATGCGGGCCGCTCACGGCCAGATGACTTCCATCCCGGTTTTGGACGGCCCGATCAGATAGGCATAGGCTTGATACAGCTAGGTCCTCGTCACGGCTCAGCTTGTCGAGGCAACAGATGACGAGGTTGTTTTCGAGGAACCAATTTGCCGCTGTGAGCCGACTCAAACTTGTCGTTCGTGAGGATCTCGAACGGGAGATGGAACTTCGCGGGAAGCTCGTCGGATTATGGGGCGCCGTTCAATCTTTACTGCATCTTGACGGGCCGATTCTATTCCGTCGCCGCGCGATACGCGTCCTCGATTCGCGACAAGAGATCCGGTCGCCAGCCGATCGTGCCCATGATGTCGCGGATGAGGCGCTCCCAGGTCACGATCCGCTGTCCATGGAGCAGGGTGACGAACGGCGGCTCCGCGCCCAGTCGGGCCACGAGCAGCGGCGGTCGCGGCAAAAGCGGATCGACGCTGATAGACGCCGGCGCTGGCTCGTCGATCAGTCCGGCCGAGCGGACGGCGTCAAGCGCGCCGTCATCAAGATAACCCGTCAAATCGGAAGCCACGAGAAAACCCCGCAGCCCGGCAAGGCGCACGGCCGTGTCGAGCGTCCAGATCGCGCGTCCTTTGAGTGCTTCCAGCAGAGACTGCGCGGGACAAGAAAGCGCGGCGGCGCGGAGCGCGTCCGGCGCGAGGAATAGATATGGCACGATACGAAGATCGCGCATGAACCGAGGGTACACGCGGCGAGCCAGGCTGCGCCGGCGATAAGCCGCGCGGTCGCGTCGAGCGCATCTCAGCCGCTCATCGGGCCACTCCAGGCCGCGCATCACGCCGGCACCAATCGCTGAAGCGCCGACAGGCCGCGTGCCGACGCTTCGCGCAGCGCCGCGTAACCCGCCGATTGCGAATCGGCACGCATCGGATCCGAGGATAGCGCGAGGCTCGCCGCCTGCGCGTCGGCGAGCGCGTCTTGCAGGCGATCGTCCGGAAAACGCGCAAGCAAGCCGCGTAACGCCTCCAAAAAACCGGGATCCTTCGAGTGCTCGTCGATCAACAGCAGAGCCTGCAGCTTGTCCTTGCTCCCCTTCTCCAGGCGCACGGTGAGCAGCTTGCTGGCCGAAAGCGCCGCGGCCGAGAGCGCTCGGCCGCCGCCCGGCACGTCGACCGCCGCGCCCGGCTGTGTCATGATCTCTCCCAGATCCGCGTACGTCATCACGCGCACGACGGCGCCGCCGGCTATGCAATCCTGCAACTCGCCCCCGACTGAATACCCGATCAGATCCAGAGACATGCCGTCCTCGGCGATAAACGTGC
Source organism: Vicinamibacteria bacterium (assembly GCA_016934575.1). Lineage (GTDB taxonomy): Bacteria > Acidobacteriota > Vicinamibacteria > Fen-336 > Fen-336 > JAFGSN01. The sequence goes on from JAFGSN010000052.1 coordinate 8,121, forward strand.
ACGAGCCTCTCTCGTGCCGGAACCCGAGCCGCGTCATGGCGTCAAGCACGTCGGCTTCGTGATCGGCGAGCCAGTCCGCGTCCACAAGGAAATCGTAGTCCTCGGTCAAGGCGGGCAGCGTGTCGCTCGCCGCGTAAAGCCCGGACGAGCCGGCGAGCACGAAGCGCTGTCCGACCGCCGTGGACGCCAAACGTCGCAACAGTTCGCGCGCCGCAAGTCTTTCTGTCGAGGTCATCCGTTAATGCTACGCAGCTCGATGCGCGAGGACAAATCCCGTCATTGATCTGGCGCGCTCGCGCCCTTACAATTGCTTCTTGAAAGGGGTGCGAACTGATTATGATGAAACTCGACAATACTCCGGAGGTCAAGATCGCCGTGGCCGGCGTGAGCCGCGATTGTTTCCCGATCGAGCTGGCGCGCAACCGGCTCGGCCGATTGATGGCGGCCTGCGAGAAGGCCGGCATTCCGGCGCGGGCATGCCCGACGATCATCGAAAGCGAGAAAGACGCTCTACAGGCCCTCGAAGAAGCGAGAGGGATGGGCGCCAACGCCGCCGTGATCTTCCTGGGCAACTTTGGCCCCGAAGGGCCGCTCGCGATCTTTGCGCAGCGCTTCGACGGTCCCGTCATGGCCTGCGCCGCCGCCGAAGAGTCGAGGAAGGACCTTATCCAGGGTCGCGGGGACGCTTTCTGCGGATTGCTCAACGCGTCATACAGCTTCGATCTGCGCGGCGTCGCAGTTCATATCCCGGAACGTCCGGTGGGGCTTCCCGACGAGCTGGCCGCCGATATCCGGCTTTTCATCGGCGTGGCGCGCGTCCTCCTTGGCCTGAAGAGCCTGAAGGTTTTCGGCTTCGGTCCCCGTCCCCAGGACTTCTACGCCTGCAATGCGCCCATCCGGCAGCTCTACGACCTCGGCATCGAGGTGACGGAAAACAGCGAGCTGGATCTCTTGCAGCTCTATCAATCGGTCGACGCCAAGGACCCGCGGGTGGCCGAGATCGTTCGCGACATGGCCGCGGAGCTGGGCGAGGGCAAGTATTACCCCGATCTGCTTCCGAAGTTGGCGCGTTTCGAGCTGGCTCTTCTGCGCTTCGCCGAACAGAACCTCGGCTCCCGCCGATACGCCGTGTTCGCCGATAAATGCTGGCCGGCTTTTGAACGCGCCTTTGGTTTCGTGCCTTGTTATGTCAACTCGCGGCTGGCCGGGCGCGGCATGCCGGTCTCCTGCGAGGTCGACATGTACGGCGCCGTGAGCGAGTACGTCTGCCAGCTCGCGAGCCTGCAACCCGCGACGCTGCTCGATATCAACAACACCGTCCCGGATGATCTCGTCTCGTCCGGCACGGATCTCAAGGGAGCCGCGCGCGAAGACCTGTTCATGGGCTTTCACTGCGGCAACTCGCCAAGCTGTTGCATGAAGAGCTACTCGATGAAGCATCAGCTCATCATGTATCGCCTGATGGAGGATCCGTCCAAGCCGCCGGACATCACGCGCGGAACGCTCGAAGGCCAGCTCCGGCCCGGTCCGACGACATTCTTCCGCCTGCAAGGCCACTCGAACGGAAAGGCGGCCAGTTACGTCGCTCCCGGCGAGATCCTGGATATCGACCCCCAGAGCTTCGGCGGCATCGGCGTCTTCGCCATCCCCGGCTTCGCGCGGTTCTACCGTCACGTCCTGGTCGGCGAGCGCTTCCCGCATCATGGCGCGGTCGCGTTCAGCGACTGCGCCTCGACGCTCTATGACGCGATGAGGCTCCTCGGAATCGGCGACATCCACGTGCCGTTACCGCCCGCGCGGCTCTATCCTCGCGAGAATCCGTTCCGCGCCGTCTGACCGGACGAAAGGTGCGACCATGGCACGCTACTCGCTCGGCCTCGATTTCGGAACGAACTCCGTGCGCGCCCTCCTCGTCGACGTCGCCAATGGAAAGGAGACGGCAACCGCCGTCGACGGCTATCGGCGCGGCACGCAGGGCGTGATTCTCTCGCACGATCCCAATCTCGCGCGCCAGCATCCGGCCGACTACATCGATGGAACGGAACGGGTGATCCGCAAGGTCCTGTCGCAGGCCCGCCGCGCCAAGAAAGGTTTTCGACCGGAGCAGATCGTCGGCATCGGCGTCGATACGACGGGCAGCACGCCCCTCCCGGTCGATCATCGCGGGATCCCTCTCGCCTTTGACAGACGCTTCGCGCGTGATCCGGCGGCTCTGGCTTGGCTATGGAAGGATCACACGGCGGTCGCGGAGGCGGCCGAAATCACCTCGTTGGCGCGAGAGATCCATCCGGAGTACCTGGCCAAGTGCGGCGGAACGTACTCGAGCGAGTGGTACTTCAGCAAGGTCTTGCATTGCCTGCGCGCCGCGCCACAGGTCTTCGACGCCGCGCACCTTTGGGTGGAGATCGCCGACTGGATCCCGGCGACGCTGACCGGCACGCAGGCGCCCGATCAACTCAAGGTCGGCGTGTGCGCCGCGGGCCACAAGGCAATGTACAACGATCTGTGGGGCGGCTATCCCGAAGCGGAATTCCTGGGCCGCCTGGATCCCAAGCTGGCCGGGTTGCGTTCGCGCCTCCCGGCCAGGGCGGAAACGGTCGACAGCGCCGCCGGCGGCCTGACGGCGGACTGGTCGCGGCGCACGGGTCTGCCGGCGGGCGTTCCCGTGGCTGTCGGCGCTTTCGACGCTCACCTGGGCGCGATCGGCGCCGGAGTCGCGCCGGGAATCCTCGTCAAGATCATTGGCACGAGCACTTGCGATATCACGGTCGCTCCCGTTGATCGCCCGCTGGCCGACGTCCCCGGCCTGTGCGGCATCGTGCCCGGCAGCGTTCTGCCCGGTTTTTACGGCCTTGAGGCCGGCCAGTCGGCCGTCGGCGACATCTTCAACTGGTTCGTCAACTACGTTCAGCCGGGCGGCAAGAAGGCCGGATCGCACGAGGCTCTCAGCGCCCAGGCGGCCAAGGTCCGACCCGGCGCTTCGGGCCTTCTGGCTCTCGACTGGAACAACGGCAACCGCACGATTCTCGTCGATCAACGCCTGACCGGCTTGCTCCTCGGACAGACGCTCTACACCACTCCGGCAGAAATCTATCGTGCGCTCATCGAAGCCACGGCCTTCGGCGCGCTCACGATCATCAACCGTTTCGAGGAGTACGGCGTCGCGATCCGCGAGGTCGTCAACTGCGGCGGCATCGCCGAGAAAAGCCCGCTCGTGATGCAAATCTACGCCGACGTCATCGGCCGTCCGATGAAAATCTCGCGCTCCAGCCAGACCTGCGCGTTGGGCGCCGCCGTCGCCGGGGCCGTGGCGGCCGGCCGCGACGCGGGCGGCCACGCTGACTTCGACGCGGCACAGAAGGCGATGACCGGGCTGAAGCCGAAGGACTACCGTCCCGATCCGCAAGCGCATCGGATCTATGGCGATATTTATGCTCTCTACAGGAAGCTGCACGACGGCTTCGGGCCGCCCCAAGGCGTTTGCGGGAACGTCATGAAAGACCTACTGGCGCTTCGAGCCCACTCCCGCCGCGACGTCATATGAAGCGCGCAGTGCTGTTCGCCGCTCGTGGGATAAGGATCGAGGAGACGACGATCCCCAAGCCGTCGCAAGGCGAGGCCCTCGTCCGCATTCAGGCTGTCGGCCTCTGCGGCAGCGACCTGCATCTCTACAAAGACGGCGTGATCGGCGGCGTTCCGATCGACGCCTCCGCCGGCGCCGTCCCCGGTCACGAATGCGTGGGGATCGTCGAAGACGTCGGACCGGGCACGGATCGCACTCTCGTCGGCCAGCGCGTGTCCATCGAGCCGGCGATCGCCTGTGGACGTTGTCGCTATTGTCTTGAGGGCAAGCCCAACGTTTGCCCGTCATCGCATTTCCTAGGCCTGCCGCCTCGAAGCGGCGCTCTGGCGGAGCGCATCGTTCACCCCGTTTCTCTCTGCGAGCCCCTGCCCGACGAGATCGACGACGACGAAGGCGTGCTGCTCGAGCCGCTGGCGATCGCCGTGCATTCGCTCGATCGTGTCGGCGTAACGGCGGGCGCGAGCGTCGCCGTCCTGGGCGCGGGGACGATCGGCCTCACACACACGTTGCTCCTGGCGCGAAGCGGCGTTCGGCCGCTGATCGTTACCGATCCGCTGCAATATCGCTTGGACTTCGCGCGCGATCTGGGCGCCACGCACGTCTTGAATCCTCGCTCCGACGACGTCGTCGAGATCACGCGGCAGTTGACGGGCGGACTCGGCGCCGATCTCGTCTTCGAGTGCGCCGGCGAACCCGAGACCTTCGAACAGATGGTGGATCTCGCATCTCCCGCCGGGCGCGTCGGCGTAGTCGGCATTCCGGGAGAGGATCGGCTGTCCTTCCGGCACTCGACCGCGCGGCGCAAAGGGCTCGACGTCCTGATGATACGCCGCTCGAACCGCACCTTTCATCGAGCGCTGGAATGGACGTTGCGCGACGCTCTGCCGCTGTCGCGCCTGGCCACGCACCGCTTTCCCTTGGAACAGACGGTCGCGGCGTTCGAAACGGCGAGCGCCTACCGCGACGGCGCCGTCAAGGTCGTCGTTCGATGCAACGACTGAGCGATCGATCATGATGAACGATCTGAGGATGGCCGTCCTTGATGCCAACCTGGAGCTGGTCCGTCGCGGACTGGTGCACGACACCTGGGGCAACGCCAGCGGCATCGATCGCGAACGCGGCTTGATCGCGATCAAGCCGTCCGGAATCGCATACGAGGTCATGAAGCCCGGCGACATGACGATCGTGGCGCTCGACAGCGGCGAAGCCGTCGAGGGCGATTATCGCCCAAGCTCGGACACGCCGACGCATCTCGCTCTGTATCGCGCCTTCAAGACGATCGGCGGCGTCGTTCATACTCACAGTCTCTATGCCACGGCCTGGTCTCAGGCCAACCGCGACCTGCCCGCTCTCGGCACGACGCACGCGGATCAGTTCCACGGCGCCGTGCCCTGTACGCGCAAGCTCAGACCATCGGAGATCCGCGAGGATTATGAGCAAAACACGGGGCGCGTCATCGTCGAACGCTTTCGCAAGCTGGATCCCATGCAGATTCCGGCCGTGCTCGCCGCCAGTCACGGTCCGTTCGCCTGGGGCGCGACTCCCGCCGAAGCTGTCGTGAACGCCGACGTCCTCGAACACGTTGCGCGACTGGCCTCGGAGACGCTGCGCATCGCGCCGCGCGCGCCGTCGATGCAGAAGGCGCTTCTCGACAAGCACTTCTTCCGCAAGCACGGCCCATCCGCTCGATACGGCCAAAACCGCGTCAAGAACGAGCGCTCGCCCCGATAGCCGACGAGGCGGAACAGTCCTCCACCTCTCCGATCGGGCTCGGCGGGCGCGCGAAACAGGAGCGGCGCATCGGGCCGCGCTTCGACGAACACGCGGCTGACAACACGGCCGCCGTCGATCGCAACATGACAACTCCAGCCTGCGGGCGCGACGCGATCCAGCATGTCGGGCGCCCGGCCCGTAGGACTCTCATCGCGCTCACGCTCGACGATCCGCACGACTCTGGATCGCATGATATATTTGTCGTCCATTTCGACGCCATGTCATGAGAGTTCTCGAATACACCGACCTCGACACCAGCCGCGTGCGTCCTCAGTACGAGAAGGTCAAGCGCCGGATCGAGGAGGACGATTTCCGGTCCGCCGACCTGAAGAAGCTGACCGGCGGCCTCTATCGGGCCCGGCTCGACTACGCGAATCGGCTGATCGTGAAGCTCATGCGCCACCAAGGCGAGCGCGTGGCTCTGGCGCTCGAGGTGGTCGAAAACCACGCCTATGATCGATCGCGTTTCTTGCGCGGCGCCACCGTCGACGAAGACAAAATCGCCGTGCTCCAACAAGAAGATGTGCCGGAAACGGACCTGCCGCAACTGACCTACATCAATCCCGCCTCCACGCGTTTTCACCTGCTCGACAAGGTCTTGAGTCTTGACGACGCGCAGGAGGTCGTCTATCGGCAAGCGCCGCCGCTGATCCTGATCGGCTCGGCGGGCAGCGGCAAGACCGCGCTGGCGCTGGAGAAGCTGAAGCTCGAGTCCGGCGACGTGCTATACGTCACGCTCTCCGCCTATCTGGCGCAACACGCCCGCAACCTCTACTTCGCGAACGATTATGCGGCGGACCACCAGAATCCCGACTTCCTGAGCTTGCGTGAGCTGATCGAGACCGTTCACGTGCCGCCGGGCCGCGAGGCGGGCTACTCCGATTTTCGCGCGTTCGTCGCGCGCCACAGGCAGGCGTTCCGCGATATCGCCGATCCTCACAAGCTGTTCGAGGAGTTCCGCGGAGTGCTGACCGGCCCCGCCATAGACTCGCCGTGGCTCACGCGCGCGGACTATCTCGCGCTCGGGCCGCGGCGCTCGTTGTTCCTCGACGAGGAGCGGAACCGTGTGTACGACCTGTTCGAGAAGTACCTCGTCTGGTTGCGCGCCGATTCGCTCTATGACGGCAATATCGTCGCCCAGGAAATCGTCGCGCGCGTTCCGCAACGCTACGACTTCGTGGCGGTCGACGAGGCGCAGGATCTCACGAACATCCAGCTCGCGTTCGTGCTCCGAATGCTGCGCCGGCCGGGAGCCTTCCTGTTGTGCGGAGACTCGAACCAGGTGGTGCACCCCAATTTTTTTTCATGGTCCAACGTCAAGACGCTCTTCTTCGAGCATCAGGATCTGGCGCCGCGCCGGCGCGTGGAGATCCTACGCGCCAATTACCGCAACGCGATCGAGGTGACCGGGATCGCGAACCGCCTGCTCAGATTGAAGCTCGCCCGCTTCGGTTCGGTCGACCGGGAGAGCCACTACCTGGTGGAGGCGGTCCCGGGCAACCGTGGAAGCGTGGATCTGTTGTCGGATCGCGATCGCGCGGTCGCGGAGCTCGACGCGCGTACCAACCGCTCGGTGCGTTTCGCCGTGATCGTGTTGCGCGAGGACGACAAGGCGGAGGCCGCTCGGCGTTTCCGCACGCCGCTTTTGTTCTCGGTGCAGGAAGCCAAGGGGCTCGAGTACGAGAACATCATCCTATTCAATCTCGTCTCCCGCGCGCGAGCCGACTTCTCCGGCGTCGCCGAGGGCGTCTCTCCGTCCGACCTCGACACCGCGGCGCCGTACGCGCGGGCCGCCGACAAGCGCGACAAGTCGCTGGAACGCTACAAGTTCTTCGTCAACGGCCTCTACGTCGCGATGACGCGGGCCGTGCGCCGTCTTTACATCGTTGAGTCGGACACGCGTCATCCGCTGCTCGCGTTGCTCGGGATCAAGGAGTCGGCGGCGCAATCGAAGCTCGACAATCAGGCGTCGAGCGCGGAGGAATGGCAACGCGAGGCGCGGCGGCTGGAGCTCCAGGGAAAGCAGTCGCAGGCGCAGGCCATCCGCCGGAACGTCCTTCACGAGCATGGAGTGCCGTGGCATGTCTTCGATCTCGTCCGATTCGCCGAGGTCTCGACAAAGGCGCTCGATCCGGCCTGCGTCTCCAGCAAGCTGCGCCGGCAGCTTCTGGAATATGCCACTGTCTATCGCGAGTACGACGTGGCCGAACGATTGACGGCATTAGGAGTCGCCGATGACGCCGCGATCGACGTGATGTCGCCGGCGGTGCGGAGAAAACATCTGGCCGCTTTCGAGGCAAAGAGCGTCAAGGACGCGCTGCGGCTGGTCGACGAGCACGGCGTCGACTACCGCAGTCCCTTCAACTTCACGCCTCTGATGCTGGCCGCGGAGGCCGGCAATCTCGGTCTGGCGCGGATGCTCGTCGAGCGCGGCGCCGATCCGGAACTCGTCGACAACGGCGGCCGGACGGCTCTGCATCTGGCGCTGGCGCGGGCGCGCGACGACGCCGAATACGCCAGGATGACGCTCCCGGGCTTGTGGTCCCTGCTGGCGCCGCCCAGCGTGTCTTTCCGGCTTGACAACCGGCTCGTGAAAATCGACGCACACCTGATCGAGTTCGTGCTCTTCCATCTCATGTACGCGATGCTCCGCGACCATCTCTGCACTTCGCATGGCTGGAGCCATGGAATGCGCTCCAAGGATCTGCTTGCGGTCGCCGCGCGCCTCCCCTTTGCGGCACTGCGGCCCGATCGTCGTCGGCGCGAGTATCTGAACGGCGTGCTCGCCCGCAACGAGATCGGCCGGGACTATCCCTACAACCGCCGCCTTTTCCTGCGCCTCTCGCATGGTCGATACGTGCTCAATCCACGGCTTGAGATACGCTCGGGAGAGGGCTTCACTCCCGTCTACGACGTGATGGGCGTGCGCCGAATGGCCTCGCTGGGTCTAACGCGATACGTTGCTGCGCTGGCATTGATCGAGAACGCGGACGCCGCTTCGATCGCCGAGATCCCACGGATCGAGCGACAAGAGAAGGGGGAAGCTCAGGCGACGCTGTTTTGAGCAAATTGACAGGCGGCGCCTGCGCCGCCTCGCTTCTCCGCGCCAAGGACGGACAAGGACGCGCGGGACGGTCTCCGGCGAGACCCGCTCAATGCTTTGACTTGGCGCGCCCAGGCCGATAGTATGCAATTCCGCAGGCGCGGCTTTTAATCGCATCCAGACCGACGTGATACGTCGGCGGCAATCCGTGAGGTGAAAAGCCACGCCGGACGAGCATTGCCACGGTTCGCGCGGAAGTCGAGACGCAATATCGCAGAGGCGACTCACGCATTGAAAATCGCCGCCATTATTCCGGCGCGTTACGCATCAACAAGACTTCCGGGAAAGCCTCTCTCCGACATTCTCGGAAAACCGATGATCCAGCATGTTTACGAACGGGTCAGCCGCGCGCGCTCGATCGATCGCGTGTTCGTAGCCACCGACGATGAGCGCATCGTGCGCGCCGTGCGCGCGTTCGGCGGCGAAGCCTTGCTCACCGCCGCGTCGCACCGGAGCGGAACGGATCGCCTGGCCGAGGCCGTGGCCCTGATCGACGCCGACATCGTCGTCAACCCGCAGGGCGACGAGCCGCTCATCAATCCGGATGCCGTCGACTCCGCGGTCGAACCGTTGCATCGGGACGCGGCGCTGCCGATGGCGACGCTTTCGGCGGCGATTCGCGACGTCGCGGAGATGCTCTCTCCGGACGTCGTCAAGGTCGTCGTCGACGCCGCGGGCGACGCGCTCTATTTCTCGCGCAGCCCGATCCCGTACTCGAGAGAGGACGGAGCGAGCGATCGGCGCAAGGCCGCGGCCATCGCCGTGTCCCGCGGTCTTGCTCGCAAGCACGTCGGTCTCTATGTTTATCGACGCGCGGCGCTCCTGCGATTCGCTTCGCTTCCGCCTTCGCCGGCCGAAGAGGCCGAGCGACTCGAGCAACTCCGCGCTCTTCACCACGGCTTGCGCATCCGCGTCGTTCCGCTGGACTCGGAACCCGGCCCCTCGGTCGACACGCCGGAAGACCTCGAGCGGGTGCGCTCCTTTATTGAAGCTGCGTCCGGGCGACTCGATGGTCGATCCATGAAAGGAGAGCCGTGCCCCCCAAGTACATCTTCGTGACCGGCGTCGTCGTCTCGTCTCTCGGAAAGGGCCTGGCCTCGGCGTCGATCGGCTCGTTGCTCGAAGGCCATGGCTGCAATCGCCATAAACGCTGCCGCGTTGAAGCGGAAGCTCGAATGGAGGCGGTCTCATGAGAGCGCGCGTCATCAAGCTGGGCGGCCTGCGTCTCGGCGGCGGACATCCTCTTTTTCTCATCGCCGGTCCGTGCGTTATCGAGAATCCCGCGCACCCGTTGCGGATCGCCGCGCGTCTCAGACGTATCGCGAACGAGCTGGGCATGCCGCTCATCTTCAAAGCCAGCTATGACAAGGCCAATCGATCGAGCCTGCGCTCGTTCCGCGGTCTGGGCGTCGAACGCGGCCTGGAGATCCTGCGCGAAGTGCGCGAACGCCATGGCGTTCAGATCCTGACCGACGTTCATGAAGTGGATCAGGTCGAGCGCGTCGCCCGGGTGGCGGACGTTCTCCAAATCCCCGCCTTTCTCTGCCGCCAGACCGACCTCGTCGTCGCCGCGGCGCGCACGGGCAAAACGGTCAACATCAAGAAAGGCCAGTTCATGGCGCCATGGGACATGGCCGGCGTGCTCGAAAAAGCCGAGGCGACGGGCAACCGCAACCTGCTCGTGACAGAACGCGGATGCTGCTTCGGTTACAACAATCTGGTCGTCGACATGCGGTCGTTTTCCGTTCTGCGCTCGTTCGGATTTCCCGTAGTCTTCGACATCACCCACAGCGTGCAACGGCCGGGCGGCCTAGGCGACCGCTCGGGAGGCGACGCCGCGATGATCGAGACGCTCGGTCCCGCAGGCGTGGCGGCGGGAGTGGACGGCGTGTTCATGGAGGTTCACGACCATCCGGAACGGGCGCTCTCCGACGGGCCGAACGCCTATCGTCTCGGCCGGCTCAAGCCGTTTCTATCACGACTCCAGAAGATCCATGCCGCCGCACGCTCTTGAAAAGGAGAGCGCGGGTGAAAGACGTTGCGCCGACCGTGAGGTCTGGTTGACCGAACGCCGGCGTCGCATCGCGTCCGTCTCGCTTTTGATTCTCGTCGCATCACTTCTGTACGCATGGGGAATTCGATGGGGTCTGCCGAGCGCCGAGGGCTGGGCCGCGGATGAAATCGTTCCATCGGACGTTCTCGAGGCGATGAGGCGGAGCTTCACGAACGGCTGGCACACGCGATACCCGCCGCTACATTACTACTTGTTAGCCGTCGTCTATCGCGCCGTTTTCTTCCTCTTTGGTTCGCAAACGCCGTTGACGGATCCGTCGGCGCCGATATACGCGGTTCTGTTCATCGCCGGCCGTTGTCTCAGCCTGCTCATGGCCGCCGGCGTCGTTCTCGTCGTTTACCGCTGCGCGCGCCTCCTGGCCGATCATTCGGGCGCCCTGGTAGCGGCCGCTCTCGTCGCCTTCCTGCCGGGCATGGCCTACTATGCGAAGCTCGCGAACCTGGACGTTCCTTACATGTTTTGGTGGTCCTTGTCCCTGTTGTTTCAGATCCGCTCCTTCGCTCATCACCGGCGAAGAGACTATCTGCTCTTCGCCGTGTTCGCCGCGCTGGCTCTAGGAACGAAGGATCAGGCATATGGCCTCTATGTCCTGATCGTTCCCATGCTCGTTGTGTCACGCTATTTCCATATCGAGAGCCGATCGCGTCCCGGAGCGCTTCTCCAGGCTGTTTTCGGACGCGACCTCTGGCTGGCCGGCCTGGCCGGCGCCGCTGTTCTGGTCGCCATTCACAATCCTTTCGGCAACCCCTCGGGATGCCTTTCGCATTTCGAAGCGATCATCGCGTCCGCTCATGATTTTCGGGTTTTCGACAGAGGACCACGGGGTTATCTCGGCCTGTTCATCGACACGGCTCGCAGCCTCGACTTCGCGATGGGCGGCTCGGCGCTCGTCCTTGGCGCCGCCGGAGCGATACATCTGCTCAAGCCTCGCCGTGATCTCGCACCACGCCTTTCGCTCCTCGTATCGATCGTGTCCTACGGCATCTTCTTTCTCGGCGTCATTCTCTACTGCTACGACCGATTCGTTCTGCCCGTCGCCGTCATCCTGTCCATCGGAAGCGGCCGCCTTTTCGCGGCGTCGGTCCGCGCGAAAAGCGCCGTCAGATTGCCGATGCTCGCCTGGATTGCGGCCACGATCGTTTTCGCCCTGGGACGCGTCATCACGCTCGATCTGGTCATGGCCAACGACTCGCGTCGAAGCGTGCGGTCCTGGCTGGAGGACGTCGCCTCCGACAAGAAGATCGCCACGATCGGACCGCCGATCATGTTGCCGAACCTGGCCGGTTTCGCGGCGAAGAACATCGTGCCGAGCGTCAATCGGCTGCGCCGCATGCGGCCCGATTGCCTTGTGATCAACTCCGACTATGTCGGTTACGTCGAATCCGGCGATTCCTCTCCAGGCTTCTTCACGCGCCTTGATCGCGGCGAGGCCGGCTACTGCCTGACGCGCCGTTTTCGGTACTCGCCGCCCTTGGACCTCCTGGATCTTGACGATGATCGGCGCATAGGAATCTCGAACCTGGCCAAGATCAATCCGTTGATGAGGATCTATCAACCTTGCGAGAGCGGCGGCGTCATGCGTTAGTCTGTTTTTCTGGCGGGGATTTCACAAGCCTTGTCCCGTCTCCTTGCGCCTTTGCGTTGGTTGATGCGCGACCCCGGCCTTGCCTTCACGGGTCGGATGACACTAGCATTGCGCCATGTCACGGGAGATCGGACGGCGCGTTCTTCAGATCGAAGCCCAGGCACTGCTCGATCTCATCCCGCTCCTTGACGACTCTTTCGATCGGGCGGTGGACTCTCTCTTCGCCTGCTCCGGCCGGGTCGTCGTGACGGGCATGGGAAAGAGCGGGCTGATCGCCAGGAAAATCTCCGCCACGCTCTCCTCGACCGGGACGCCGTCCTTGTTCTTGCATCCAGCCGAGGCGATCCACGGGGACATCGGCCGGATCGTGAGAAACGACCTCGTTCTGGCCGTATCCTACGGCGGCGAAACGTCGGAACTGCTCACGCTTCTGCCTCTCATCAAGCGTCTGGGATGCACGCTGATCGCCATGACGGGATACTCCGCCTCGACGCTGGCGGCGGCGGCGGACATGCATCTGGACGTCTCCGTGCGCAAGGAGGCATGCCCGCTCGGCCTGGCGCCCACGGCATCCACCACTGCGTCGCTGGCCATGGGCGACGCTCTCGCGATGGCCCTGCTCGAGCGCCGCGGCTTCACCGTCGAGGACTTCGCCGTGCTCCATCCCGGCGGGAATCTAGGCAAGAAGCTCCTGCGAGTCGAGGATTACATGCACACCGGACCCGAGATCCCGCGCGTGTCGCCCGAAACGCTCATGAAGGACATGCTCTTCGAGATGACGCGCAAGCGCCTTGGGATGACGACGGTCGCGGACGGCGACGGCCGACTGATCGGAATGATTTCGGACGGCGATCTCCGGCGACAGATGGAGCGTCACGGCCCAGCCGTCTTCATGCGCCGCGCCGAGGAGTGCATGACGCATCATCCGGTCTGCATCGCGCGCCAGGAACTGGCCACGCGCGCGCTCGACGTCATGGAGGAACGTAAGATCACTTCGCTGATCGTCGTCGATCCCGCGGGGACGATCGAGGGCGTCGTCCACCTGCACGATCTGTGGAAGACTGAAATGATATGAGCGCTGATGCTTTCTCGTCTCGCAGCCGACGGCTGCGGCTGATCCTGAGCGACGTCGACGGCGTGCTGACCGACGGCACCGTGCTGCTCACCGCGGACGGACGCGAAGCCAAGTCCTTCCACGTGCGCGACGGCGTGGGCGTGAACCTGGCCCATGGCGTCGGCCTGCGCACCGGCGTCTTCTCGGGACGGCGATCCGAGGTCGTCGTGCGCCGGGCCGCGGAGCTGGGCATGAGCATCGTCCGGCTGGGCGTGACCGACAAGCTCGAAGCTCTCCGAGAAGTCATGGCCAAGGACGGACTGACTCCGGATCAGGTGGCGTTCATGGGCGACGACCTGCTCGACCTGCCGGTGATGGCGGCCGTCGCCTTGAGCGCCGCGCCGATGGACGCGCCGGAAGAAGTCCGTTCGCGCGCGCATTTCATCACGGCGATGAGAGGCGGAAAGGGATGCCTTCGCGAGTTCATCGAGGCCATTCTCCGCGCCCGGGGAGAGTGGGAGCGGGCGCTCGCGGCCATCGGCGTCGTCTCTGCGCAACCTGGAAAGGATTGAGATCATGCCCGGATTCATCCGGCCATGAGCGAAACCGCCATCATGGCCGTCGTCCTCGCGTCGCTGGCCGGCATTTGGGCCGGCTGGGCCTGGGCGCATGCTTCCGATCTCGATGGCGGAGAGCGACGGCCGTCTTTCCGATCGTCGCATCATTACCAACAAAGCCTGCACTTTCTTTCATCCGGCCGGATGAGCCTGGCGATGAGCGAGCTGCGCAAGGCAAGCCGCCAGAATCGCGACGCGACCGACGTCCAGCTTCTGCTCGGCAATCTTCTACGCGAGCTGGGACAGGTCGAGAAGGCCATTCGCGTGCATCAGGGCGTGCTCTCGCGCGAAGATCTCGGCCGCGGCGAGCGCGCGTACGCGCTCTGCTGCCTGGGAATGGATTTCCGCCGCGCGGGTTTCCTCGATCGAGCCACCTCCACCTTCCTGGAGGTTCTCGATCTCGACCCGCGCAACATCCACGCCCTGGCGGGGCTTCAGAAACTGTACGAGGAACAGAAACAATGGCCGGAAGCTCTCTCGGCCCAGAGCCGTCTCTCTCGCCTGCGCAAGACCGATGACAGCCTCGTCATGGCTTACCTGAAGTCCGAAATCGGGCTGCATCTGGCCGACTCGGGCCAACGTGACGCCGCGCGCAAGGCGTTTCTCGAAGCCATCGCTCTCAATCGGGCGGTCGTTCCGGCGTATCTCGGCCTTGCCGACCTTCATGCGGAGACCAATCCGCGCCGCGCCGCGGCCATTCTCAACGATCTGCTCGCCATCGTCCCCGACCGCGCCTATCTCGCCTTCGACCGACTCGCGCGCGCCTACGCGTCATGCGGCGAGCCGGCTCGCTTCGTGGCTCTCTGCGAGCGCATGATAGAAGATGATCCCCGCGACTGGCGCGCCCGACTGGCGCTCGCGCGACATCTACGCGCCGACGGGCGTCATCGTGAAGCCTTCGGCCTGCTGCTGCGGGCTCTCGAGCTCAATCCTCAGGGCATGCTCCTGCACCTCGAGACGTGGCGCAGCCTACGCGAGCTTTCGGGTCGCGATTCGTTGCTCGAGGAGTACGTGGCGACGGCGGAGCAGTCGGTCTTCTTTCTCGACCCTCATATTTGCACGAGCTGTCGTTACCGGACGGGCGACATGCTCTGGCGCTGCCCGCACTGCCACGAGTGGGGCACGCTCGTCGAGGAACGCGTCGCCCCGCGCGAGTGATCGCCGTTTCCGAGCGAGGGCCTCGTTCTTCATCAAAACATACCGATCACGGAGACGCGGAGTCGCCGCCTCCGCCTCGCGAGCCGCCCCGGAGCGACGCGGCGGCGGCGCCGAGAAGCGCGACCACGAAGCCGCCTCGGAGAACCAGGACGAAAGCTTCGAAATCCATCGCGCGCCACGGTGAACCCGTCCGGCCGCCCGCGTTACGGAAGATCAAGCTCGCCGCGGCGACGCCGAGAAGCATGCCGAGAATCCGCGCCTCGGCCAGAACGGCTCCCGCCGTGCCTTGCCGCGCCCGGGGCGCGGAACCCATGAGTGCGCTTGAGTTCGGAGAGCTAAAGACGCCTACTCCAAGCCCGACGATCGCCAGCCACATCGTTATTTCAAAAGGCGGGCTGTTGTCGGCAAGCGTCGAGGCGCCGAGCAGGCCCGCGGCCAACACGAGCATGCCCGCGGTCGTCGGAAGACGAGAGCCGAAGCGATCCGACAGCCATCCGGACGGCGCGGCGACTAACGCCATCGTCAGCGGCTGTATCGAAAGCAGCAGACCGGCGAAGGCGGGCGAGAAACCAAGCCCCTCTTCAAGATAGAAAGGCATAAGAAGCGACACGGCCAGGAGCGCGATGTAATTGGCGACGGCGCTCAGCGTCGCGCCGGTGAAAACCCGCGACTGGAAAAGGCGCGGATCGATGAGCGGATGAGCGCTCCCGTGCTCGAGAGTCACGAAAGCACCGAATCCCAGCAAGGCGATGACGCTGGCGATCAAGGTCGGCGGCTGCGACAAGTCCTGCCACCGGACATGACTCAGCCAGCACAAGACAATCGGAAGACCGACAATGATTAAAAGCGCACCGCTCCAGTCAAAACGTTCGCGGGTCGCCCCGCCGCTCCGACGGAGGCAGCGAAAGGCCAGGGCGATCACGGCCAGGCTCACGATCGTCGAGAAAAAGAACGTCCAGCGCCATCCAAGTGCGGCGATGACGAATCCTCCCAGCGGCGGACCCGTCGTCAATCCGAGGTACGTGGCCGTGGCCAGCACGCCCAGGGCGCGCCCGCGCCGCGAGGGAACGACTGCGGCCGTGATAATGGCGGGGCTGGTGGCCATTATCATCGCGCCACTCACACCCTGGACGACACGCGCGGCGATCAGTATGCCGAACGATCCCGCCAGCCCGCTCACAAGCGTGGATGCTCCGAACAGCGCGAATCCGAGCATGTAGACGCGCCCATATCCAAAAAGATCGCCGAGGCGTCCAAAAGGCAGGAGCGACACCGCGTTGGCAAGTAAAAACGCCTGGACGATCCACTGCGCGGCGTCGAGAGAAAGCGACATCTCGCGCGCGATGCTCGGAAGCGCCAGGTTGACCACGGAACCGGCCATCGCGCTCAGAAACGTTCCGGTTCCCAGCGTGACCAGAACCAGGTGCGGCCGGTCGCGCGTCTGTTCGCAGCCAAGCGATCTCAGAAACACGAAGGCAATGGTACGTCAAAGAAAGGCTTCGCTGCCATGACTGTCGCGGCGACGCGCGGATCGCGGATTGAAACGCCGGGTCTTCCGTTGGACTCGCCGCTCAACGCCGACGGAAGAGTCGACTACGAAGCATCCTTGCCACGGGACGGCGAGCGCGGCCGAGCCAGTTTCGCGCCGCCGCGCGCGGCTTGTTTCAGATGATTGACGATGTGGAGCTTGTCCTCCATGGCGACTTTGCGAATCTGAAAACCGAAGCCCGCGGGAAGATGAGGCGCTCGCCGCTCCTTCCCCTCGTTCGTCCAGATCACGACGCCGGCGACGACGAAGGCGGGGCGCGATCCAAGCGCAAGCTTGAGGGCCACCGCCGTCCCTTGCATCGGCGGAATCGGCGTGCAGACGAACATCCCGCCGACGCTGATGTTGGCGATCGGGGCCGGCGCCTCGCTATACCATGCCCGCGCGTCGTCCAGGACGTATCGATCGGTCGAATACATATCTCACCTTCTTCCCATGATGCGGAAGACAGCCAATGTATTTTAACAAATCGCACGACGCCGTGTGAATGGCCTTGACGAACATCGCTCCCTCTCGCCGTTCAAACCGCGAGATGGAAACGCGCGACCATCGTTCGTCGATGGACCGGCGGGCTCAGCCTTTTTCGCAGGCGGCGCGGAGAGCGTCGCTCTGGTTCGACTTCTCCCATGTGAAGTCGGGCTCGTTTCGTCCGAAGTGGCCGTAAGCGGCGGTGTTCTTGAAAATCGGACGGCGCAGCTTGAGGTATTCGATGACGCCGCCGGGCGTCAGGGGGAAGATGTCTCGTATCGCCTTGACGAGGCGCCTGTCGTCGACTTGGCCCGTGCCCATCGTGTCGACCATGATCGACACCGGATCCGGCACGCCGATGGCATAGGCGATCTGCAGCTCGATTTTGCGCGCCAATCCCGCCGCCACGACGTTCTTGGCGATGTGGCGGGCCATATAGGAGGCCGAGCGATCGACCTTCGTCGGATCCTTGCCCGAGAAGGCGCCGCCGCCGTGGCTGCCGACTCCGCCGTAGGTATCGACGATGATCTTACGCCCGGTAAGGCCGCAGTCGCCCTGAGGCCCGCCGACCACGAAGCGGCCGGTCGGATTGATGAGAAACTTCGTCTGGTCGTCGAGCAACTCGGCGGGAATCACCGCGCGGATGACCTCGTCCGCGATATCGGCGCGAAGCTGTTCGATGGAAACGTCCGGGCTGTGTTGAGTCGAGATGATGACGGCCTCGACTCGCAACGGTTTTCCATCGTCATATTCGATCGTGACTTGGCTCTTGCCGTCGGGACGAAGGTAATCGAGCAAACCCTCCTTGCGCACCGCGCTCAGCCGCCGGACGAGCTTGTGCGCGGCCATGATCGGCATCGGCATCAACTCGGGCGTCTCGTCGCATGCATAACCGAACATCAAGCCTTGATCGCCTGCGCCGCCGGGATCGACGCCCATCGCGATGTCGGGCGATTGCTCGTGAATGGCCGATATCACCGAGCAGGTCTCGTAGTCGAATCCATACTTGGCGCGCGTGTAGCCGACGTCCCGGATCGTTTCGCGCACGATCGCGGGCAGATCGGCGTAGGCCTGCGTCGTGATCTCGCCGGCGATGAATGCCAGGCCGGTGGTCACCAGCGTCTCGCACGCGACGCGGCTTTTCGGGTCCTGCGCGATCAGAGCGTCGAGAACGGCGTCGGAAATCTGATCGGCGATCTTGTCGGGATGACCTTCGGTCACGGATTCCGACGAGAAGAGGTGTCGTTCGGCTTTGCTCATTGCTCCTCCGGCAGTGCGGTTTGATGGTTCAGAAGCGACATCGGCGGAGCGTCACGATTCCGCGCGATAAAAGCGGATTAGCGTACCACCGCGCCTCGGAACGGTCAATCATGCCGTGGCGAGCGGGTCACGGCGCGGTTGCGTCGCCGCCTCGAATGCAGTCACAATGCATTGA
Organism: Vicinamibacteria bacterium; assembly: GCA_016934575.1. Classification (GTDB taxonomy): domain Bacteria; phylum Acidobacteriota; class Vicinamibacteria; order Fen-336; family Fen-336; genus JAFGSN01. Next base: position 26,517 of record JAFGSN010000052.1, read on the forward strand.
CGGAGGCGCGGCGAGCGCCTATCTTCGAGGACGTATCGAGACGTGTTCCGATCTGCGCATGACTGATTTGTTACGGTGGTCCTTGATCGTCTGGTTCGCGGGCGGCGGTTTCATCGCCGGCGTCATTGGCATCGGCGCGGTGTCGGCCATCTCGGTCTTCAGACCCCGTCCGAGGCGCATGCTCCCGCGCGTCATTGCTTACATCGCCCTTCCGCTTCTCGCCCTTTCCGCGATACCGATGCCCTGGTGGCTATATCTGGCTTACTCCGGGGCGACTCTGGCCTGGTGCGAAATGGAGCGCCGCGTCCCGGATTCGCGGCCGCTGATCGCCGTGCCGCGGATCATCGTGGCGTCGTCGTCGTTGCTCGTCGCCGGCTGGTTCCTGGTCCGACAGATTCCTCATCGTCTCCCGCACGTCGACAAGACGCCGATCGTCGTCTTGCGCACGACGCAAGGCGACGATCCTGCATCGGAAGACTCCTGGCCGCGCATGCTGGCGACCTTGCTCGGCGCTCCGATCGACGATCGCTCGCTGAGCCTCGACCCGTCTCAAACGGCGGAGCATGCTTTTCTCACGCCTCGCCCTGGAATCGTCATCGTCGAGATCGGGCCGCATGAGTTTTTCGCGCGTATCACGGCCCGCGAGACGCATGACGGGATCGAACGGCTGCTAGCAATGCTCGCGCGTCGCAAGCATGCGGTGATCATGCTCGAGACGCCGCTCGGTCCGTTGGAGAACCGCCACGGCGAAATCCTGCGCCGTCTGGCGCGACGATATGACGTCATGCTCATCCCGCGTTGGGTGCTCGCACGTGCCTGGGTCGACTCCGCCGCCGGTCCGGCCGGACGAGAGGAGGCTCAGCGCTTCATCGCGCGTCGCCTGCACGAAGTATTACGACCGCTGAGGAAATCCCAGGCGCGCGGCGATGGATAGAATCCGAGTGCTCGGCGGCCGCCCCCTGGAAGGCACCGTTCGCATCTCCGGAGCGAAGAACGCTTCGCTCCCCGACATGTGCGCCACTCTTCTCGCGGACGAGCCCGTCGTCCTGCACAACATCCCGGAGGTGCGCGATATCTGCACCATGGCACGGGTTCTGGAAGCTCTGGGGGCGGCGGTCGATTTTCGCGTGGGCGGCACGATCGAAATCCATGCGCGCACGCTGCGCTCCATCGAGGCGCCTTACGACCTCGTGAAAACCATGCGAGCATCCGTGTTGGTCCTGGGCCCGCTGCTCGCGCGCGAGGGCCGCGCGCGCGTCTCGCTGCCCGGCGGCTGCGCGATCGGAGCGCGACCGATCAATCTTCACCTGCAAGCGCTCTCCAAGCTGGGCGCCGAGGTCGACGTGCAGCACGGTTACGTCGAAGCGATCGCGAAGCGTTTGCAAGGCGCGAACGTCATGTTCGACACCGTGACCGTCACCGGAACCGAGAATGTGATCATGGCCGCCTGTCGCGCGCAAGGCGAGACCGTTATCGAAAACGCCGCCTGTGAGCCCGAAATCGTCGATCTCTGCGATCTGCTCCGCGCCATGGGCGGCGAGATCGACGGCGCCGGCACGCCAAGGATCCGCATACGGGGCGTGGACCGCCTGCATGGCGCGACGCATGCCGTCATGCCCGACCGCATCGAGACCGGCACCTATCTCGCGGCCTGCGCCGTCGCGGGCGGCGAGATCGAAATCTACGCGTGTCGCCCGGATCATCTGCGCGGCGTCCTTGACAAGCTTCGCGAGACGGGCGTGCGGATCGAGGAGGGTCCCGACAACTTGCGCGTGCGCGCGCCGCGAGTGATCCGCGCGACCGACGTGACGACTTCACCGTTCCCCGGCTTTCCCACCGACATGCAGGCGCAATACATGGCGCTCATGACCCAGGCCTCTGGAACGTGCACGATCACCGAGACGATCTTCGAAAACCGTTTCATGCACGTGGCCGAGTTGCGCCGCATGGGCGCCGACGTGCGCGCCGACGGACGAACGGCGCTGATCGTCGGCCCCACGCCGCTCTCCGGCGCGCAACTCATGGCGACGGACCTACGGGCTTCAGCCTGCCTCGTTCTCGCCGGCCTGGCGGCGAGCGGCGAAACGATCGTGGAGCGCGTTTACCATCTGGATCGCGGATATTATCGCATTGACGAAAAGCTGCGCGGCCTGGGCGCGGACATCGAGCGTTTGAAGTAGATCGTCGATCAGAATGCCACGCACGAATTCATTGCAGAACCTTTCGGCATGGTACCGCCGGAATCGGCGCGAGCTGCCGTGGCGGCATAGCGGCGATCCATACCACATCTGGGTGGCGGAGGTCATGCTTCAGCAAACGACAGTGAGGTCCATGACGCCATATTACGAGGCTTTCCTGCGCCGTTTCCCCTCGATCGGCGCCCTCGCCGCGGCAAGCGAGGACGAAGTCGTCAGCGCCTGGTCCGGCCTCGGATACTACCATCGCGCGCGCAACCTTTTACGCGGCGCGCGACACGTCGTCGAACGCCATCGCGGGCGCTTCCCCGACGATCTGGATCACGCTCTCGCCGTTCCCGGCGTCGGGCTCTACACGGCAAGCGCCGTCCTCTCGATCGCATTCAATCGGCCGCTGGCCGTCGTCGACGGCAACGTGCGCCGCGTCCTGGCGCGGATCCATGCTCTACGCGGACGATCAAAGCGCAAGGAATCGAACTATCACCGCATGGCCGTCGAAATCCTCGATCGCCGCAATCCCGGAGAATGGAACCAGGCGTTGATGGAACTGGGCGCCCTGATCTGCACTCCGCGCAATCCGGCCTGTCCGGCCTGTCCCGTGCGCACGGCCTGCGCGGCACGACGCCTCGGACTTACTGCCGTGATTCCGGAAACACGACCGCGCCGGGCGACTGCGGACGTTTACGTCAAGGCCGCCGTGATCGAGCGCTCGGGACGTTTGCTGCTCGTCCGAGGCGCCGAGACGCCGCTCCAGCGACTCTGGTGCGTGCCGCACACGTCACTGGACTCGACTGTTGCTCCCAACCTTGCGGAGGAGCTCCGAAAACGATACGGAATGGCGATTGAACCGGGCCCCTTGTTGCTCCGCACACGTCACCGTGTGACGTTTCGACGCATTCGCCTCGAGGCGCATGCCGCCCGACTCCACTCGAATCCCGACTCCACGGCGCACGATCTTCTCTGGGCCGCGCCTGAAGAAATCGACGACCTTCCCGCTTCTTCCATGACACGTAAGATCATCAAGGCCTGGCTCGCCCGACAGCTCGCACTCGATCTTTGATCCGTCATCCGGCATCTTACGCGACCGAACCGTTACAATGACTCGCGACATTCCGTGAGCGCGCGGTTTTTGCTCGGCGAATCCATCCGTGACGATCATGCCCGCTCGTTGGTCGAGCGGCGCCGTGGCCACGATGTAAACAAGCAAACACACAATCGCGTCGCGCGTAATCCTTCCGACCACGCGTATGGCGCGAGCTTCATGTGGGCCACGCTCATCGAGTTGCTGCAAAAGCGAGGGCTCGGTGTACACTACGCATTATGGATTGTTTATTCTGTGACATTGCTTCCGGACGTCTGGCCAGCAAGAAGGCTTATGAGGACGACGACATTCTGGCGTTTCACGACATCAACCCTCAAGCGCCTGTGCATGTTCTCGTGATACCCAAGAAGCACGTCGCCAGCCTGCTTGATTTGGCTCCCGAAGACGACGCTCTCGTCGGCGCTCTCGTTCGTACGGCGCGAGACCTCGCCCATCGGCTGGGTCTGTCCGAACGCGGATTCCGCCTCGTGCTGAACTGCGGCGCCGATGCAGGATACAGCGTCTTCCACGTCCATCTGCATCTGATCGGCGGTCGCGCTCTCGGGTGGCCGCCCGGTTGATCCCGAGGAAACGGCTTTGAGCGAATCCACGCCTTCGTCTGATCTCTCCGAGATCGCCGGCCGCTATCAGGTGGTCACGAAACTCGGCGCCGGAGCGTTCGGAACAGTCTTCAAGGCTCGAGACAAGGTCCTGGGTCGCATGGTGGCCATCAAGACGATTCGTCTCGACGGCCTCGCCGCGGCCGGCGTCAGCCGCGAAGAGCTCATGGACCGCTTCGGACGCGAAGCCCGCATCGCGGCCCAGATCAAGCATCCGAACATCGTCACCATTTATGACGTTGGCGAAACGGGAGGCGTGAACTACCTGGCGATGGAGTACATCGACGGGATCGGTCTCGACAAGCTCATCGTCTCATCGGGTCCACTGCCGGCGGAACGTGCCGGAGCCATCGCGGCGCAGGTGGCCGACGCTTTGGACCATGCGCACCGACACCACGTTGTTCACCGCGATATCAAGCCGGCCAACGTGATGATCGAAGCCGGCGACCACGTGAAAGTGACGGACTTCGGCATCGCCAAACCTCTGGACGCCAGCGAAAAACTTACCATCACCGGCAGCCTGCTCGGAACGCCCTCTTATATAAGCCCGGAGCAAGCCCGCGGCGGAGCGATCGACGGCCGCAGCGACCTGTTTGCTCTTGGCTGCATTCTTTACGAGATGCTGTCGGGCAAGAGGGCGTTCACCGGCGAATCGATCACCGGCCTGATCTTCAAGATCATCACCGAAGAGCCGCCTCCCCTGCGCTCCCTGGCACCTACGGTGCCGGAGGCAATGGCGCGGATCGTGGACAGGGCGCTCGCGAAAGTCCCGGGAAAACGCTACCAGTCCGGACAAGAGATGGCCAGGGATCTGAGCGCCTTGACCGGCCCGGCGGCCGTGCCCACCGTACGTCACGCCGATGTCCCGACCGCGTCGCTCCCGCAGGAGACCGTGCGAAGCCTGCCTCAAAAGGCGCCGAGCAGCCCGGACGTTCCAACACGCGTCGTCTCGCCGACGCGCGCCGAGACGTCTCCGGGAGTGCGCCCGATCCCTTCATCGCCGCGGAGATCCATCTGGCTAGTCCTTGCGCTTCTGGGAGTTGTCGGTTTGATCCTCGTCGCCGGCGCCGCCGGCGTGGCGTGGCACGTCATGCGACCAAAGCCACGGCCGATCGTCGCGCCCGGCGATAGTACGACGATCGATGCGCTTCCGCCCGAGACGTCTACGGCGGAATCGGTCGCGGATGAATCAACCACCGAAATCCCTCAGAGCCCGCTCGGGACGGATGCGTCTCTCACTGGCGGCGGAACCGGCATGGCGAGCGCTCATCATCCTCGAACAATGGCCTCCGTCTCGTCGCGTCTCGATGGCCGTGAAAAGCCGCCGCCCGCCGCCGCCCCTCAAACTTTGATGCCTGAACCAGCCGCTCGTGCGTCCGCCATACCCCCGGAGAGCGATTACTCCCTTCTCGATCCTCTTCCGGACGAGGAAGCCGACGGCTCTGAAACCGGTCACCGCCTGGCCGGCATGTATCGGCGCGACGTCGGCTCAAGTCACGGGACCCACCAGCCGATGCGCGTACGGCGCAGAGTTCCGATCGGCGCTCCCGCCGAACGGCCCGCGCTCCGAATGATGCATCACATCATCAACGCCGAGGAATCGCACAAGAGCGAGACGGGCAAATACGTCGATCTGCCCGCTCTCGCTCGCGCCGGCAAGCTGACTCCCGCCGTGACGCAGACTCTTGGAAAGTGGAGCGAAAACTACTATCGCTTCGAGATCCGCGTCGAGGACGGCGGCTTTAGGCTGCTCGCGATTCCAATGATGCGTCGTGAGACGCGTCCATTCGTCGCCGACGACTCCGGCATCATCCAGCCGAGCCGGTGAATTCGTCGCGGAAGACGCGAAGCCTCTTGACTAGAGCGTCAGTTCGGCCCGCAACCGTCCGCGGCTATCGCGGTATTGATTGAGGAAGCCGTACTCGAAGGACACTCTGAACCGTGGAATCACATGGATTTGCACGCCGGGGAAGAAGCCGAGATACGTGCTCCGTCGTTCATCCGAAGACGTCGGCGCGACGTCCGTCCGCGGAGTCGGCGTCGCATACGTCGGTTGATCGACCAGGCTCATGCGAGCGGTGATGACGACCCGCTCCTCCAGATGATAGTCGCTCTGGATAAAAGCGCCGGCGACAAGACGCTCATCGCCGTACTTGCCGACGGCGACGAGGCCGTACATATTCAGATGCGCGAACCAGAGATTCCAGTCAAGACCGCCGCGGAAGTGGCTCTTGTCTTGCGGGGCGTTCGAGCCCAGGTGGGCGAACGCTCCGATTCTGTGCAAACGACAGGGAACGGCGGCTCTCATGAAGACGCTGAAATCATCGTCGCGTTCGGAATTTTCTCCCGCGAAAAGACCGAGCGACCAGCGGGAATCTCCTTTAAGAGCTCCGCCCAGCTCTATCCCATCCTTGCGCTCTCCCAGCGCATCCGGCCCGAAAGCGTCATAGACGTCGTATTCGAAAAGATGCGCGCTGCGGGTCTGCGTGAAGGGCAAATCCATCTCCATGCGGCCGCCGCGCAAGTAAACCCCTCCTCTGCGCGAGAGCTCGTAGCGCAAGTACGCGTTGTCCGGCTCGACGTGCGTGGGATCTTGGCCGGGTTTGCTGTAAAAACGCAGGCCGTCATCCACCCAGTACGAAAAACGATCGCCGAGATTTCCGGCCGAAACCAGCTTGACCGCTCCCTCGGACTCGCTTTCATCCCCCTCGACAAAGCCGTGGTTGAACGCGGCGCGACCGGAGATCGGCAGGCTGCGCAGCCACTCGCGCGAATCGAAGCTCGTCTCTCGTTCGAGTCGAAAACCCCGCTCCTTGAAACTCTGGCCGACGTTATTGAGCTTGGGATAGCCGGTGTGGCACAGGTTGCAGCTCACTTGATATCGTCGCGCGAACGCGGGCAGCGCGCTTGCCGTTCCACACCAGAGCATGGAAACGCAAGCGGCCAGCGCTCCGCTCGCCAACGCTCGTCTCATCGCACGATCTCCCCGTTCGTCATGATTGATTACTCTACTCGAACACGACAAGGCGCACCAGCCTCCAAACGGCGGATCACGAACGCCAACCGAGCCAGAGCGTGTATTGACCGCATCCACGGATCAATGGCTGGCGGCGAAACGGCCTCTCGATGGCGGCCAGAGCGCCGAACGCCTGAGGATGCGACTGCGCCCACGCCGCGTTTTCGGGACCCGGCATGAGCCAGCCAAGGCTGCAATACGGACGCCAGCGAAGCGCGACATCTTGCGACCTCGGCGGGGCAAGGTAATCCCTTCGTCGAATCCAGCCAAAGCCAACCCTTCGGCTCGGAAGAGTCAGAAGCGCGAAACCGCCCTTCCGCAGAGCGCGCGACAGCCATTCGCACACCATGGGCAGCGCATCCCGTTCGGGCGCGTCGGGAAACGCATAGGCGGCGTCCAATGAGTCGTGAAGATACGCCAGATCCGCGCCGATCGACGCTTCGATCTTCCACCGTTCGGCGCCCGGCATGCTCCTCTGCGCTCTGTCTGCCCATTGACGCGTCCGCCCGGAGCCAGCCTCCAGTATGCGGCGGACCGAGAAGCCGCGCTCCGCGAGATGGAACGCCGTCTCCGCCGTCCCGCCGCCCACATCAACGACGCTGGCTCTCTCCGGCATGAGGCTTATGAGATGTTCCTCGAACACGAAGCGATAAAAAGCCATCACCGGATTCGCCGCATCCTGTTTCCGACAGTCCTTCATGCGGACCCCGCTCGCGCAAAGACAACGACAAAAGACAACGAAGACGACGATGCGCAGCCTACCATACGCGCGCGATGGCGCTCTCAACGGGCCGGCTGGTTTGACGGCATTTCCGGGCGCGTGATAGTTTGTCTCGTTCGGCGGAATTGTCCGTCTTTATTCGAACCATGGCCACGAACGACATGAAAGCGACTCTCAACTTGCCGCGCACCGATTTTCCGATGAAGGCCAATCTCTCGCAAAGCGAGCCGGCACGGCTCGAAAGCTGGAAAGAAAGCGATCTCTACGGCCGGATCGCTCAAGCGCGACGAGGCGCCGCGCCGTTCATGCTGCACGACGGACCCCCATATGCGAACGGCCACATCCACCTCGGCCATGTCGTGAACAAGGTTCTCAAGGATTTCCTGGTTCGCAGTCGGAGCATGGCGGGCTGTCACGCTCCGTACATACCCGGTTGGGATTGCCACGGATTGCCCATCGAGCTGCAAGTCGATCGTAATCTGGGCGCCAAGAAAAAGGACTTGTCTCCCGTCGCCTTCCGCAGGGCCTGCCGTGCTTACGCGGAAAAATTCGTCGGCATTCAGCGAAAGGAATTCGAGCGACTCGGCGTGCTGGGCGAGTGGGATCACGCCTACTTGACGATGCACCCCTCCTACCAGGCGGCCATCGTGAGACAACTGGCGGTCTTCATCGAAAAAGGGATGGTCTATCGGGCGAAAAAATCCGTCCACTGGTGCGTTTCCTGTCGCACGGCGCTGGCGGAAGCCGAAGTCGAGTACGACGAGAATCACTTGAGTCCGTCGATCGACGTGCGATTCCGTCTGGCGAACGAAGAGGCCGAGCGTCTCGCGTCGCGTCATGAGGCGCTGCGCGGTCGGCGCGTCTTCGCCGTGATCTGGACGACGACCCCCTGGACTCTGCCGGCCAACCTGGCGCTCGCCGTGCATCCTGATCACGACTACGCCTTTTACGAAATCGCGGACACGGGAGACATCGTGATCGTCGCCGAGCGTCTCCGCGAGGCCGCGTCGGCGCGTTGGCGCGACGCAGGAGTCGCGCTCACGACGCCGATGCTCTCCCTCAAGGGGCGCGATCTCGAGGGCTGGCGTTTCCGCCATCCCTGGATCGATCGCGATTCTCCGGTCGTGCTCGCGGAGTACGTGACGCTCGACGCCGGCACCGGCGTTGTTCATACTGCTCCGGGACACGGCTGGGACGACTACCTGACGGGCATGCGCTATGCAATGGACATCTACTGCCCCGTCGACGAAGCGGGACGATTCCTGGCCGAAGTCGAACGCTTTGCCGGAATGAAGGTCTTCGACGCGAATCCGGGCATCATGGACCTGCTGAAGGAGCGCAACGCGCTCATTCAAGCGTCGGAGGACCGTCATTCGTATCCCATCTGCTGGCGCTGCAAGCATCCCGTGATATTCCGCGCCACCGAGCAATGGTTCATCGGCCTGGACGCCGCCGGCCTTCGCGACCGGGCGCTGACCGCCGTGAGTCAGGCGCGCTGGTATCCCTCGTGGGGCGAGGAGCGCATCCGCAACATGATCGCCACGCGTCCCGACTGGTGCATCTCGCGGCAGCGATTGTGGGGCGTGCCGATCCCGGCCTTCTACTGCAAGAGCTGCGGCGAGACGATACTGACCGCCGCGCTGGCGCGGCGTTCGGCCGACCTTTTCGAGCGCGAGAGCGCCGACGCATGGTATGAACGCGAAGCGGCGGCGATCCTGCCCCCCGGATTTCAATGCTCGAAGTGCGGCGGAGCGTCTTTCGACAAGGAGAGAGACATTCTCGACGTCTGGTTCGACTCCGGATCATCCTACCCCGCGCTGCGCGTCTTGCGCCCCGAGCTTCCTCCTCAAGCCGACTGTTATCTCGAGGGCAGCGACCAACATCGCGGCTGGTTTCACTCCTCGCTCCTCATCGGCGTCGGCACCGTCGGCCGCGCCCCCTTCAAGCAGGCGATCACGCACGGCTTCACGGTCGACGCCGACGGCCGGAAGATGTCGAAGACCGAGGGCAACGTCGTCGATCCCCAAAAGATCGTGGCCAGTCACGGCGCCGAGATCCTGCGCTTGTGGGTCGCAATGGTCGACTACCGCGAGGACATGCGCATCTCGGATGAGATGATCAGGCGGCTTGCCGAGGCTTATCGCAAGATCCGCAACACGTGTCGATATCTGCTCTCCAATCTTTACGATTTCGATCCGTCGTGTGACGCCGTCGGCGAAGAGCGTTGCGAAGAAATCGATCGCTATGCCCTGGCGCGCCATCGGCAGTTCGCACGCCGCGTGCTTTCGGCCTATGAAGCCTTCGAATTCCACGTCGTCTATCACCAGCTCGTTCAGTACTGCGCGGTCGATCTGTCCGCGTTCTATCTGGACGTTCTTAAAGACCGCCTCTACTGCGACGCGACGGCCGGATCGAGACGACGATCGTCGCAGACCGTCCTCTGGCGCGTCGCGCGCGACTTGGCGCGTCTGATGGCGCCGGTTCTTCCGATCACGGCCGATGAAGTCTTCTCATTCCTGCCCGGACAGCGGCCGGAATCGGTCCACCTTGATCGTTTTCCCGACGCCGAACCGGTCGACGAAGCTCTGTTGGCGGAATGGCAGGGCCTGCTCGATGTACGTTCCGCCGTCACCAAGGCCCTGGAGGAAGCGCGCGCGGAACGTCGCATCGCTTCCAGCCTCGAGGCGCACGTCGCGCTGCGGGGACCCGCCGGCGTTCTTGCGCCGCTTCGGGCATACGAGAGCCGTTCCACGCTCGCCCCGGGAAATCTGGCATGCCTGTTCATCGTTTCCGGAACGGACTTGCATGACCAAGACGGCGCGCTCACGATCGAAGTGGCGCGCGCCGCTGGCGAAAAGTGCGAGCGCTGCTGGTCGTATTCGACACGGTTGCGGCGGACGAATTCGTCGGCCGCCGTCTGCGAGCGTTGCGCCGCCGTCCTGGAGAGCGCATGACGCGCGCGCGACGACGTTTCGCCTTCTACGCCGTCATCGTCGTGAGCGTCTTCGTCGCGGACCAGATCATCAAGCGAATCGTCGACCGGCTGTTCATGCTGCACGAAAGCCATGAGATCATCCCCGGCATGCTGAATCTCACGCATACCCGCAACTGGGGAGCGGCGTTCGGTCTGTTTTCGGACCGGACGCTGCCCGCGCAGACCGTCATCCTGACTCTCGTGAGCATGGCGGCGCTCGTCGCCATCTTCCTGTACTTCATTCGACTTCCCGCCGGCCGCGTTCTGCCCCACGCGGGGCTCTCTCTGGTGCTGGGCGGGGCGCTCGGCAATCTGGCCGACAGAATCCGTGTTGGATACGTGACCGACTTCGTGGACGTCTATTGGCGTGAATACCACTGGCCGACGTTCAACGTCGCCGACTCGGCGATCACCATCGGCGTCGGCCTGCTGCTCATCGACATGCTCCGCGACCGAACGCCGCGAACGACCGAGTCCGGAGCCGTCAATCCCCGCGTCGCCGCGGAAAGGATGGAGTAAATGTGGCCCCGTATCTTTTCAGTGCGCGCCTTTGAGATCCCCGGCTCTCCGATCGGTCTCACGATTCTCCTCGTGGGTTTGGCGCTCGTCGCGCTCGTGTGGTTCGCCGCCCTCTGGATGCGAAAACGGAGCGCGAGCGGAGCGCGAGCGATCGAGTACGCCGCATACGCCGCCGCCGCCGTTCTGATCGCGGCATTCCTCCTGCCCGGCCGTCGTCTGGGGCCCTTCACTCTCCACACATACGGTTTGACGCTCGCCGTCGCGTTCCTTGTCGGGCTCTGGATCGTCGCGCGCCGCGCGCGCAAGGAAGGGCTCGAAGTCGCGCGGATGACCGACCTGTCGATCTTCATGCTGATCGCGGGCCTGATCGGAGCCAAGCTCTTCATGGTGATCGTCGAGTGGCGCCATTTCTCGCGTCACTTCCAATGGCGCGACATCTGGTCGTTGCTGCAGAGCGGGGGCGTCTTCTATGGCGGCCTGCTCGTCGCGCTGCCCGTCGCCTGGTGGTACATGAGGAAACACGGGCTTCCAACATGGAAAGCGCTGGACGTTCTGGCCCAGGGTCTCGTGCTGGGTCAAGCGATCGGACGCCTGGGCTGCTTCTCCGCGGGCTGCTGTTACGGTCGCGGCTTTCAAGGCGCCTGGGCAGTGACGTTTCGCGACATCGAGGCATGGCGAACGCTCGGCACTCCGCTGGACACGCCGCTCCATCCGACCCAGCTCTACGAATCCGCCGCGGCGCTGCTCATCTTTTTCCTTCTCGTCTGGCTCGCCCCGCGCAAGCGATTCCATGGCCAGATCGCGCTCGTCTACCTTCTCGCCTATTCCTCGGCGCGCTTCGTGGTCGAGTTCTTTAGAGGAGATTCTGGAAGGGGCCTGCTCTTCGGCAACGCGCTCTCAACCGCCCAGGTCGTCGGCATCGTGATCGTTGTCGTGACGCTGGCGATCATGCCCTATCTCGCCAAGACGCAACGCGTCACCACGCCGGGCGCATGACGGCGGCCTCCCGGCCTTGACGGCCGGATCGTTCTTCACGTCATGCCGGACGATATCAGAATGCGCGTGGACGCAAGCGGCGCGGACTCCCGTCTCGACTCCTGGCTGGCGCGCGTCATGCCGGAGCATTCACGCTCGCGGATAAGGGACTGGATTGAACGGGGATTCGTCACGATCGACGGCGCGCTTCCCCGTCCCGCGACACGACTTCGCTCCGGACAGGCCGTGCGCGTCACGATGCCGCCGATCTTGGCGGCGGAACCGCTGCCGGAAGCGCTGCCATTGCACATCGTCCATGAGGACGCGAATCTCATCGTGATCGACAAACCCGCCGGCCTTGTCGTTCATCCGGGCGCCGGCGTTTCAAGCGGCACGCTCGTCAACGCCCTGTTGCATCATGTCCGAGACCTCTCCGGCGTGGGCGGAGTCTTGCGCCCCGGCATCGTCCACCGTCTCGACCGCGGCACTTCAGGCCTGTTGGTCGTCGCCAAGGACGACGCGACGCATCGCGATCTCGTCCTTCAGTTCTCGGGTCGGACCGTCGAAAAGAACTATCTGGCCGTGACGCTGGGCGAACCGCGTCCCGCGCGCGGCGTCGTTCAGGCGCCGATCGGGCGCGACGCCGCGCATCGTCACAAGATGTCCACGCGCGCGGCGCGCGGGCGTCCGGCGACGACCGAATACGAAACGATCGAGACGTTCGACGGCGCCGCGCTGCTGCGAGTGCGATTATTGACCGGACGTACGCATCAGATCCGCGTGCACCTGACCTCGATCGGACATCCCCTGGCCGGCGACGCCGTCTATGGCGGCGGCCGGACGCCGCCCACGCGCAACCCCTTGACGCACGAGGCATTGCTGCGTTTCACGCGTCCCGCGCTCCATGCAACGCTGCTCGCTTTCGAGCACCCGTCCCTTCGCCGCCGTCTGGTCTTTGAAAGTCCGCCTCCGGAAGATCTGGAGCGCTTGATCGACGATCTTCGCGCCGCAAGAAAGGCGGCCCTGGGCGGCCACGCGCGAACCGCTCCGGCAAACGGCTGAGCCTCATGGCCCGCACCCTGGACGGCCGGCGTCAATCGAGACAGAATCCGTCTTCGGAACGATAATAGTATCGGAGACGAATGGAAAATGGAGAACCGTTCTTCGCGCCCCAACACGACCGGCGGCGCGCTACGACTCGACTCGCGCACCATCCATGAAGGCAAGGTCTTCTCCGTCGAAGCGGTCGAGGTTATGGAACCGGGGGAAATTCGATCCATGCGCGAGGTCGTCCGACATCGCGGATCGGCGGCCGTGCTGCCGATTCATGACGACGGCCGCCTGTCGCTTATTCGGCAGTACCGCTTCCCCGTTGACGATCGCGTCTGGGAGCTGCCCGCCGGCAGGATTGAACAGGGAGAGACGCCCGCTCAAAGCGCGGCGCGCGAGATGGAGGAAGAAATCGGATTGCGGGCCGAATCGATCGAGCCCCTGGTCGTGTATTTTTCGACTCCCGGTTTCTGTGATGAAACGATGCACGTCTTCCGCGCCACGCGCCTTTCGCGCGTCCCGCCGCGCCCCGAAGTCGACGAAAAAATCGAAGCGCGCGTGTTTTCCCTCGACGAGGCGCGCGCGATGATCGCGCGCGGCGAGATCCGCGACGGCAAGACCTTGATCGCCCTTCTTCTGGAGAGCGAGCGACAGAGGAGATCGTCATGACCGACCGACGTCATACGCGCAGGCGCACGATGTCCAACGTTCGCAGCGGCGTCCTCTCGGTGGGTTCGCGCAAGCACATCGTCGCCGTCGTCGACCTGAGTCCGGAAGGCGCCTTTCTCACGACGCGAGCGGAGGTCTCGGCCGCGGATGAAATGACGCTCGAGCTGATGCTGCCCCGCCGCAGCCGCGTCGTCCGCCTGCCGTGCCGTCTGGTCTGGCGCAGCGAACGCTTCGACGCGACCACGGGGCACCCGGCGGGCATCGCGGTCCGCTTCGAGCCGTTGGACGCCGAGACGAATCGACACATCGAAGAATTCGCCCGTACCGGCTTTAGGCTGTCGGAACAGCCGGCGACGTCGCGTTACGAGTACATCATCATCGAGCGCAAAGACGTCGACGTCGACGAGCTCAACCAGCTCGGCCGCGAAGGATGGGCGCTGGTCGCGACGCCCCTGTCACGACGCGGAATGCGACTGGTGCTGATGCGCCCGCTCTGATGCGCGAATCACGCGCCGGATGGGCCGCGGGTCGGCTCTCGGCCCCCTGGATCCCCTGGAGAGGTCGAATCGATACGCCATGCGTTTGAGATTGTCGCGACGCGCCGGCCTGATCACCGTTCTGTTGTTGGTCTTCTGTTTGGGCCTGTTCAGCTTCGGATTGTTCCCCCAGGATCCCTTGCGTCGCCTGGCGGAACAAAGACTTCGCGCCGCGGTAGGTCCGCGCTGCCGCATCGGTCAGCTTCATGTCATTCCCATCCGCCTGGCCGTCTCGGCCCGTGACGTCGTGCTGGCAAGCGACGGCTTCGAGCTCTCCATCGAACGAGGCAGCGCGGCACTTTCCCTCGATGCGCTCCTTGGCCGCGCCCTGTCCCTGAGGTCGCTCACTCTGCATCGGCCGCTCCTCCGTCTCAATTCGGCGCCGGCATCCGATGAAACGCCCCCCTTGGCGCTTCCCCCGATCGTCCTGAAACGCGTTCTGGTCACCGACGGCCGTTTCATTTACGCCGGCGCCAAGGAGCGTTTCGATCTCTCCGGCATAGAAGTCCGCGGCGGCATGGGAGAGGGCCGGCTCGACGTTCGGGTCCGTCACGGCCAGTTCCTTAAACCGCGTCGGATCGACATCGAGTCACTTCATGCCCGTCTGATGATCTCGCCGCGATTGGCGCTCGTCATCGAGTCATTCGAAGGCGCGACACGCGGCTCCCGGTTGTCGGTCGACGGCCGCTTGGGATCGCTTCTCGACGACTGGAGCCCTGATTTGCGTTTCTCCGGAACGATCGCTCTGGACGAACTATCTCCCCCCGCACCGCAGCTTCATGGCGCCGTCTTCCTCGAAGGTCGTCTGTCGAAGCGTCAAGACGATCTCGAATGGAACGTCGTTATGAATGGCGCCCGGCTCGATGTCGCCGGCTGGACGATTGATCGCATGCGCGCATCGCTCAGCCAGTCCTCGGACGCCGGGCTGCGCGCGCGGGCGAAACTCGAAATGTTGAGCGGCGGAATCGACGTTCAGGCGACCATGCGAGAAAAGAAGTTGATCGCCACGCTCGCCGCGCGCCGCCTGCGTTTCGACCAACGAACGCTTCCCGCGGCCTTCCATCAAGCGGGCGTCGATTTCGACGCATCCGCGAGAGGCCGTCTCGACGGTCGGCTCACGACTCTGATCAGCGCCCGCGCCACGACGCATATCGGCCGAGACATCGTTGCGAACATCGACGCCGAAAGCTCCGGCTGGCTGAATCCCACGCGGCAGACGACTGACATGAAGTTCAAGGCCGTGACCGACGCTCGACCGCGTCATGCGTCGGATACGCCCATGTCAATCGTTCGCGCGACGCTCACGCTGAACGGCCGCGCTGCGGGCGCGCTGAACGATCTCTCCATCGAGAGCGTCCTGGAAGGCCTGGCGACCATCGCGACGCCGTCCGGCGGTCGTCACGTCGAGATCGCGGGCGAGCTGCGTCGCGTGCATGACCGCCTGACCTCCCGCATCGAAGCGCTGGGCGTCGGCGACGGCGCGCGCCTGGAGCTTGAAGCGACCGCTGGCCATGTGCGGAACCTCGCGATCAAGGCCGCCAACGTGAATCTGGCGGAGATCCTTCCCGAGTGGAGCGGAAAGGCGGACTGGGTGCTCGAGGCGTCCGGGCCGCCACAACGCCTCGCGGGTCATTCCCAACTCTCGATCCGTGACGCGTCCTGGCGTTTTCTGGACATCGGATCGGCGACCGCCGCTTACAAAGGAACGGCGAGCGATGGACGCCTCTCACTACGCGTGCCCGCCTTCAACGTCGCTGGCGACGGCGATCTGCGTCTGGGACGCCGTCCGATCCTGAACGCTTCGATCTCTTTCGAACGTTTTCCTTTGTCGCCGTTCGCCGCCCTGGTCGAGCGTCCTCTGGAAGGAACGCTCTCCGGCCTCGTCGTCGTCGCTCTTCCGCTCGATCGCCCCGAGAAGCTGCGCGTGGAGACGCGCCTGTCGGCTCTGAACGCTTCAAGCGAAAGACTCGACGTTCGTCTCGAACGACCGCTTGTCGTTCGACTCGACGAGACGACGATTGCGATCGACGATCTCGCTCTTCTCGGACCGGCCTTTCTGCTCGAGACGCATGGCGCCTCGAGCCGCCTTGAAAACGGCCCCTTGGATCTGTCCGTGAAGCTTTCCGCGGATCTTGCCCGACTGCCGTACCGTTCACGCACGGACCTCGCGGGCGAAGTCGCCGCCGACATTCGCCTGCGCGGCTCCAGAAAGTCGCCCTCCGCCACGGGCACGATCCTTCTGAGTCGTGTCAACGCCGGCAGCCCGAAGCTCCCGCCGCTTGCGCTGGACTCGGGACGTATCACGCTCGACGGCGACGCTTTTCGCTTCGACGACCTCGCCGCCGCGTTCGCGAATGGAACATTGAAACTGCATGGCCGCCTGCCGTTCGAATCCCTTCGTCCGCGCGACGCTTCTCGCCCGCATTCCGCGGAGGCGGACGTGGATATCGAATGGAGCGGCATCGAAGCCGCGCGGATTCTCGCGTCGCTCGCTCCTCGCGGCGTCGAGGGCGGCGCGCCTCGAATCAACGCTCGACTTTCAGGACGCCTCCACATCGGCGGCCGGCCGACGAGCCTGGAATCGATACGCGCGCGCCTGGTCTTCAACGAAACGCCTCTGACTATCGAGGAAGCGGGCGTCGTGATCTCTCAGGCAATCCTGACGATGGATGGCGGCGTCGTCCACACCGACGGCGTCGCGCTGGACAGCGAGCAAGGCGAGTTCTCCATGCGTGGAGACGTCGATCTGCTTCGACGACGTCTCGACGTCGGCGGCGACGGGGCGCTGAATCTGCGGATGCTTTCGCCTTTCCTCAGCGATATGGCGTTCGGCGGTCGCGCCGAGGCGCACGTCGCCGTCGGAGGAAGCTTCGACTCTCCCGACATGCGCGGCAGCGTCGACATCAAGGACGGCTTGCTGCGATTCCGCGAACTGCGCCAGCCGCTCACGGCAATCGACGCAAGATTGCAGTTCGATCGCGCTGCGATCCGATTACGCGACGCTTCGGCCTCGTTCGGCGGCGGCGCGCTGACGCTTGACGGCGGCGCGCGACTGGAAGGCGGTGGCGTGACCGGCGTTCGGCTCGACGCGCGCGCGCGCGACGTCGCTCTCCACTATCCGCCCGGCCTGCGAAGCCGCCTTGACGCCGAAGTCGCGCTTACCGGCAGGTCCGGCGCGCTTCGGCTCACGGGCCGCATCGCTTCCCAGCGCGCGCTCTTCGATCGTGATCTGATGACGGAAGAAACCTTGTTCGCCTCCGTGCCCGAAGCGACGGCCTCTCCGCTTCTGCGGTCCATCGGCCTTGATCTCGCCATCGACACGGCCACGCCGCTGCGGATGAACAACGACGTCGCCCGCCTTGAAGCCAAGGGAACGCTCGTGATCCGGGGCACCATGGAAACGCCCGAGCCCTATGGCGCGCTCGACGTCGTCGTTCCCGGCGGCAAGTTCTTCTTCCAGGGACAGGAATATTCGATCACCGAGGGCCAGATCGCCTATCGGGGCGACTGGGAGCCCGTCCTTCGTCTCTCGGCCGAGACGTATATCGAGAAGCAGCGCCAATCCGAACCTGGGAACAAGCGCATCGACCGTTATCTCGTCAGGGTGAACGTCAATGGAACGGTGTTCGAGATCTCTCAAGCCTGGACCGCGAAACGTTTCGGTTTGCAGTCGCCGGATCAAATCCGAGACGCCTTTTCAGCGACGTCCGACTCCATCACTGACGAGCAGCAGCTCCTTGACGAGCTTTTCGGACGCAGGGCCGATCAGCACGCGTTGTCGCTGCTGGCGGGCCGTATCTCGCGCGGATTGGCCGCCGATCTCCGCAAGCTGGGTCTGGACGAGGTGAGCATTGAGCCGCAGCTCGTGGCGCGCGAGACCGATCCGGGAGCGCGGTTCACCTTCGGCAAGAATCTGACGGATGACGTGGACCTCGTCTACTCCACGAGCCTGGGCAACGCCGAGCGGTCTTTCGTGAAAATCGAGGCGCGCCCCGGGTGGAACGTCGCGATCACGATCCAACGCCAGATTGAAGGCGCCGGCGGCGGCGCTTTCACTTACGGCGCCGGACAGAGGATCCGCCTGGGCGGACCTCGACGTGACAAAGCGTTCGCGACCGAGGAACGAATAACGATACGCGCCCTGACTTTCGAAGGCTGTCCGGCATGTGAGACGGAGGCCTTCGCCGGAGTCCTGGAGCTTAAAGTCGGCGACCGCGTGACGCCGTTCGAGCTTCAGGACGCCGCCGAACGTCTGAGAAGCCGTCTTGCGAAAGACGGATACATCGAGGCCGCCGTCAGCGCGCATCACGTCGGCGACGGCGTCGTCTTCAAAGTGCGCGCCGGCCGTCGCTATGACTGGCGCGTCGAGGGCATCTCCAATCACCCCGATCTCGAAAGCGAGATCAAAGGCGCGCTCTTCGAAGAGGAAGCCGTCGACCGTGGAATCGCTCGCCTGCTCGATATCGCGCGCCGCCGCGGTCATCCCCGGGCGCGTGTCGAGACGCGCGTCGAGAACGAAGACGAGACGCGCCGCCTCGTTTTTATCGTCGAATCCGGCCCGCGCATGAAAATCGACGACGTCCGATTCCCCGGGGCGCATTCATTGTCTCGTCGAAGGCTTCTCAAGGCGTGCGGCGGCGCGGCCGAGCTGCTCGTGGCGCCGGATCATGCGCGCGCCGCCATCAGCGACGCTTATCGCCGGATTTTCCATCTTCGCGCACAGGTCGGAGAGCCGGTCCTCCATGAAAGCGTCGGTCGTGTCGCGATCGAGGTTCCCATCGACGAGGGCGAAGCAGCGCGGGCCTCCGCCGTCGTATTCGACGGCGCGACTCTTCCCGTCGATGACCTCATCGACGCCTCCGGCCTCGTCGCCGGCGAGCCTTTCGACCCCGTTGCCGTCGAACGAGCGATCGTCACGGTCATCGAACACTATGCGAAGCTAGGCCATAGCGACGCACGCGTCTCTCTCACGACGTCGCCGGCCGGCGACGGCGACCTCGACCTGCGTTTCACGGTCATCGAAGGTCCGCGCCTGCTTCTGCAAGCGATCGAGATCGAGGGCTTGACGCGGACGAGCGAAGCGCTCGTCCGCCGGCGCGTGCCGCTCAAGATCGGCGAACCGCTCGATCCTCGCCGGATGGCGGAAACGGAACGTTGCCTGAGAGGACTGGGCATCTTCGACAGCGTCGTCGTCCGGCGTGATCCGCAACGGCCCGACGTCGTGCGGATCGAGTTGCGCGAAAGCCCGATTCTCATCGGCGGATACGATCTACGTTACGAGAATCGCGGGGGGAAGAGGCGGTTCACCGACAACTTGAGCGCGCTTGCCGACGTTGAGTTGCGCAACTTTCTGGGCAGCGCCTTCACCGTCGGCGGCCGGCATCAGATCGGCCAAGCTCTCCAGGAAAGCCGCGTCTCCCTGCACGGGCCCCTGCCGATCGGCGGCTCCTTCACCGGCTCGGTCTTCCGCCAGTACGAGACTCTGCCCCCGACATCGAGCGACGGCGAGCCCGTCGACAGCGACACGCGAGGCTTAAGCTTCCAGCACTCGCTGGATCTTCCCGATCGATGGGCTCTTCTCTATGGCTTTCGACTGAAGCGAGTGCGCATCTTCGACTTCAGTCCGGTGAACGTCGCCAGCGCCGAGCTTTCGCTGTTGCGCGACTCGCGCGACAATCCACTCGATGCGCGCCGCGGCCGCTTTCTCAGCCTGAACCTCACGCTGTCCCACCCCCGCCTCGGATCAAGCCTCTCGTTCCTCAAGGGATTCGGACAGGCGTTCGTCATGCGCCGGCTGGGCGAGAACTGGACCTGGGCGCAGGGTTATCGTCTCGGGCTGGCGCACGTTTTCAGAGAGGAGCCGCTCGTCGCATGGGAGCGCTTCCGGGCGGGCGGCGTCAACAGCCTGCGTGGTTTCGCCGCTGAAAGCGTGGGACCGCGCGACATCCTCGGCGACCCGCGCGGCGGACAGGCGGTGGTCGTTCTCAATCAAGAGCTGCGCTACCACCATCGAAGCGGTTTAGGTTTGTGCTTTTTCTACGACACCGGCGAAGTCTTTCCCTCGATCGGCGAGATGCGCCTGGATTTCCGCCATACGGCCGGCGTGGGACCCAGGTGGAACTCGCCCATCGGGCTGCTCCGATTGGATCTTGGATTTCCGCTCGATCGCGAGGGAAATGAAGCGAAACTGCAGTATTTCTTCAGCCTGGGACAGGCGTTCTGAGCTTCCCGAGCCTCCTGGCGATGATGAGTTGTCGCCGCTCACGCCAAAACTTCAAAGAGACCACGAGTGCGGTACGATGGCGGAGTCCGCGGATCGGCCGACGCCGAAGCCGCTGCCGGCGCGGCGCGGAATGGGAGAGGTCGAGTGAGGTTCGGCATCAAGAGATCGACAGCGTACATTCTTGCGGCGGCGGCTGGCGCCGCCGGCTTGGCGTACCCTGGCCGCGTTCAGGAGGTTCGTTTTACCGACGTGACCGAATCGTCCGGCATCCGCTTCGAGCACATCAACGGAGCGTTCGGCAAAAGGCTCCTTCCCGAAACCATGGGTGCGGGCGTGGCGCTGTTGGATTACGATAACGACGGACGCCAGGACATCTTTTTCGTCAACTCCACGAGTTTCCATGGCCAGCCTGGGCCCATAGGCCTCCCCGCGCTCTACCATAACAACGGTGATGGAAGCTTCACGGACGTGACCCGCGCCGCTGGACTGGCCGTCGCGGTCTACGGCATGGGCGTCACCGTCGCCGACTACGACAACGACGGCTGGGAGGACATATACGTCACGGCGGTCGGACCGAACCGATTGTTCCGAAACCTGAACGGCCGGCGCTTCACGGACGCGACAGTTAAGGCGGATGTCGGAGATCCCGGATTCTCGGCAAGCGCGGCGTTCTTCGATTATGACAATGACGGCTGGCTGGACCTCTTCGTCACCAATTATGTCGAGTGGTCGCAGGCCAAGGACGTCTTCTGCACGCTGGACGGCAGTCGCAAGTCCTATTGCTCTCCCGAGTCTTATCGCGGCCAGAGTCCCCGTCTCTACCACAACCGGGGCGACGGCACATTCGAGGACGCCACCGCCCGGGCCGGCCTCCGCGATCCATCGAGCAAGGCCCTGGGCGTGGCGCTCCTGGACATCGATAGCGACGGCTGGCTCGACCTGTTTGTGGCCAACGACACCCAACCCAACAAACTCTATCGCAACACCGGCAAGGGCACATTTGTCGACGTCGCGGTTCAGATGGGCGTGGCCTTCAGCGAGTACGGCATCGCCCGGGCCGGCATGGGTACGGACGCCGCCGACTACGACGGATCCGGACGAGCCGGCCTGATCGTCGGCAACTTCTCCAATGAGATGATGGCGTTGTTTCATAACGACGGCGACGGGTTCTTCGTCGACGAAGCCGCGCTGACGACCGTGGGGCATGCGACGTACCTCAAGCTGACCTTCGGCTGCTTCTTCTTCGACTTCGACCTCGATGGGCGCCGCGACATCCTCGGCGCGAACGGCCACATCTGCGACGATATCGCCGCCGCTCACCCGCGGATCGGTTACGCCCAGACCGCTCACCTCTTGCGCAACCTCGGCGGGCGGCGCTTCGAGGACGTCTCCGGAACGGTCGGCCGCGGGCTGGCCGTTCCGTTCGTCGGCCGCGGGCTGGCGCATGGCGACCTCGACGGGGACGGCGACCTCGATGTCGTCCTGACCGTCAACCAGGGACGGGCGCGAATGTTCCGCAACGACGGCGGCAACCGCAACGGCTACGTGCGGCTTCGGCTCATCGGAACGCGCTCCAACCGCAGCGGCATCGGCGCTCGCGTCATCCTGACTCATGCCGGCGGCACACGGCAATGGGCCCTCGTGAAAACTGGATCGAGCTACTGCTCCCAGAGCGAGCTGCCAATCACTTTCGGCCTGGGCCCGAGGGACAGGCCTGCGCGCATCGAAGTGGCGTGGCCCAGCGGCCAGCGGGATCTCATTACACATCCATCGTCCAACCGTATGCTCACGATCGTGGAGCGGGAAGGGCTTGTCGCAAGCGGCGTCATCAAGACGGATCGGAAGCGGTAAGCTTGTCGGCGTCGATGCCGTGCTTGCGCAGGTAGTAGCCAAGGTTCCGCTGATCGATACCGAGCAGTCGCGCGGCCTCTTTCCGCACACCACCTGAGCCGCCGAGAGCCGCCAGAACGACCTCTTTTTCACGCTGTAGAAGCGCCTGCCGTAAATTCATCGGGCTATCCTCGGCGTTCTTGCCTCTGGCCGGCGCAACAGACCCCGGAGCCAGGTCGAGAGACTCGACGATGTCGCCAATGCTCATGATGATCGTACGCTCGATGGCATTGCCCAGTTCGCGGACGTTGCCGGGCCACGAGTAGGCCGTCATTTCTTCCAGGCACGACCGTGAGAATGCAGGGGTGGATCGGCCGAGACGAGCGGATACCTTTGCCGCGAAGTGAGCGGCCAGGAGCGGAATGTCGTCGATCCTCTCGCGCAGCGGAGGGACGACGATACGAATGACATTGAGGCGATAAAAAAGATCCTGCCGAAAACGGCCTTCGGCGACGTCTTTCTCCAGGTCGCTGTTGGTCGCGGCCATGAGCCGAACGTCGACGCTGGTCGCGCGTTCATCGCCAAGGCGATTGAACTCGCCGTCTTGCACGACACGGAGGATCTTGGCCTGGGCGATGAGCGGCATGGACCCGACCTCGTCCATGAAAAGAGTGCCTCGATGAGCCAGACGGAAATGTCCCTCCCGATCCGCCACGGCCCCCGTGAAGGCGCCCTTACGATGGCCGAAAAATTCGCTTTCCCACATCTCCACGGGCACGGCGGCGCAACTGACCCGAACATAGGGAGCCCTGGATCGAGCGCTCCACCGGTGGACGAGGCGGGCGAGAAGCTCCTTGCCCGTTCCCGATTCGCCGAGGATCAGAACCGTCGAGTCAGTGGGGGCCACGGATTGAATGGTCTTCAACACCTGCCGCCACGCGTCCGACCGCCCCACCGGGAACTCCGCTCCGTCCTCTCTGCCACGCAGATATTCAAGCTCACGGCGTATCGCTCGCGATTCCATGGCCCGGTCGAGAACGAGCTCCAAAGCCGAGGGAGCGGCGGGCTTGAGGACATAGTCGGATGCGCCGGCGTGCAGACACTCCACGGCCGAGGACACGGTGCCGAAACCGGTCAACACCACGACGGGAACTTCCGGGTAAGATGCTCGCACGCGCCGCACCAGTTCAAGGCCTCCGCCTTCGGGCATCTTGAGATCGGTGAGAACCACGTCGAATGAGCGGCGCTCGCAGCGCCTCAAAGCCGACTCAACTCCGTCGGCCAGATCGACGTCGAATCCGCGAGACGCCAGCATCTCGCCCAGTGAATTACGGACATAGGTCTCGTCGTCCACGACAAGGACCTGGCCCCTCCGTGGTCGCCCGTCAGCCACCGGCCGCCTCCGTCCACTCGGGAAGAGTGATGCGGAACACGGCGCCGCCTCCGTCTCTGTTCGCCGCCTCCAGCTTGCCTCCATGCTGGGCGACGATGGAGTTGCATACGGAGAGTCCGAGGCCGGTGGAGCCCTTCGTCGAGAAAAACGGCTCGAAAATCCGATTCAGGTCGGCCGGCGAGACGCCGGGGCCGCGATCGGCGACCTCGATGCGTATCTGTCCGTCGCTCCGATCGGCGGTCAGGCGCACCTCGCCCCCCTGAGGCTGAGCCTCGCAGGCGTTGAGCACGAGGTTCATGAGCACTTGCCCGAGCATCACGCTGTTTCCCATGACCATCAGCGGCCCCTTGCGCAGATCGACATCGAACGTCGTTTCACGGAAAGCGCGCCGCGATTCCACGAAAGCCGTCGTCTGTCGTGACAAATCTCCAACGTCTACTGGGCTGGCGGGGGCGCTCGTGGGATCGACCTGGGTGAGAACCTGCCGGACAGTGCCCGCGACACGCTCCATCCCCTCCTGTACGCCTTCCAGGCGACGGCGGACCGAGGAAACATCGGCGCGATCGAGATCATCCTTTGCCAGGGTCAGGTAATTGAGCATGCCCTCGAGCGGATTGTTGATCTCGTGAGCGATGCCGGCCACAACTCGCCCGACAGTGGCGAGCCGTTCGGAGTGAAAGAGCTGTCGCTCTAGTTCCCGAACCCGAGTCTCCTCGCGAGCCTGGCTCTCGAGCCTCACCTGGCGCCGAAGCTGGAGCACGCTGTAAAGACCCAACAACAAGGTCAGCGCCATCACTCCCAGGTCGACGACCAAGGTGAGGCGATAGCGGCGGGAGAGCGGTTCGACAAGACCGAGGATCGCCGCTCGGCTCCCCACGCAAGTCAGCTTCCATGGAGACGGCGCGGCCCAGCCTCCGGCCCGTACCAGTGACTCGGCCGTGAGGCGTTCAACGACGGCTTCGCTCTCCGGAATGCCGCCCGCCAGGGGCCAATCGCTGGCGTCCGTGAGCAGGCATTGCGGGGAAGCTTCGGATCTCGCCGGCGCGATCAGGCTGGAAGCGTCCAGCTCGGCCACCACACGCTGAGCCCTGGTCGTCGCGGCGTGAGTTCCTAGGCCGAAAACGCCCCGAATATGCGGCCGTCGTCCCAAGGCCGGCGGCGGCTGAACCATAACCTGTCTGTCGGAAGCAGGACGCCATACCATAGGAACGCCGCCGCGCCAGCCGGCTTCGACGAGCACACGGTTCTTTCCCACAAGGACGGAGATCCGCAAGATCTGAGGGTGTCCGCGAAGGAAGATGAGGAGGGCCGCTCCCGCGCCCTGGCGGTCCCAGTCGTTCCCTCCCGCCCCGGACGGATGGGTCTCCTCTCCTAGTCGAGTGATGGCGCTCGAGCCCGCTAGAAAGACGAGATCCATGCGGCTCTGCGACACGATATCCTGAATGGCGCGGGCGCGATTCTCCGTTTCGAGACGAAAGAGGCGATTCGCCTCCTCATCGAGACCCCGGCGGGCCATCGTGATGTCCCACAAGCCCGCCCCGTTGACGGCAACGACTATGGACAGCAGGAGAATCGTAAGCCAGCCAAGGTGAGTGTTGCTGCGGCGTATCTGCATGCCATGAAGACCCGAGTCGCACGCTAGCGTAGCGTGGATTCGCGACGAACGCACCCCGCCTGTCGTGCTCGATGTGCGCGCCTAGGCCGGATCATAGAGGATATTCGACCCCCGGTTGGCTCGCCCATAGATCGTATGGAGGGCACGCATCACACGTGCCGGCGCTTCTCCAACGCACCCTGGAAGTCCTTCTCCTGTATAGTGATTCGCGAATCGTGGCTTGTTTCAGAGACGCCGCCATTCTCGGCATGTGTATTGCTAGATATTAATTCGGTTGAAATCAACAGACCGCCTAAGAATCATCAACTGATTGGCGCGAAACAAGAATGCGAGGAAGCGATGTTCAAGGAGCAATTCATGCCGGACAAGCAACAACACAAGATCGACCTCGGCCATCTGACGTCTGGCGGACGCGAAGAACTGGCGAAACTCGGCCTGCTCGGTTCGAATGACGCCGTGCTCGATTGCCCCTACCGTAAAGACGCCTCTCGATCTTCATCGATCTCTAAGCACGCCATATCGGCGCCCCAAGTGCTGAACGAGGCGCGCTGCTACGGCTCGTCTTTTCCGCGAGGCCTGCGACTTGAGCTCGGCGGATTGTCGGTCCTGCTCATCTCGGGGACGGCATCGATCGACGAAAACGGGAAAACCGTCCATGTCGGCGATTTCGGCGCGCAGTGTTGGCGAACCTATCGCAATATCACGACGCTTCTGGCCGCAGAAGGCGCCACATGGCACGACGTCATTCGCACGACTAACTACCTGAGGGACATCGAGCGCGATTATGAGCCATTCAACGGAATCCGAACGTCATTCTTCACCTGGCTGGGCCTGAATCCGCTCCCGGCCAGTGTTGGCGTGCAGGCGCGGCTGTGCCGCAGCGATCTCTTGGTCGAGATCGAGGCCGTGGCTCTCATCCCACGCGGCGAGAAGGCCGAGCAAACGCGATGATTGACAACATGGAGGATCGACGGGCGCATGACGACCCAATTTGAGTCGTCGATCCTGGCATGCGTTGAATCAACGGATCATCTCGGCGCCGCGACGCGATATAATCGCGCCGCTGTCGCGTGGAAAAAGCATCTCCTTGACGATTCGATCTCGGCGGTGGATATATCCGAGAACACGCATGGCGCACGGTCAACGGAGCCGAACGAAATCGAGGACATTTTTCGGCTGGTGCGCCGCGCCTCCGAGTATTTCCCGCTGAAGACGATGATTCGGCGGCGGATAAGCCGGCTGGAGGTCATCAGGCAGCAATGAACGTCATTCATCGTGACGAACAACACGGCTTGCGACGCGAGGCCCCGAGACTGCGGATTCGTCTGCTCGCGCTGGCGGTCTTTGTTACGACCGGCGATCCCGGGATCGCCTTGAACCGGCAGAGCGCTCCTGGAATCGCTGCGGCATTGTCCGCGAAACGTACGCCCTCGATGTGCTTCGTCGTCACGCAATTGCCCATCGGCACGGCGGCCGAGAAGCAGGGGCCTCTTTCGGGCGGCATGTCGCCCGCCGACTGGGGCGCCGGCGCGCGGCTCGTTCTCGTCGAAGCGGGCAAGGTCTTCAAGGTGCTGACGTCCGATTTCGCGAGCGCCGCCGATCCCGACGTGTCCTTCGACGCCAAATCAATCGTCTTCGCCGGCCAGAAGCAAGCGGACGACCGTTGGGCCATCTACGAGATGAACGCCGACGGGAGCGGAGTGCGACAGGTCACGAGCGCGATCGATGATCTTCGCCAGCCCGTCTACCTACCAACAGTCCACACCATCATCGCCGACCCGACCAAGGGCACGGAGCCTCGACCTCAGATCGGCTACGTGCGTCTCTTCGACGCGTCACTCAACGAGGCCGGCGCCGGCCGCGCGCGGGCGATCTACTCCGTTCGAATCGACGGAGCATCGCCACGACGCCTGTCCTACAACTTGTCGAGCGACATGAACCCGACCGTTCTGAACGACGGCCGCATCGTCTATGCGAGCTGGCGGCGCGCGACGTTTTCACGCGGGGTCTCGGGTCGAATCGTGCTGCTCGGCATCAACCCGGACGGCACGGACCCGGCGATCTTCGCGGGCGACGAAGGGCTGCGTCTCAAGCTCATGCCATGCGTGACGCGCGATCGCCTGGTGGCCTTCGTCGAAGCCGAAAGCGTGGGCTGGGACGGCGCCGGAAGCCTGGGATGCGTCAGCCTGCGCCGAAACCTGCACTCGCGCCGCCGGATCACCTTTGAGGGCGACGGTCTCTTCCTTTCTCCGTCGGCCTTGTCTGACGGGCAGATCGTGGCGGCGCGACGCCCGCCAAACGGATCCGGCGATCACGGCATCGTCCGCGTTCATCCCGTTTCCGGCAAGGTGACGTCGCTCTTCGATGACGCCGCCTTCCATGACATTCAGGCGCGTGCGATTGCGCCGCGCCCGGCGCCCGACGGTCGATCGAGCGGCCTCAAGGACCCCGATGAAGAGGCGCATGCCGCCGAGTCCGGCGACGCGTCCCGGAAGGTTGCCATCCCGGACGTGACAATGTACGGCCTGAACGTCTATCTGAACGACTTGGGGCACGACTTGGCCGAAGGCGTCATCCGCCGCCTGCGCATCATTGAAGGCATGCCGTTGACCTCGACAAGCGGACCGGCAGCCCATGGTCCCGAGCCGCTCGCTCCCCGAAGGCTCCTCGGCGAGGCGCCGATCGAGCCGGACGGCTCCTTCTACATCCAGATTCCGGCCGAGACGCCAGTGCAATTCCAGATCCTCGATCAGGACGGCCTCGCGCTTCGCACGTCGGGTTGGATCTGGGGGCATTACAACGGCCGTCAGGGCTGCGTGGGCTGCCACGAAGACCCGGAGCGAACGCCTCCAAGCCGCTTTGCCGACGCGCTCCGCAAGCCGGGCGTCAGGCTGATTCTTCCTCCCGAGCGCAGGCGTGCGGTGGATTACCGCCACGACATCGCTCCCATCGTCAAGGCCCGCTGCGCCGGTTGCCACGGCGAGGACAAGATGGTGCGCCTGGACGGCGGCCTTTCCACAACAGGCGCGAGCGGCCGTTTCTCACGAGCATACGAGTCGCTGCTCGCCGAACTTGACCGTGCGCCCGGCGAGGTGGTCGGCCGGTACGTGCATCCCCATCAGGCGCGTACCAGCCCTTTGATCTGGCATATCCTGGGTCGTAACACCGCTCGGCCGTGGGATGGATCGGCCACGCGTGCGAAAGCCAAGCCGATGCCGATGAGCGCGGGCGCCGCCTTGAGCGAGGACGAACGCGGACTGTTCATCGAATGGATCGACATGGGAGCGCTATGGGACGCGTCGGCAGGGTCCACGTCCATGACGATCGGAGGAGCGCGATGAAAAGCTGGACTGCCGCCGGAGCGATCATCCTTGTCGCGGCGACCGCGCCCGGCCAGGCGCAAGATCGGCCCTCCGGGCCGATCACTTTCACCGACATCGCCGGACCAGCCGGCCTGGCCGCCTTCAAGCATAGCTACGGCGACCACGATCTCGACAACATCGTCGAGGCCACCGGCGTGGGGCCGTGCCTGTTCGACTATGACGGAGACGACGATCTGGACGTCTACTTCCCTAACGGTCGTTGGACGAAGGGTCTTTCCGATAATCGTGGCCGCAATCTGATCGGGAAACTCAAGAACGCCCTCTACCGCAACAACGGCGACGGCACGTTCACCGATGTCACGAATCGGGCCGGCGTGGCCGGCAAAAGCGCCGGTTACTCCGCGTCGGCGGCCGACTATGACGGAGACGGCGACCTCGATCTCTACCTATGCAATTACGGACCGAATGAGCTCTATCGCAACAACGGCGACGGCACGTTCACCGACGTCACGGCCGAAGCGGGCATCGGCGATCCGCTCTTCAGCCTCTCGGGCGTCTGGCTCGATTACGACGGCGACGGCGATCTCGATCTCTTCGTCTGCAACTATCTCGAATACGATGAAGGCAAGTTCCGCTCTTTTTACGCGGCCACGGGTTTTCCCGGACCGCTGTCGTACAACGGCCAGCCCGACACGCTGTACCGCAACAACGGCGACGGCACGTTCACCGACGTGACCAAGGCGGCCGGCGTCTACTTCGAGCAAGGCCGCGGCATGAGCGCGACCGCCGCGGATCTGAATAATGACGGCCTAGTCGACATCTATGTCGCAAACGACGCTATGGAGAACAACTACTTCGAGAACAGCGGCAAGGGATCCTTTATCGATAATGGGCTGCTGACGGGACTGGCGTTCGGGCAGAACGGCCAGGGCGTCTCCTCGATGGGTCCCGCCGTCGGCGATATCGATCGCGACGGCCATCTGGACATCCTGATTCCCGATATGGACTACATGAGCCTTCTCGTCTGGCGCGACGGCATATATGAGGATCATGTCGATCGCTCCAACATCGCCGTGATCAGCGGTCAGTACACCGGATGGGGCGGCGTGCTTTTCGACTTTGACAACGACGGCTATCTTGACGTATTCATCGCTAACGGCCACCCCCATCATGAATATCCAGAAAACGCCGTGCTGGCGCGGAACAACGGCAAGGGCGTCTTCGTCGACGTCGCGCGCCATGCGGGCGAGTACTTTGGAACGAAGAAATGGTACTCGCGCGGAACGGCGTATGCCGACATTGACGACGACGGCGATCTCGATCTGCTGGTAATGGACCTCAACGGCCACCCGCACTTGCTGCGCAACGACGGCGGCAACACGGCCAACCACTGGCTCAAGTTCGACGTGCGCCGCGCCGACGGCAAGCTGGCCGCGATTGGAGCCCGCGTCACGGTCGTCGTCGGGGGCTTGAAGTTGATTGACGACGTTTCGCCCGTCCGCGGCTATCTCGCGCAGAACGATCCGCGCCTTCACTTCGGGCTTGGCAAAGCGGTCAAAGCCGACTTGGTGGAGATCCGCTGGCCGGACGGCCGAACACGGCGGATGAAGGACGTGCCGTCGAATCAAATCCTGAAGGTGACTCCCGATGCTCGCTAGAAACGAAAGGCCTCCGCGCGCGATGCGTTACAAGAGAGCTCTCGCGTTGCTGCTCGTGCCGCTCGCATGGGTCTTCGTCCATGCGCCGGGGCGTCCGTCCGTTCGCGCCGCCGGCAAGGATCCGATCTATGTCGGATCCCACGCCTGTGCGAAGTGCCACGACGGCGCGGGCATGGGCCACCAGTATAGCAAATGGCTTCTCGGCCGACACGCACGCGCGTACGCCTCGCTGAGCCTTCCGGAGTCGCGCCAGATCTCGGATCTTTCCGGAATTCCAGGCGATCCGCACGACTCCCCGATGTGCCTCGGCTGCCATGCCACCGGCTCGGATGCGGAGCCGTGGCAACGCGACGCCGCGTTTCATACGGCGGACGGCGTCCAGTGCGAGAAGTGCCACGGTCCCGGCAGCGAGTATATGGACATGGAGGTCATGCAAAACCGCGAGGCAGCCATGATGGCCGGCCTCATGATGCCCGCCAAGAAGGACTGCATGCTCTGCCACTACGTCAAGGGGTCGCACGCGGCCGTGCACAAGCGGCCGCTGATCGACGTCGAGAAGGCATGGATGAAGATCGCGCATCCCACGCCCAAGAGCGCATCGCCGGGCGGCCCCGCCGGCGTGGGCAAGACGGTTTCCCTGAAAGGTCCCAAGTACGCGGGCGTCGATGCCTGCGGCGCCTGCCACAACACAGCCATGATGAACCGCCAAGCCAATCGCTGGAAAATGACGGCGCATTCCCGGGCCTGGGCCGTGCTGGCGACGCCGAAGGCCTTCGAGATTGCGAAAGACAAGGGCCTGACCGGAGCGCCCCAGCAGACGGCGCAGTGTCTCAAGTGCCACGCGACCGGCCATGGGCAAGACCCCGGCCGTTTCCTGGCGAGCGCACGAATCACCGAAGGCGTGACTTGCGAGGCGTGTCACGGACCCGGCAGCGAGTACATGCCCGAGGCCGTCATGCGCGACCGACTAGCCGCCAGGAAAGCCGGTTTGGTCGAACCGACGGCCGAGAGCTGCATGGGCTGCCACCAAAACGCCCACGGCAAGACGTTCGACGCGGTGATGGCGATGAAAAAAATCGCCCATCCCATGAAGCCTCCCATGGCGACCATGGCAAAGACGGCCGAGTTCTCGATCCCGCCGAGCCGGAGCGGCTACAAGACGCCGCGCCACCTCGCCGTCCGTCCCGACGGCGCCGAAGTCTGGATCGCCTGCGAAGCCAGCGACAGCCTGATCATCGTCGACGTGAAGAAACGGCTGAAGACGGCGGAAATCAAGGTCGGCGGGCAGCCTCACGACGTGGCGTTCGAGCCTGACGGGAAGCGCGCCTTCGTCTCCAATCGTCTCGATGACAGCGTCTCGGCCATAGACGTCGCGTGCCGCAAGGTTACGGCGACCATTGCGGTCGGCGACGAGCCACACGGGTTGGTCGTCAACAAGTCCGGCGCACTGCTCTTCGTGCTCAACTCCGCCAGTGAAGACATCTCGGTGATCGACCTTGAGGAGCTGCGCGAGCTACGCCGGCTCAAGGCCAGCCGTTTCCCATGGTCGCTCGCGCTCTCTCCCGACGGCCGGCGCATCGTGGCCACGAACACGCTCTCCAAGCTCGTGCCCTTCCGGCAACCGTCGGTTTCCGAGCTGACCGTGATCGACGCCGAGAAAGGCCGTATCGCGGACCGGCTGGAGGCGCCTGGCGCGAACTTGCTTCAGGGTGTGGACTGGCACCCTTCGGGCCGCTTCGCCCTCTTCACGCTGAACCGCACCAAGAACCTTGTTCCCATGACGCGCATCCACCAGGGTTGGACGATCACGAACGGTTTAGGCGTCGCCTGGGCTGACGGGCGCGTCGATCAGGTCCTGCTGGACGAGCCCAACTGGTACTTCGCCGACGCCTCCGACGTGGCCATCACGCCCGACGGCCGCCTAGCTTTCGCCACCAGCCAGGGCACGAATCGCGTCGCTGTTGTCGACGTCGAGCGACTCATCGATCTGTTGCAGAAAGCGTCGCTACGCGATCGCGCCGAGGTGATCCCGAACCACCTCGGCAAATCGGCCGAGTTCATCGTGAACTACGTGGAGACGCCGGATGCTCCGCGCGGCGTGGCCGTGACGCCGGATGGCACGACGGCGTTCGTGGCCAATCAGCTCGACGACTCGCTCACCGTGATCGACGTGGGAAGCAGGGCGTCCGTGGCGCGCATCGACCTGGGCGGGCCCAGGGAGGTCACGCACACGCGCTGGGGCGAGAAACTCTTCCACAGCGCCAACATCACTTTCCAGCGGCAGTTCGCTTGCGCCTCCTGCCACCCGGACGGCCACGTGGACGGTCTGACTTATGACATCGAGGCCGACGGCATCGGCATCAATCCCGTGGACAATCGCACGCTGCGCGGGATCTACGACACCGATCCCTTCAAATGGGAAGGAACGAATCCATCGTTGGCGCGGCAATGCGGCGCGCGCTTGGCGGCGTACTTTACGCGCATTCAGCCGTTCACTCCCGAGGAGCTTTCGGCCGTGAACGACTACACGGTGACGATCCCTCGTCCTCCCAACCGATACCGCGCCGCCGGCGCCGAGCTCACCGCGGCGCAAGCTCGGGGCAAGTTGGTGTTCGAGCGCACGCACGGCGCGGATGGCAAGGAGATCCCCGTTGACAATCGCTGCATCACCTGTCACTTCCCGCCCTACTATACGGATCGCAGCAAGCGGGACGTCGGCTCCAAGCACTGGCTGGACAAGCAGGGCATCTTCGACGTGCCGCACCTCAACAACATCTACGACTCGGCGCCGTACTTGCACAACGGCATCGCCGACACGCTCGAGGAAATCTGGACGCGCTTCAATCCATACGACACGCACGGCGTGACGAACGACATGACCAAGGACCAGTTGAACGACCTGATCGAATACCTGAAAACACTGTAGGAGCGAAAGGCCGTTCGCCCCTACGATTCGGGAGACACCGATGATGCGCGTAATCATTAAAGTCTCGGCCGCGGTTCTGGCCGTCTTGACGCCGGTGGCCGCCTTCGCCGAGGCGACGCATGCGTCGCCTCGAGGATTGCCTTATGTCTATACAAAATGGAAGCATTTCACGATCGAGAACGGCTTGCCGAACAATCACGTCTTCGCCGTGCGCTCCAACGGGAACGATCTTTGGGTCGGCACTGAAAACGGGCTGGCGCTGATCGACAAGCGCCAGAGCAAGGTCGTCAAGGTCTGGCAGGAAAAGGACGGCCTCCCCTTCCGATCGATCGCCGGCATCGATGTCGACAAAAACACCGGCGACGTCTGGCTCGGCCTTTTCGGCGGCGGATTGGCGCGCCTTTCGGGCGACCGTTTCGATCACTGGCACCAGTTGAACAGCGGTCTCGTCAACGACGTCGTCTACGACGTGGTCATGGAGCACGAGAACGTCTGGTGCGCCACGACCGCCGGGGCCTCGCGCTTCAACCCAAAAACCGGCGAGTGGGCGATCTTCACTGAAAAAAACGCCCCCATGGAGGAAATCTGGAACTACGCCGTCGATTACGACCCGCAAGCGAACAAGGTCTTCCTGGCGATCTGGGGCTCGGGCGTGCTCGAATACGACGTGGCGACGGACCGCTGGCAGGAATACGTCGACCCGGACGGAGAAATGGAAATCGACCTTTACCGCGACGACGGCGTCAACCACGTCATTGTCACCGGCGTAACCAGCATCGACGGCGCCATGTGGGTTTCCTCCTACTTCGGCGGCACGCGCTATGACGGCCGGAGCTGGCTCGGACTGCCGGACATCGAAGGCGGACTGCCGAGCCTGTTCAACAATAACGTCAAGGGCCGGAGCGCTCACGAGGCCTGGTTTTGCTCGGACAAGGGCGCGGGCGCGATCGTGGATCTCGATCCCGAAACCTGGGTCCAGTACGTGCGCGACGGCCGCGGCGGACGCGCGATCGTGAAGCAACGCCTGAAGCCGGAGGACAAGACCCTGACGACGGTCGAGGTAGTCGAAACGGGCGTCAACGCACCCCACTCCTTCATCGTCAACGCCGACGTCGAGGGCAACGACGTCTTCCTGGGAACGTCGCACGGACTGGGCTGGGGCGTCGGCGAGGGCTATTATCCGCGCCTCAAGGAACGACCGCTCATCGGGGCTGCGCCCAAGGCGGATGTCGCCACACAAAGGTAGAGGGAAGGCATATGCCTCACCCGCGGAACCGTCAAATGGTTAGGAGAAACGTCATGAAACGCCAATCGGTCATTGTAATCATGCTGCTTTTCGCCGCCGGATTCGCTTTTCCCGGCGACGGACGGAAGGCAACGCCGCTCAAGGAGTGGATCGAATTCGATCATCCCAAGATTCTCGCGTTGCTCAATCACATCAACGGCTTGGACGCGTACACGGTTCCTCCGCTCGAGGTTCGCAAGGACGAAAACTACGCCGGCACGGCCGTTGACGTCGAGCCCTTCGGAGGCGTGCGACCCTACAACGAGTTCTTCCTCCAGCAGATGGAGTACACAGGGCCTGGACGAGCCGAACCCGAACCCGAACACCTCGACACGGTGAAGATCGGTTTCATCGGTCCCATCATGTCCACGGTCTCGGTCGCCACCGGCGGCAAGAGCCACGAGGAGACGCTTGGCATTCCAATGCTGCAGGGCGCGCGTCTCGCTCTCGAACAGTGGAACGAGCGCGGCGGCTATCTCAAGCGCAAGATTCCCTTTGAGCTAGTCGTTAGCAACGACAACGGACTGTGGGGCGCATCCGGCAACGAGATCATCAAGCAGAACTACAAGGACAAGGTGTGGGCGATCCTCGGGACGATCGACGGCGCCAACAGCCACATCGCCATCCGCGTGGCGCTCAAGTGCGAGGTCGTGATGATGAACACCGGCGACACGGATCCGACCTTCATCGAAACCAACATCCCCTGGGTTTTTCGTAACATCGGCGATGACCGGCAGCAGAGCTATCTCCTGATCGACTACGCATACCGCAAGATGGGTTACAAAATGCTCGGCATCATCCGCGCCAGCAACCGCTATGGCCGTTTCGGCGTGCGCGAGGTCCGCGACAGCGCGCGACGGTTGGGCAAGCCCGTGCCGCTGGAGATGGCCTACCAGGTGGGTCAGGAGGACTTCGCGCTCGAGATCGAGCGTTTGCGGAAGTCCGGCGTCGACGCCATCGTGCACTGGGGCGACGCGGTCGAGGGCGCCAAGATCCTCAACCAGATGCGCGCCATGGGCATGAAGCATCCCTACCTGGCCTGCGATCGCTGCGTTCAGGCTGATTTTGCGAAGATCGCCGGCGCCAACGCCGAGGGCGTCGTCTGTGCTTACCCCTGGAATCCCGAGAGCCAGACGAAGTTGTTCGTGAAGTTCCGCGACGCCTACCGCGCCCGTTTCGGCCAGGAACCCGAGACCTACGCCGCCCACGCTTACGACGGCATGAACATGATCATTTGGTCGATCCAGGCGGCAGGCCTCAATCGCGCCAAGATGCGTGACGTGCTGGCCTACATGCCCGAGCCCTGGCCGGGAGTTACCGGCGATATTCAGCTCTCGGCCTGTCTTGACGACGTGGGCGACGTCTTCCTGGCGAAATACGAGAACGGCGACTGGAACTACTATTCGCGCACGGATCTCGACATTCCCAAGGGTTACATCCCGCCTCGCGATCGCGTGAGTCGTCCGGACATCGAGATCGCGCGGAAGTAAGGGGCGGCGTGTCTGCCCCCGCGCCGGCTCCAGGGCCGCGTGGCCGCCTTCTGGTTGCTCCGTCCACGCCGGGCCTGCTGCTTCTCCTGGCGACAGCGACCATGGCCGTCGCGCAGGAAAGCCGCCCCGCGCCGTTCTTCGATGCGCGTACATATCAGACGGAATACGTAGGGCCCGGACGGGACGCGCCCCAACCGACGGACCTGAACGAAGTGCGGATCGCTTACTTCGGACCCGCCGATGAGGGCCATCCCGACTGGGGCGAGGCATGGCGCGGCGCGAGTCTCGCGATAGAGAAGGCCAACGCCAACGGCGGCCATCAGGGCAAACCGTTCCGTCTGCTCTCGGCTTGGTCGGACAATCCTTGGGGTTCAGGTGTCGCCGACCTCGCCAGGCTGGCGTTCAAGGAAGGCGTCTGGGCGATCGTGGGCGGCGTTGACGGCGCCACGACGCACCTCGCCGAGCAGATCGCCGTCAAGGCCAGGCTACCGCTCGTGAGCCCGGGATGCACGGACCCGAGCGTCAACTTCACCAACGTGGCATGGATGTTCACTCTTCTTCCCACTGACGACCGGATCGCGCCCTTGCTCGCGAAATCCATCGTCGAGAGAAACGCGGATAAGTCGTGGGCCGTCGTCACAACGAACAACCGCGACGTTCGCGCGGCATGGAGCGCTCTCCGCCTCGGGCTTGCGGCGCGTCGCGCGCGGTCGCCGTCGCTCCACTTGACGTTGACGACTTCGACGCCAGAGTGCGCACGCGCCGCCCGCGAAGTCGCGCGACACAAACCGCGCCTCGTGCTGGTTCTCGCGACCGCCCGCGACGGCGCTCGCATCATCAAAGCGCTTCGATCTGCGGGTTGCGACGGAAACGTCATGGGCGGCGCATCGTTCGGACATCGGCCGTTCTCGCTAGAAGCAGGCCCGACGGCCGATGGAGTCGCTTTCCCCTTGCTCTTCGACCCGGAAAACCCGGATGCGGACGCCTTCATTCGAGCCTACAAGGCCCGTTGGGGCTCGCCGCCGGACTTTCTGGCGGCCAACGCATACGACGCGACGGATCTGATCGTTGGCGCCGTGGACCGGGCCGGCCTGAATCGCGTCCTGATACGCGACGCTCTCGCAACGCTCGCGCCCTGGGACGGAGTCGCGGGCCGAATCGCCTGGGATTCCACCGGACGGAACATGCGTCCAGTCACGATGGGCGTCTGGCATGACGGCCATGTACGCCGGCGATAGCCGCGCGTCATTCGGGAGTCATGTGATAAGCTCTATGAAATCATGGGTATGACTTCGAAGCTGTTCATGCTTGTAATCCGGCGTTTCAACTACGCTCAATCGGCCCTTTTTCCAAGATTCAAAACTTGACAATTAAGAGCATATGCTCATAATAGACCGAGGTGTGCAATGCCTCGACTTCCGGACTGCCGGCGTATTTCAGCGGACCCCGTGGTATCGATCTTCAAGCCCGCCGGCCTTCCGGTGAGAGGGCTCAACCAGATCGAAATGACGCTGGACGAGTTCGAGGCGATCCGACTCGCCGATCTGGAGGGCTTGTATCAGGAACAGGCCGCGGAAAAGATGCGGATCTCGCGTCCGACGTTTGGTCGCATCATCGAATCCGCGCATCGCAAGGTGGCGAAGGCGCTGGTGCAAGGACGGGCGCTCGTCATCCGCGGAGGCTTCGCCCACATGGCCGGAGAGCGCTGTCCGCGTTGTCGCACGTGAACGCGCCCCGCTGGAAACGTCAATGCGGTCTTTGGATGCAAACGGAGGATGAAAATGAAAATCGCCTTCACGGCGTCGGGTGAAACGCTGGACGCGCCGCTCGACGACCGTTTCGGCCGCGCCCCGAAATTCCTGATCGTCGATCCGGAAAGCGGCGCCCTTGAAGTCATCGACAATCTGCAAAACATGAACGCGCCCCAAGGCGCCGGCGTTCAGTCCGCGGAAACGGTGGCGCGCTCCGGCGCGAGTTGCATCGTGACGGGCCATTGCGGGCCGAAGGCCTTTCGAGCGCTCTCCGCGGCCGGCATCAAGATCTACAACACGGACGCGACCACCGTCGCCGAGGCGCTCGATCGATTCCGCTCGGGCACGCTCGTTCCGGCCGTATCCGCGGACGTTGAAAGCCACTGGATGTGAGCGCGACCGTCATCGCCTATCGACCGATCGGCGTAATCCGTAGCGAACATTTCGTCGTGGACAAGACGCCCATCCAGCCGATCTATGCGCGCGGATGCAAAGGGCAGGCGGAGGTGTTCCCGGAACACTCGGAGGGATTGAAAGACCTGGACGGCTTCTCTCACCTCTACCTCATTTATCACTTCCACCAAGCCGGGCCGTCGCGACTGGTCGTCGAGCCGTTTCTCCAGGACGTTGCGCGCGGAGTGTTCGCGACACGCGCTCCTTGTCGTCCCAATCCCATCGGCTTGAGCGTCGTGGAGCTGATCGGCCGTGACGGCAACGTTCTCCAGCTTGATGGCCTCGATGTTCTGGACGGCACGCCGCTGCTCGACATCAAGCCGTACACGGCCAAGTTCGACCGTATCGACGGCACGCGCAACGGCTGGCAGGACTTTTTGGACGATGGAACTGCCGGAAGGCGAGGAAAACGCGGGTACAAGGAACCATGAAGACGTATCTCGACTGCATTCCCTGCTTCGTGCGCCAAGCGCTGGAGGCGGTTCGTCCTCTCACAACCGACGTCGCCGTCCACGAGCGAATCGTCCGGGAAGTTCTCCGCTCCGCCGCGGAAATGGATTTCGCGCAGTCGCCTCCGTCAATGGGACAGTTTATTCATCGACGATTGCGCGAGATTACCGGCGTCGCGGACCCGTATCGCGACAAGAAGATCAGCTTCAATCGCATGGCTCTGGAAATGCTCGCCGAGAACAAGGCCCGTGTCGAAGCCGCGTCGGATCCCCTGGGAACCGCCGTTCGCCTAGCCGTCGCCGGGAACGTCATCGATCTGGGCGTCAAGGGCGGCCTGACGGAAAGCGATGCTCGCGAGGCGATTGAAAGAGCGCTTTCGGAGCCCCTCCACGGCGACGTGAACGAGCTGCGCCGCGCCCTATCCTCGGCCCGGCGCATTCTCTACCTGACCGACAATGCCGGCGAGATCGTTTTCGACCGTTTGCTCATCGAACAGCTTCCCCTGGATCGCGTGACCGTCGCCGTCCGCGGGCGTCCGATCATCAATGATGCGACTCTGGAAGACGCCGTCGCCGCCGGGCTCGATTCGCTAGTTGAAGTCATCGACAACGGATCGGACGCTCCGGGCACGATCCTGAGCGATTGCAGCGAAGGCTTCAGGGAACGATTCCGGACGTCCGATCTGATCATCGCCAAGGGCCAGGGCAATTTCGAAACGCTCTACGACGACGGGAACGACGTCATGTTCTTGTTCAAGGCGAAATGCCCCGTGATCGCCGCTCACATCGATCTGCCCCTGGGATCGCACGTGATGACAAGGCCGCCGAAAGCGGCGCGGGACGCGCGATGCCTCTGAATACCCCGCCCGATCTGCGAGTCGTCGTGGCTTCCGGCAAGGGCGGAACCGGAAAGACGACGGTCGCGCTGAATCTTGCAAGCGTCGTGGCCGCGCCGGTGCAGCTTCTGGACTGCGACGTGGAGGAGCCGAACGTCCACCTGTTCCTCGAAGGCTCGACACGAAGCCGGGAGATCGTGTCGATTCCAGTTCCCGAGGCGGACGCGTCTCTCTGCGACGCCTGTGGCGAATGCAGCCGCTTCTGCCAGTATGGCGCGATCGCCGTTCTCAAGGATCGCCCGCTCGTGTTCGCCGAGCTATGCCACGGATGCGGCGGCTGTGTCAGGGTCTGTCCGAGGAGGGCGCTCCATGAGGTCGGACGACGGATCGGAACGGTTGAGGTGATCGCCGCGAATCACGTCACGCTCATTCAGGGTCGGCTCGACGTGGGCGTGGCCATGGCGCCGCCCCTCATCAAGGCCGTCAAGGCGCGCATGCGCGCCGGATCGATCGCGATCCTGGACGCTCCGCCGGGCACATCGTGTCCGGTGATCGCCGCGTTGCGCGATTCGGACGTCGCCGTGCTCGTTACCGAACCGACGCCTTTCGGCCTTCACGATCTGAAGCTGGCCGTCGAGACGGTTCGCGCGATCGGCGTTCCTCTGGGAGTGGTCGTCAATCGCGTCGGTATCGGCGACGATCGAGTGCATGCCTATTGCAGCGAACAGAGCCTCCCTGTTCTCGCGGAGATCCCGGACGACCGGCGCGTCGCCGAGGCCTATTCCAGAGGCGAGATCATTGTGAGCGCGTTGCCGGATTACCGGTCCGTTTTCGAGCGGCTGTGGGATTCCGTCGTGGATCTCGGCGCGCGGCAAGGAGATCAACATGCCGATGTATGAGTATGAGTGTCGATCGTGCGGTCATCGCTTCGAAAGCCGCCAATCGATCAAGGATGATCCGTTGACGAAATGTCCGAGTTGCCAGGGCAACGTGCAACGATTGGTCACCGGCGGTTCCGGTTTTATCATCAAAGGTGGGACCGGACGAATTGGAGGGCGGGAAAACGCGTGTTCCCTGGAGCAAACCGGACGGACGTGCTGCGGGCGAAGCACTCGTTGCGACCAGCCTGCCTGTGAAAGCCAATGACGATCTCCGCGAGAAAACGACACGTCTACGGTCCGGTTCCCTCGAAACGTCTGGGACGCTCCCTGGGACTGGATCTGGTCCCCTTCAAAACCTGCACTTATGACTGCATCTACTGTCATCTGGGTCGGACCACGAACAAAACCATCGAGCGCAGGGAATACGCGCCGATCGATGCAGTCCTGTCGGAGCTCGAAGAAAGACTGCGACAAGGCCCCGCGCCGGATTATCTGAGCCTGGCGGGTTCGGGCGAACCGACGCTCAATTCGAAGATCGGCGATCTGATCCAGGCGATAAAGAGAACGTCCAGCATCCCCTTGGCGGTTCTCACGAACGGCTCCCTGCTATGGATGCGCGACGTTCAGGACGCTCTCATGGGCGCGGATCTCGTCATCCCGTCGCTCGACGCCGGTGACGCCAAGCTGTTCGAGCAGGTCAATCGTCCCCATGAAGGAATCTCCTTTGAAGCCATGGTCGACGGACTCATCCGCTTCAGGGAGCGGTTCGCGAAGTCGATCTGGCTCGAGGTTCTGTTGCTTTCCGGCTACACGGGGACGATTTCCGAAGCGGAGAAGATCGCCGCCGTCGCCAATAGAATACGACCGGACAGGATCCAACTCAACACCGTATTGCGTCCTCCCGCCGAGGAGTACGCTGCGGCGGTGTCATCCGATCGGATGCGTTCATTCACGCGGTTGTTCGACGGGCCAGTGGACGCGCTGGACGAGTCGGGCGTCGATGAGTCTCGATTCTCCATGGCAAGCTCCGTTTCGGACAACGACGTTCTGGCGTTGCTGGCACGACGGCCTTGCACGGTTCAAGGGGTGTCCGTCGGGCTCGGACTGCCCGCCAATGAAGCCGTGAAAAAGCTCTCGGCGCTCTGCGATCGAGGCGTCATCCGCGTCCTAAGAAGCCGGAGAAACGTCTTCTACTCGATCCAGGAAACGAAATCATGATCGAGATCGTGATCTTGAGCGGCAAGGGCGGCACTGGAAAAACCAGCCTGACCGCTTCATTCGCGGTTCTAGCCGAACACGCGGTTCTGGCCGACTGTGACGTCGACGCGGCGGATCTTCATCTCGTGCTTGCCCCCCGGATCCTCGAGCGCCATGATTTCTTGAGCGGTCACGAGGCCGTGATCCGGCAGGCGGACTGCGCGCGTTGCGGCGCATGCGTCGCGGACTGCCGTTACGACGCTGTCGTCAGGACGATCGACGCGTCGGGCTCCGCGCGGTTCACGATCGATCCCGCGTCCTGCGAAGGATGCGGCGTCTGCGTTCATTTCTGCCCCGCGCAAGCCATCGACTTCCCAGAGAGGCTCTGCGGCGAGTGGATGGTGTCGGAGACGCGCCGGGGCCGGATGGTTCATGCGCGCCTGGGAATCGCCGCGGAGAACTCCGGCAAGCTCGTCTCGGTCGTTCGTCGCGAAGCGCGCCGCGTCGCCGAGGAACAAGGCGCGCCGCTGATCCTCGTGGACGGCCCGCCGGGCATCGGTTGCCCGGTGATCGCGTCCGTGACCGGGGCTTCGCTGGCGCTCATCGTGACCGAGCCCACGGTGTCCGGGGAGCACGACCTGGAACGAATCCTGGCCCTGACGCGGCATTTCGCGATTCCCACGGCGGTGTGCGTGAACAAGTGGGACATCAACCCCGAGATGACGCTGCGCATCGAAAAGAAGGCGGCCGACATGGGCGCGCGAGCCGTGGGCCGCGTTCGTTATGACGTCGCCGTGACGCGCGCCCAGTTGGACGCGCGGGCGGTCGTTGAAACGCAGTCGGAAGCGGCAAACGACGTCGTCGCGGTCTGGCGAGGCGTCCAGTCCCTTCAGGACGTGAAAAGGACCGCTCGCGCCTCGCCGCTCACCGTCAAGGAAGTCGGAACTCGCGCATAGAAGGAGAGGCTCGAAAAATGAAAATCGCGATTCCCGTGGCTCAAGGAGCGCTGTGCCTGCACTTCGGCCACTGCGAGCAGTTCGTCATTTTCGACGTGGATGCCGACACGCGTAAGGTGAACGGCCATCAGGCGCATACGCCGCCGGCGCACGAGCCCGGAGTCTTGCCGCGCTGGCTCAAGGAGCTGGGCGCCGACCTGGTGATCGCGGGAGGGATGGGCGGTCGCGCGATCAGCATATTTTCCGCTAACGGCATTCGTGTCATCACCGGGGCGCCTTCCGAGGAGCCGGAACGCGTCGTGCAGGCCTATCTCGACGGCGCCCTGGACGCCGGCCCGAACGCCTGCGACCACT
Organism: Vicinamibacteria bacterium; assembly: GCA_016934575.1. Classification (GTDB taxonomy): domain Bacteria; phylum Acidobacteriota; class Vicinamibacteria; order Fen-336; family Fen-336; genus JAFGSN01. The sequence goes on from JAFGSN010000052.1 coordinate 69,493, forward strand.
AAGTGACGGCGTGTCGATGGACGAAGAAACAAGCGCCTCGCGGTCGGAAGAGGATCCCGCCCAGAGTCAGGAAGGCATCGACTCGTTCGATCCCATGTCGGGCCCGATGCTCTTTTATAACGACCGGGTCATCGACCATTTCACCAACCCGCGCAACGTCGGCGATCTTTCTGAAGGAGCGGCGATCGGGTTCGGTCTTGTGGGCGATCCTCGATGCGGCGACCAGACGAAGCTCTGGATTGAAGTATCCTCGGGTCGGATCGCGCGCGTCCGGTTCCGCTCTTTTGGCTGTCCGGGCGCCATCGCCACGAGCAGCATGCTCACGGTCCTGGCCGAGGGCCGCACGATTGAAGAAGCCCGCGCGATCACAGACGACGACGTGATCGAGGCCCTGGGCGGCATTCCCGCTCGCAAGAAGCACTGCTCCCTGCTCGGCGTCCAGGCCTTGCGCGCGGCCATTGACGATCATGAAAAACGCTCGTCCGCCGCAAGAGAAGATCCGGCGTGATCTATCTCGACCACAACGCCACGACTCCACTGCACCCTCGCGTTCTTGACGCCATGCTTCCCTACTTGAGGGAGCGTTTCGGCAATCCCTCCAGCCCCTATCGCTTGGGTCGCGAGGCGTATGCCGCCGTGAATCGCGCCCGCCGCCGCATCGCGGAATTCCTGGGAGCGATGCCGGACGAGATCGTCTTCACGTCCGGCGGAACGGAAGCGGATAATCTGGCGCTGCGCGGCGTGACGCGCGCCCTGTTCAAGTCGGGGAACCATCTCGTCACTTCGACCATCGAGCATCATGCCGTGCTCAAAACGTTCGGTGACCTCGAAGCCCTGGGACATCGAGTTACGTATCTTCCGGTCGATCCGCATGGCATCGTCGATGCCGCCGCCCTTCGTGACAGCCTCGCTCCGGAGACGATCCTCGTCAGCGTCATGCTGGCGAACAACGAGACCGGAGTGATTCAGCCTGTCGACGAAATCGTCGCGATCGCGCGCGAGCGCGGAGTCCTCGTGCACACCGACGCCGTCCAAGCCGCGGGCAAGCTGTCGCTCCGTCTTCACGCGCTCGGCGTCGATCTTGCGTCCTTTTCCGCCCATAAGATCTGCGGGCCCAAGGGCGTCGGCGCGCTCTATGTCAGGCGCGGCACGCCTCTCGCCCCCCTGTTCACGGGCGGAAGTCATGAGGATGGGACAAGAGCGGGAACCGAGAACGTGGCGGGTATCGTCGGCTTCGCCGAGGCGCTGGCCGTGGCCTGCGAAGCTCAGGACGAGCAAATCGCCCGCCTGGGCCGTCTGCGCGACACGCTCGAAGGCGAGATCCGCGCGCGCCTCGACGACGTGATCGTCAACGGCGGCCAGGCGCCTCGTGTCGCCAACACGTCGAACATTTCTTTCAAAGGCGTGGAAGGCGAATCGATCGTCCTGCAACTCGATCTCGCCGGCATCTTCGTTTCGACCGGCTCGGCGTGCACGACCGGCGATCCCGAGCCGTCGCACGTTCTGCTCGGCATGGGCGTCGATCCGCTCGCCGCCAAGGGAGCGATCCGCTTCTCACTCGGCCCAACGACGACGAACGAAGACGTCGCGTTCACGGCGCCGCGCGTCGTGGATGCCGTGCGCAGACTTCGCGCCTTGTCGAGCCTCGGAGAACGCTTATGAAGACGGCGTTTCGTCAGCGAGCGCCATAATCGTCTCGTCGCGGATCAACGTCTCCACGGCGACAAGTACGCTGGCATGAGCCAAGGACGCTTGCCTGGATTGTCGGCGTTTGCGGAGGAGAAACATGAGAATAGGCGTCATCATTGCCACGAACGACGTTGAGACAGCCTTCAATGCCCTGCGTTTCGCGAACTTTGCGGTCGCGCAACAGGACGTCGTGAAGGTCTTTCTGCTTGGGAAGGGCGTGGAGTTGGACCGCACGGACGATCTGAAGTTCGACGTGCGCCAACAGGCCAGGACCCTGATCGAAGCGGGAGGCGAAATACTCGCCTGCGGCGCCTGCCTCAAGCTGCGCGCATCAGGGGGATCCGAACTGTGCCCGCTTTCGACGATGAAGGATCTCTACGAGTTGGTGCGTGACTCCGATCGTGTCGTCAGTTTTTAAGCGAAATCGATGTATCCTTCCAAGAGGGGCCTCGTCGCGGCGACAGGTCACGCTCGGAAGCAAGGGGGTCCGGTGAATCGATTGATAAACGGGTTGAATCGACGCAGCTTCGTGCGGTTGCTCGCCGGGAGCGCCGCCGCCGGCTTGGCTTCTCCATTCACGGCGTGCGGACCAGGCGGTCGCGCGGCGGGCAAGAGGGTCATCGTTCTCGGGCTGGACGGGCTGGATCCCAAGATTGTACGCGCTCTCATGGACCACGGACGATTGCCCAACATCAAGAAACTGGCCGAGATGGGCGCCTTCCTTCCGCTCACCACGACCATGCCGGCCTTGAGCCCCGTCGCCTGGTCGAGCTTCATTACCGGCCTGACGCCCGGCGGCCACGGAATCGGCGACTTCATCGCGCGGGACCCGGCGACTTACATGCCCTTCTTTTCCATTTATGAGAACCGCGACCCGGACCTGACCGTCAACCTGGGCGACGTGCGTCTGCCTCTCATCGGCGGCGGGCCGGCGAACCTCCGCCACGGCAGAACGTTCTGGTCCTACCTGACGGAACGTGGGATTCCCGCCTGGATCTTGAAAGTCCCCACAAACTTTCCGGTCGAGGAGACGGCCACCCGTGCGATCTCGGGCATGGGCACGCCGGATCTCATCGACTCATATGGGTCTTTCAGCTACTACACATCCGATCCTTTCGAGCTTTACTCCAGCCTCTCCGGCGGAGTCGCGCATCACGTGGAAGTCCGGAACCATCGAATCGAAACCAAGCTTTTTGGGCCGATCAACTCTCTCATGACGCGGCCGAGCGCGAACGATGGCACTCACGCCAACCAATCGTTCGTCTCCCTGACTGTCGACGTCGACCCGGATCACGATGCGGCTCTGCTGCAAGTCGGCGGCCGATCTCTGGTGCTCAAGCGCGGCGAATACTCGGATTGGGTGAAAGTGGAATTCGATCTGCTGCCGGTCATCGGCCGCGTTTCCGGAATCGTGCGCTTTCTCGTTAAACAGGTGCGGCCGCATTTCCAGCTTTATGCGACTCCGATCAACGTCGATCCCGAAAGCCAGGCCGTGCCGGTGACCTACCCGAAGAAGTACGGCGCGGAGATCGCGCGCGACCTCGGCCCCTTCTGGACCAAGGGACTCCCGTGCGACACCAGCGCCCTGGACAACAGAATCCTCAACGACGAGCAGTACGTCGCCCAGGCCGAGCTGATTCTCGAGGAACGGCTGGCGCTGTTTCATCATCAGTGGCCGCGTTTCAAGGACGGCCTCTTCTTCTTCTACGTCTCCTCCACCGACCAGGACGCGCACATGCTCTGGCGCAACATGGACGAAACGCATCCCAAGCATCGGGATGCCGACGCGCGCTTCTCGGGATGGATCCATCACCTGTACGAGCGCATGGACGCCCTGGTGGGCGAAGTCTTGCCGGCTGTGGATGACTCCACGCTTTTGCTCATCTGCTCCGACCACGGCTTCGCATCTTTCGGCCGCCGGTTCCATCTCAATACGTGGCTCCGCGACAACGGCTATCTGACGCTCAAGAATGAAGCTCGTAAAAAGTCGGAAACAAACATCTTCGATGTCGACTGGAGTCAAACGGCGGCCTATGGCATCGGCTTCAACGGCCTGTACCTCAATCTCCAGGGTCGTGAAAAGCACGGCATCGTGGAGCTCGAAAAGGCCGGCGCGCTCGCCGCTCGGCTGGCGCGCGAGCTGGAAAGCGTCGTCGACGACGAAACGGGACGGCGGCCAATCGCGAAGGTCTACGGCAAACACGAGATGTACTTGGGAGACGCCACGCCGGATCTGGCCGAGCTGCTCGTCGGTTACGCGCCGGGGTATCGCAACTCGTCAGCCTCGGTGCTTGGCGGCGTCGGTCGGAAGACGATCGACGTCAATCCCATGGCCTGGAGCGGAGACCATTCCATGGCGCGCGATCTCATTCCCGGTGTCCTGCTGTCGAGCCGTCCCGTGGCCGGGGCCAGACCGAGCATCCTCGATCTGCCGGTCACGATTCTCGAATGGTTCGGCGTGAGCCGTCCCGAACAGATGGCGGGCCGCTCTCTTCTCGGGTGAGGCTTGCCGCCTCCATCCGACACGTTTCAACCATAGATTACAGGAGCCGTTGGGGGCGGACCGAGCCGCCCCCGCTCTTATCACGACGTAAGATCTCAAGGATCCTGTTCAGAAGCTCACCTTTGCCGTGCCGAAAAACGAGCGCGGATAGCGCGGGCCATAGACGTACCCGGCATCCCGGTCCGGCCCTTGGTCGAGGTCCGACTGGTAGGAATCCGTCAGGTTCCGGACGCCGATCCCCACGGTGAGACGACCGGCTCCCACGAAGAAGGTCCGGCGCAGGTTCACGTCAAGAACGCAGAAGGTTGAGCTCTTCTCGAGTCGATCCTCCTGGACGTACCCGGCGTAATGGGGAATCCGCATGGCGCCGGTGTATCGGGCGCCGATAAACAGCTCGGCGAGCCGCGGCTGTTTCAGCACGAGGCTCGCGACACCGTAGCGATCCGGCGTCCTGAAGAAGTCGCGGCTGCCGAAGTCGGGCTCGGGATCATCGAACCGCGAGCGCTGCTCGACATAGCCCATTTCAAGCCGTGCGTGGGAGCCGAGAATCACGCCCACGTTGGCCTCGAAGCCGTGGACGCGCGCGCTCCCCGCGTTCACCCGCTCGAATTCAGCCCCCGGCCGATCGGGATCCTCGGCCGCCTGCACGTTAAAGAGATCCGCGATGCGAGTGTGGAACAAGCTGACCTCAAACAGCGCGCTGCCGCCGCGGAAGGAAGGCGTCCACTCGCTGGAAAAAACGAGGTTCGTTGACGATTCTTGCTTCAGCCCGAAAGCGTTCCGGATGACTTGGCCCTCGCCGCCGACCTGTGTGATATGAAGGTCCTCGTCGAAAACCTGTGGAGCGCGGAATCCGCGCGCGATCGAGGCGCGAAGCCCCCAATCAGGCCTGGGGCCAATGCGCAATGCAACACGGGGCGAGAGGACCGGATTCTCCAGCACGCTGTGCTTGTCTACGCGAATGCCGTAAAGCAACTGAACTCCCCGTATGATTCCCCAGTCGTCCTGCACGTATGCTCCTATGTTCCGGTAAGTGTCTGCTGTAAAGCGTTCGTAGGCGGGCTGCTTGTCCTCCAAGCGGTCGGACGTCCACTGGACTCCCAGCGACAGTATGCGGCTGCGACCGCAGCGGTTGACCTGTCCGTCGAGCACCCAGAGGGGATTACGGCTGAAGCCGTAAGCGTTCGGGTCCATTCCCGATCCGTAATAGCTATCGCGGTCGGAGTGGACAAACGAGGCCGTCAGGCGATAGTCGATCCGAGGGCTAGGCCGATGCGAAAAACTGGCCCCGACGTTGTAGCGCGTGCTCTTCACCGACTCGGCGACATCGGCCTGCGACTCCGGGAGATCGAGCCGGTTCCCTCCCCTCCTATCCTCATACAGTCGTCCCGCTTCGAGACGAATCTTCCCGGCATCGCCGAAGACGCTGCCGCCGAAATGCATCCCGATCGCGTCGAGTCTGCGTCGGCCCGCTTCGGTGAAGCCGTCTCCCGTCAGGTCCACTGGATCGACACGATCGAACTGGGCGAAAGCGTTCACCTGCGCCCTCTCGCGCGGGATCCAGTCAAGGCTCCCCCCAAGCGAGCGCGCGGGCTTGCCGTCCATGGACTCTTGTCGAGCGTTGAAAAATCCCCCGTTGCGCTCGGTAACGTGAGAGATGACGTTGATCACTCCGGCCACCGAGCCCGGCCCGTAGACCGCGGAGCCGCCTCCCTTCACCACCTCCACGCGCTCGATCATCTCGGCGGGGATGTGCTCGACGCCGTAGACTTGGGCAAGGGACGAAACCAAGGGCGCGCCGTCAATCAGGATCTGCGAGTAGGCGCCGTCGAGCCCAAGCAAGCGGATTTGCTGGAAGTTGCAGTTCTGGCAGTTGTTCTCGACACGCACGCCCGTGGCGTACTCGATCGCGTCGGCGAGAGTGCGCGCGGCGACTTTCTCGATCGACTCGCGGGAGACGACCTCCGTGCGCACCGGAACCTCGTCAAGCCTCTTTTCAGTGCGTGTCGCGCTCACCACGATGGTATCCCTGAAGCTCGGAGTGAGCATGATGTTGACGTCGGCACGCATGATCGAGTCGCCGACATGGACATGAGCGGAGGAGGCCGCGAATCCCGGCATCTCCGCCCGCACGTCGTACTCGCCCAGAGTCGGCACATCAAGGCAGAACTCTCCGTCTTCGCCGCTCCGCGTCGTCGCCTCGCCCGCGACGAGGCGGGCGCCGGAAAGAGGCTGTCCCGAGAGGTCCGCCACCCTGCCCTTGATCGCACATCGGGCATTCCGCTGGCGGACGCGAGCGCGCCTGCGGGCGCCGCCGCCCACTTCCGATTTCTTCTCACGCTTTTTTCCTTGAGCGGCCGTCACAGGAACGAAAAACATGCAAGTCAATGAAAAAATGATCGCAATTCTTGGGATTTTCATTCGTTTTCTCCTTATCATTTTCGTTTTTGTTTCATCGGCTGCCGGCGAACCGCCGATTTAGATCACGACAACCAACGATTGGAGATCAAGTGCGCGCCGGTCGAGCTATGGATCGACGTTTTCGCGCATACAGATGCGGCACGCCGTCAAGCAAGATCGCCGCGATCGTTTTTAGGAGAAAAAGGGAGGGGACTTTTTGGGCGCCATGGACAGAACTGGAATCGGCTCGATTTGCGGCTCGCAATAAATCGCGTTCTGGCGCCTGCCATCATCAACATGCCGAGCGATCGAAACGTCTCCGAGATGATTCGTGTAGCGAAGTATGAATAGATTCGCCGCCAGGCACGTCGTGAAATTGACGCTGTAACGGCTATTGAATAATGCCGGCGTTTCTCGGCGGTCACTCGTACAAGATTCGACTTCGTCACGCTCTTCACCGCCAGCGACGACGATAACGTCTTCGTACAGCCCCGTCGTCGGATTGAATCGATGCTGATGGGAAGCAAACGACAGGTGTAGCAAGGAAAGAACAGGCAGGATCGCCATCAATACCGCGAGGGAAAGCGCGGACGCCGAGAGCAATCCGGCGCTCACTTCTCGCCTGAAACGCGTCCTCGTCCAAATCGAGATCATTCCCATGCCGCGCCGTCATAATTATCATGGAGGAATCATTTACGTCAATGCGGCCGTTTGATGATGAGCGGCGCGACTTGACCAGCGTCCAGGAGCAAACGATGATGGCTCGCGACATCCGAGGAATCCATCTGAATTCGGATTCCGCGACCAGAGCTTCGTTCATGGTTTTTCTCGTCGGCAGCTCGCTTCTCTGGAGCCTCTCTTTCGGCCTGATCAAAACGCAGGTCGCCGATCTCGATCCCATTGTGGTTGCGGCCATTCGCCTGTGTCTCTCGGCGCTGGCGTTCGCGCCACTATTGCGAGGCTTCGCGCCTTGTCTCGCGGTCGAGCTCATGGCGATTGGCGCCGTCCAATTCGGCCTCATGTATTGCGCCTATATCGCAAGCTTTCGCAGCCTGGCGGCGCATCAAATCGCCTTGCTCACGATAACAACCCCCATTTTCGTCTCCCTCATCGATCTCGGGGTCAATCAACGCCGGAGCATGGCGCCCATCGTCGCCGCGATCATCGCCGTGATCGGAGGCCTGGTCGTTGTCTATAACCCGAAGGCTTTTCAGCCCGCGCTTGCCGGTTTGGCGCTCATGCAGATATCGAATCTGTGTTTTGCCGCGGGACAAGTGTGGTACCGCCAGGTCAAAGCTCGCCGTCGTATCAAACGTGATGCCGCCGCCTTTGGTTGGCTGTATATCGGCGCATCGTTGGCTCCGCTGGCGTTCTTGACATGGCGCGGCGGCCCGGCCTCCATGCCGGCGACAACCGCGCAATGGGCCAGCCTCGCCTACCTCGGTCTCATCCCGTCGGCTTTGGGCTTTTTTCTCTGGAACAAAGGCGTCTCGCGCGTCACGACGGGCGTGGCGGCCGCCATGAACAACCTCAAAATCCCCGGCGCTGTCCTGCTGGCATGGCTTCTCTTCGGAGAAACGATCAACGGCCGGCGGCTCGTCGCGAGCGCGCTGTTACTCGGCCTTGCCCTTTGGATTGGACGCGAAAGACGCGAATCCAGGCATCCCGGACTACCGTCGCCGACAAATGAGGCTCCAAAGACTCGCGAGCGAATCTCAAATCAGGGAAACGCCAGCGCCTTGGCGTACAACTCGACAAAACGCGGATGCATCGTCAGCTCGACGTAGACAATCCGGCTGGCGATATCCCTCGCGGCCTCGCGACAGCGGCGGGATACCAGAGCCATCCTTGATCCCGTCCCCGCGGCATTGCCCGCCTGTACGAATCGATCGCGAGACAGCGGCGGGAACATGCCGATAGCCAGCGCACTATCCACATCCAGGTACGTGCCAAAAGCCCCCGCCACCACAACCCTCTCAATCCGCCCCGCATCCAAGCCGGCGTTCTCGAGCAGCGCCTCAATCCCTGCACGAATGGCGGCCTTGGCCAACTGGACCTCTTGCACATCCTTGCGAGTGATCGCCACGTCGCGCGGCGCTTCACGTTCGCCCGCCGGCACGAGCAAGAACTCGGCCATGCGACCGGATCCGCGAACACGAGGATGACCCGATCTCATGGCGCCGTTCTCGCGCAACACGCCGGCGCGTAACATCACGGCAACGCCGTCAATGAGACCGGAGCCGCAGATGCCCACAGGCGGCGCATCTTCGATCGTTTGGTATTCGACGATTGAAAAATCGCCGGTCGCCCCGCTTCCGAGCCTCACCCGCTCGACCGCGCCGGGGGCCGCCCGCATGCCATCGCGAATATGCGCCCCTTCAAAAGCCGGGCCGGAGGCACATGAACAGCTCAACAGCCTATCGCCCGCGGCCAGGATGATCTCGGTATTTGTTCCAATGTCCAAACCCAAAGTGATCTCGGCGGATTGATGGATAGCGGTGGCCAGAATCATCGCCACATGATCCGCTCCTACGAAACCGGCCACACTGGGAAGAAAATGGACGCTGGCGCCCGGAGCCCAATGCGCTCCCAAATCGCGCGCCTTGAGATCATACGATTCAGATAGAACTGGCACGTAAGGCGCCAGCCCAAGCGAGCTCACCGGCAACCCCAACGCCAAGTGCTGCATACACGTGTTTCCCGCCAGCACTGCCTCGACGACATCTCCACGATCTCGTCCCGCCTGCACGCATAAATCGCCGGCCAGGCCGTCCAGCCCTTCGACAAGGACGCGGTGAAGCTCCAGTCCCTGCGCTTCCCCCGCCATGGCGCTGGCAATGCGAGCTATCACATCGTCTCCGTACGCAATCTGGGGATTCATCACTCCCATCGCCGCGAGTGTCTCGCCGCTCTCCAAATCGACCAGGTATGCCGCCAGCTTGGTCGTGCCGACATCCACCGCCAGCCCAAGCGGAGCAACGCCGACAGGCAAGACGGCGATCACCTCCGCGCCCTTCATAACTACCCGAACATGCCAGCCTCCTTTTCGCAATACGACGGGCAACTGGCTTAATGCGCCGCGATCGAACGTCAGCTTCATCCTTTCATCGTCAGCCATGGGAAGGGATTGTCGCAGCCGTTCCGAGTCAGCCCGCGGATCGCTCAAGCTCGGCGGGTCCGTGGTAACGTCAAGGACGCGCACGACGGGATCAAAATCGACCACGCTTTCACGGCCCTCAATCTGCACACGCTGAGGAGCGGTGATGGACTCTGGCGGCACGTCGACGCGCACATCGCCCAATACCCGGACCTGACAAGCCAGACGGAACCCGTCCGCCATGATCCCCGCCTCGGCATCCACGGCCGGCGAGACCTCGCCTGCGACGACACGCACGCGGCAGGCGCCACAGATGCCTGCCCCGCCGCACACGGCATTCAATCTCACGCCTGCCTGATGGGCAGCTTCCAGCAGCGTCATTCCCCGCCCCACGAGGGCCCTGCGACCCAGCGGCGAAAAGTCCACGGCGTATTCTTCTTTGGCCATATCTCGCCAATTATCGTCACGTAGACTCTCGGGTCAATCACTGGGCGAACAAGCGTGTCGCCGGCTGCAACGCCAGCCGCGGCTGCCACGGTTTTCTCCACGATCATCAGCCGGCCGAGAAAGAGCGGGCGCTAAATCCTTCCGCCGACCTGGAACCGCCCGAGAGCCTCGTGTTATCACGCGTCGTGGCATCCGCCAGGGGAACCGGGTTGAACGCAACGCTGAGGCGCCTCCGCTCACCGTAGACTTGAGATCAAGGCCGGCCCTTGTTTTCGGCGACGTCGCAAATCAGCACGCCGTTCAGATGATCGATCTCATGTTGCATCACTCGGGCCCAGAATCCTTCGACCTTGTGCGTGCATCTGCGCCCGCGAGCGTCGAACCCGTCGACCTCGATCACCGTGTTTCTCACGATATCGAACTGCTGGCCGGGCAGGCTCAGGCAACCCTCGGACAACACGTCCCATCCGGCATGGGATCGAATCACGGGATTGGCGATGGATATCACCGCCCCCGAGATCTTCGCGACGAAGAGCCGTTGCTCGACGCCGACCTGCGGCGCGGCCAGACCGATGCCCTCATGCGCGTTCATCATGAAAGTCATTTCGACGAATAAATCATCGAGGGCGCTGCTGAAATCGTCGACAGGATCGCAGACGCGGCGCAGGACGGAGTCAGGAAAGATACGCATGCGAAGGGCGGGCCGGCGGCCCTTCGGCGAAAATCGGGGAAACGACGCGCTCCCGCGATCCGAAGACGCTTCTCGGTCCGACTCTTCGCTACTCATTCAAGCTCCTCAGTACGATCGCTCCCAGCGGGCATACGGGAACGCACCGACCACATCCCCGACAGCGACTCCCATCGACATAGGCCACGTTGTCGATCGTTATGGCGCCATCCGGACAAACTCGCTCGCAGACGCCGCAACCTCTGCAAAGCGAATCATCGACGACGGCTACGACCGGCGAGACGTTCGCCGGCACGAATCCGTCGTTGCTTGATTCACGCCCCTCCCGCGGCTCTTCGTCTTTCGACGAGCACTGAACGCTCGCGTTTGAGTCAACGCCGATCACACGTCGCCTTCCGTTTGCCGAAAGAGCGTCGCTCGAGTGAGCCATGAAGCGACCCGCGCGATTCCCACCTCCCGGCGCAAAGCCTCTTCCGTGACGATGTCCTCGACCTCTCCCTTGGCCCATCCCCGCGCGCCATCCCCGCTCCGCAAGACCGAATATCCTTAGAAACCCTCTCATGACTTCACCCATTCCTTGACCGAGAATCCCGCGTCCGCGATCATCGCAATCGGACTCCCATCCCCGTACCGGCGTCGTGAGGCGCTCGCTCGTGAACATCGCGCGCGCCGGACACGATAAAAACGCCTATTCCTCGTTTCGCTTGCATGCCCATCGGCGTAGGTCGTGTATGGAGAGCCCATAGGCCCTTTTGAGCCGACCGAGACTCTCTTCGGAATCGACATGCTGCGGCAATTCGAAATAGAGACGAGCTTCCGCAACCGAGGCGCCCGCCAGTTCCGCCGCCCGCCTCAGACTAGTGCGTCCGTCAATCGCCCGGCTCGCCGCGCACTCTTCGTCATGCTTATCGGCGGCGAGCGCAATCGAACGACGCCAATGTCCTCCACGGCTGTCAAGACGCGTTCCCGCCGCCGGTTCTTCCGCGCTGGAATCGTGACGGTTCCAAACGGCGTCGGCGGAGCGAGCGCTTTCACGCCCACGGTCCGCGTTTTGAATCCGCGGCGTTGAGCGAGACTTCACTTGCGATGAAGCCCAGAAAAGCCCGGCGCCGAGCGCCGCGAGGATTCCAGAAAGCAGCAAAAACCCCGCCACGGATGATGCAAAACGCGAAGGCCGCTCTTTTTCGAAGCCTCTCCCGACAACACAGACGACCCAGGACCAGTGCAGAACAAGATGCGCGATGAGAAGCCCGATGCTCAGGACCGCCAGATATCCATGAAGAGCGCCGAAGTCATGCCGCCCTAGTCCGAAAAGAGCGAACGATCGCCCGGTGCCGGGCGGCAACACAAAATGGAGAATCCCGCCTGTAGCGATCAATCCGAGCAAGGCGATAAAGAAAACAACGTCCAGCCAGAGATTCAAAGCATTTCTACTCATTCCGTTCCTCCCGCCACGCGCGACGATCAGCACGACTTTACTATTAAGAGCATATGCTCATAATATCGTCAACCCCTGGAAGGGCGCCTTTAGGCTGTTGCATTGCACCCCGAGAGAAGAGACGCCCAACCCGGATCAATGCACAAGGCGTATGATGATCGAGCCGGGAGAATTCCGAAGCGCGGATGACGGCAAGCCACATGGAATCGAGGATCAAGAAGGGGAAAAACCCGGAACCGAGATTGCCGACCGAGACGATCATCGAAAGCATCTCCGACGGCGTCTTCACGATCGATCTCGAATGGCGCATCACCTCGTTCAATCGCGCAGCGGAGAAGATCACGGGCGTCTCGCGCGATGAAGCCCTCGGACGGTTATGCTCCGACGTGTTTCGTTCCAGCATGTGCGAGACCGAATGCGCTCTCCGGCAGACTCTGAAAACCGGGAAACCCGTCGTCGGCAAATCGGGTTACATCATTAGGGCCGACGGCTCGCGCGCCCCCATCAGCGTCTCCACGGCCGTCCTGCGAAACGCCGCGGGACGAGTCATCGGCGGAGCGGAAACTTTTCGCGACATGAGCGAGATCGAAGCGTTGCGACAGGAGCTTGCGGGCCGTTACCAGATCGGAGATATCGTCAGCCGGAGCTTTTTAATGCAGAAGGTGTTCGAGGTTCTTCCCGCCGTCTCCGCGAGCCCGAGCACGGTGCTGATCCTCGGCGAGACGGGCACGGGCAAGGAGCTCATGGCGCGCACGATCCACGCCTTGAGCCCGCGACGCAACGGTCCTTTTATCGCGGTCAACTGCGGCGCCCTGCCGGACACGCTTCTGGAATCCGAGCTTTTCGGGTACAAGGCCGGCGCGTTCACGGGCGCGACGAAGGATAAACCGGGACGTTTCGCCTTGGCGAAAGGCGGGACCGTTTTCCTGGACGAGATCGGCGACGTGAGCCCGGCGCTGCAGGTCCGGCTCCTACGCGTTCTCCAGGAACGGACCTATGAACCGCTGGGCGCCACGCGATCCCTAAACGCGGACGTACGGATCATCGTCGCCACCAACAAAGACCTGGCGGAGCAGATGCGCCGGGGCGCTTTTCGCGAAGACCTCTACTATCGCGTGAACGTCCTGCGCGTGGAGCTGCCTCCCCTTCGTAAGCGCAAAGAGGATGTTCCGCTCCTGGTGAACCAGTTCATCGCTCGCTTCAATCGTCTCCAGAACAAATCCGTCCGGGGAATCATGTCTGAAGCGCTTTCATTGCTCATGGCGCACGACTGGCCGGGAAACGTGCGCGAGCTGGAAAACGTCATTGAGCGCTCTTTTGTTCTCTGCGACGAAGGTTTCATCGGCATGGCCCACTTGCCCGACGAATTGACGGCGCATCAGGCGGCGGGCATTTCTTATTCCGGCATCAAGACGGCCCACGACGTGCTCGACGCCCAGGCGATCCGCTCCGCCCTCGAACGCGCCGGAAATAACCGCCTGGCGGCGGCGAAGGCGTTGGGCGTCCACAAAAGCACTCTGTTCCGCAAGATGAAAGCGCTCGGGATCGCGCATCCCGGGCCGGACGGTCGGTCCAGCCGTCATCGCCGAGAGTCGCAATAATAGTCTTCGGGCCGCTGCCTTGAGTCGCATTCGCGCGACCCCCCTTTGGCCATCCCATGTTGTTTTGAAATGCAAACCCATATCTATCCGTAAGATACAAAGCACCCGCGCTCCGCCAGCGCCGGCATGAAGATTGCTTATATACGTAATGGGATCTGGAGTCTCTGAATGAAAGTGGCATTCGCGGCCTCGAACGATCGAATCGCGCCGGTGTTCGATGTGACACGGAACGTCCATGTCGTGAAGATCGCTTCGGGCCGAACGGTTGGGGAAGCCCAGGAGGCCCTGGACGAATCGCCCCTGCAGAAGGCGATCCAGTTGGCCGAGATGAGCGTCGACACGCTCGTTTGTGGCGCGATATCACGACCCTTGCAGAGAATAATCGCGGCTTATGGCATTCGAGTGCTACCTTTCGTCACTGGACGACTACGAGACGTCATTGATGCCTGGCTCTCCAGTCGCCTTGATAACGAGCCTTACGTCATGCCGGGATGCGGGCGAGGACGCCATCGCGCACGACCCGGCCATGGATTTCAGCAAAGGAGGGGTTCCATGAACGGAAACCGACGCGGCGGTGGGATGGGCCGAGGCGGAGGTCAAGGCCAAGGCTTCGGCCGTGGCGGTCAAGGACAAGGACGCACGGGCGGGCGCTTTGCCGCAGGGCCGGATGGTTTGTGCGTCTGTCCGCATTGCGGGCACCAGGAATCGCATCTTCGCGGCGTCCCATGCACTCAGCAACAATGCCCGAAGTGCGGGATGACGATGACAAGACAGTAAACGAGAAAGGGAGAAAGGCCATGCCGAGAGGAGATCGAACCGGACCGATGGGAATGGGGCCAATGACGGGGCGCGCCGCCGGATACTGCGCGGGATATGGAACGCCCGGCTATCTGAATCCGGCGTTCGGACGCGGCTTCGGAATGGGATTCGGGAGAGGACGCGGATCGTGGGGGCGGGGCTTCGGCGGAGGAGGAGGACGCGGTTGGCGGTACGGGTATTATGCAACCGGCGCGCCGGGCTGGATGCGCTTCGGCGGATACCCGTTGCCGTATCCCAAGCTCGAGCCGGATCAGGAAAAACAAGCGCTCCGGAGCGAGGCCGAATCCCTGCAAGCGGAGCTGGAGCTCGTAAAGAAACGTCTGAGCGAGATCGAGACGGGCGACGTCAAGACCGAATAAAATAGTATGGAGAGGCGGAGCATCCGCGCGCCCGAGCTTCGAGGCGCGCGGCGGCTCCGTGAAGCGTCGCGATTCAAGAAATGCTTGATCAGGAAAAAACACGACAACAGATGCTGGCCTATCAGCGCAACGAGATCACGGAGCATCACATCTATCACCGGCTCGCTCGTCTGGAGAAATCACACGCTAATCGAGAAATCCTCGAGCGGATCGCCCAGGACGAAATGCGGCATTACGCCATCTGGCGCGCGCACACCGGGCATGACGTCAAGCCGAACCTATGGATGGTGTGGCGCTATTGCTGGATCAGCCGCATCCTGGGCCTCACGTTCGGGATCAAGCTCATGGAGGGCGGCGAAGACGCCGCGCAGAAACACTACCAACGCCTGGTGGGCGTCATCGACGGCGTCGAAACGATGGCCAGAGAAGAAAGCGATCACGAGGCTCGCTTGTTGGGCCTTCTCGACGAAGAACGCCTGCATTACATGGGCTCGATGGTCCTTGGATTGAACGACGCCCTGGTCGAGCTGACCGGCGCCCTGGCGGGTTTGACGCTGGCGTTGCGGAACGTCAGGCTGATCGCGCTCAGCGGGCTGATTATCGGCATCGCCGCCGCGATGTCGATGGCCGCTTCGGAGTACTTGTCGACCAAAGCCGAGAAAAGCGGCAAAAATCCGCTGAAATCGGCGGCATACACCGGCGTCGCATACATCATCACCGTCATGCTATTGGTCGCTCCTTATCTCCTCCTGAATAATCCGTTCCACTGCCTGTCGCTCACGTTGATCGCGGCGATGTCGATCATCGCGGCGTTTAATTACTACGTGTCGGTGGCGACCGACCGGCCGTTCGCAAGGCATTTCATGGAAATGGCCGGAGTGAGCCTGGGAGTGGCGATCCTCAGTTTCGGCATGGGCTACGTCATACGGACGTTTCTCGGCGTGGACGTTTGATGCGTCGTCTTACAATTACAAGGCGATACGATGGTAAAGACTTCGGAATGCCAACCAGCCAATAATGAGAGGGGCGGATGGAATCGACAAAAGAATCTATGCGAGCGCACACATCCTCCGACACGCCCGCGACATGCGGTGAATGCGGCAACGTCGATTGCGCCGCGTCCCGGCGCAAACACGGCGAGAGCGACGAGGATCTGGAAAAAAGACAAAGACTCCAGTCCCGGCTCTGTCGAATTCGGCGCAAGATCATCGTGCTTTCCGGCAAGGGTGGAGTCGGGAAAAGCACGGTCGCCGTCAATCTCGCGACCGCCTTTCTTGAATCCGGTAAACGCGTCGGACTATTGGACGTGGACATCCACGGCCCAAGCATTCCCACGATGCTGGGAATCGAGACGACGTCCATCCGCGCGCAAGGCGAGGAGCTGATTCCGCGCGAAGTCGACGGCTTGAAAGTCCTGTCCTTGGGTTTTTTCCTCGGCAACCCGGACGACCCCGTGATCTGGCGCGGTCCGATGAAGGCGAACGTCATCCGGCAGTTCCTGTCCGACGTGGCCTGGGGCGACCTGGACGTTCTTGTCATCGACTCTCCGCCGGGAACGGGGGACGAGCCGCTTTCCGTGTGTCAGCTCATCGAAAACCTGGACGGAGCCGTGATCGTCACCACGCCCCAGAAGGTTGCCGCGGTGGACGTGCGCAAATCCATCTCCTTCTGCAGGAAGCTCGAAGTGCCGGTGCTCGGCATCGTCGAAAACATGAGCGGTTTCGTCTGTCCGAGATGCGGCGAGGTCACGCCGATTCTCCTTTCGGGCGGCGGCGAGCGCATGGCCAAGGATATGGACGTGCGTTTTCTGGGCTCGATACCCATGGATCCGAGAATCGCCGCCGCCGGTGACGAAGGTCGGGCCTTCGTCCGGCATGACTCCTCGTCACCCATGGCTTCCATCATGCGGAGCATCCTCGCGCCGATCGCAGAAAGCGACGCTCATGCCAAGTCGCCTGATCCGTCGATGAGATCTTGAGGCTTCCCTCCATGGTTCAACACGAAAGATCATGCCGCCGCC
>JAFGSN010000053.1 GCA_016934575.1 Vicinamibacteria bacterium
AATGATAGAATTACGAAATCGCGCACGAGTCCCGAAAGCGGGCGTTCGAACATGCAACAGACCCTGACAGGAGACTTGTCTCGTTTCGAGGTCGCCGACGTTCTCACGTTTCTTCACATCAGTCGCGCCACGGGCGTGCTCGTATTCGAACGGCCCGACCAGGAAACCAAGCTCTTCTTGCGCAAAGGACGGCCGATCTTCGCGGCCTCCACGCGCGAGGATCTGCGCTTCGGTTCCGTGCTCGTTCGAACGGGCAAGCTCTCGTCGTCCGAACTGGAGAGCGTGCTCGCCCGGGGCATGGAACGTCGCCTGCGCGTCGGCCAGATCCTCGTGGAAGAGAACGTATTGACGACGACGGAGCTGACGGAGATGCTCAAGTTGCAGGTGTCGGACGTCATCTTCGACACGTTCGAATGGCGCGAGGGCACGTTCACGTTTTTCGACCGTGTTCCGGCGCCGGACGCCGCCGTTCACCTCGAGATGGATCTGCAAAGCCTGATCATGGAAGGCGTGCGGCGCCTGGACGAGCGCTCGCAACTGGCGCGAATCTTCCACGATCCGGCGATGATCGTGGAGCTGGCTGTCAATCCCGAAAGCATCAAGCGCACGGCCGCCCTCACTCCCGAGGAATGGCAGGTCTTCTTGCTGGTTGACGGATCGCGCAGCGTCGACGAAATCCGCCGTCTCGCCGCGGGACTCGACGAACAGACCGTCCTCGACATCCTGCGGCGTTTGCTCGCGGCGAACTTCGTGACGCTTGGCAAGCCTCCTGACGCCGCTCCGGAGCCGGACGCGCCGCCGGACGGCGCCGGCAAGGACGTCTCCATGATGACGACGCGCGCCCGCCCGCGCGGCGACACGGGCCAGGTCGTGCACCCGCGAGCAGTGCCCCTGATCGAGTCCGGAGAGATGAAGTTCGGGCGGCGTCTCGTGCTGCGGAAAGAGAAGGAGGAAACGTCCTTGCCCCTCACGAGAGACACGATCCTGGTCGGACGCCATCGCCAGAACGACATCGTCATCGCCGATCCCAAGGTCTCTTCGTTCCATGCCCGATTCGAGCAGGCCGGCGCCGAATTCGTCGTCATCGACCTCAAGAGCCGCAACGGCACGTTCGTGAACAAGCGCCGCGTCGAGCGTTGCGCCCTCCGGCCGGAAGACATGATTCAACTGGGCACGACGCGCCTCGCCTACATGGTGGACGAGAAACGCGTGGTGTCGTAAGCTCCCCGAGCGCGCCTCTCTTTTCGGCGTCGTGGAGGATGCCATTGCCCGAGATCCGTCCGTTTCACGCCCACTTATATCGTTGCATCGCGGAGCCGACGTTCGCCGATGTGCTGGCGCCGCCCTATGACGTCATCTCATCGAGTCACGCCGAAACGCTGGCGGCCCGCCATCCCAATAACGTCGTTCGACTCATCCTCAATCGCGAGCAAGGCGAGTCGGGATATGCGCGGGCCGGCGACCTCTATCGGCGCTGGCTTTTCGAAGGCGTCTGCAAGGTCGACTCCGAATCGGCGCTCTACCTCCTCGAACAACGCTTCACGCTGGACGGAACGACACTGGCGCGGCGCGGAGTGCTGGCCCGCTTCCGCGCCGAGGATCCCGCGACTGGAACGATCCGGCCCCATGAGCATACCCGGCGCGAGGCGCGCGAAGATCGATACAAGATTCTCAAGGCCACGCGCGCCAATTTCGGGCCAATTTTCATGATGTTTCCCGATCCGGAAGCGGCTTTCGAAGGCATGACGCAAGCGATCTTCTCCTCGCCGCCGACGACCCGATTCGAGGACGACGAACACGTCAAGCACCGCCTGTGGCGCGTGACGCATGGCGATCGCATCGCCGATCTCCAGTCCCTGCTGGCCGGCGTTCCCGCGTACATCGCGGACGGACATCACCGCCATGCGACAGCCCTGCGTTATCGGGATGAGACCGGGCCTGACGGCGCCTGGACCCTCGGTTATTTCACGCCCAGCGGCGCGCCGGGGCTCGTCGTTCTGCCATATCACCGAATTCTGCGCGGCGGTCTCGCGTTCGATGCGGCCAGCGCGGCGCTTCAGGAATGTTGTGAGCTGACGCCGAGCAGGGATGTGCGCGCCGCGGCCAGCGCGATCGCGCGCTCGAGCGCGCCTTATGCTTTTGCGATGGCGAACGGCGCGGGGCGCGTCGTCTCCGCCGCGAGCGGCGCGGAAGCGCGGCGGTTCCTTCCGGACGACGCTCCGGAGTGTCTGCGCGCCCTGGACGTCTTTTTCCTGGATCGGGCCGTGCTGCCGCTTCTGGCCGGCGGAGGAACGATCGAATACCTGCACGCGCTCGAAGCGGTCGAGGCCCTGCTTGCCGGCGATCCGAAGAGCCTCGCTTTCATCATGCGCGCCACGCCGATCGCGCAGATCACCGCCGTGGCCGACGCGCGGGAATCCATGCCCCCCAAGAGCACCTATTTCCATCCCAAGCTGCCGTCAGGCCTCGTCATCCATCCGCTCGTAAAGGCGAATGAGCGAAACCGGGCCGCGCATGCGTGAACGCGCCCTTCGCGTATCGCCGTGAACGAGCCGGCGACTCCGTCCACGCTCCGGCGAATCCGATGACGCGACGATCCGCGGCCGTCGCGATGATCGCGCTGCTGTCCGCGCTCGTCGTCATGGGTCTTTACGGCATCGACTGGGGGCTGCCGAGCCGCCGCGGATGGGCCGTCGACGAGCTGATCCCCGGCGACGTCCTGGACGGCATCGAGAAACGCTTTGCCGGCGGATGGTATCGACGATATCCGCCGCTTCATTATTATCTGCTCACGGCCTCGTACGCGCCCACGCTTCTCCGTGCCGGTTGGGAGCCGGGCCGGCGCCTGTCGCTCGACGCCCACACCCGGCTGTTCCTCGTCGGACGAGGACTCAGCCTTCTCATGGCAGCGCTCACCGTGTTTCTGGTCTATCGCCTTGCGCGCGAGTTTCTTGACCGGCCCGGCGCCCTGTTTGCCGCGAGTCTCGTGGCTTTCATGCCGCCTTTCGTCTTCTACGCCGGTCTCGCCAATCTCGAGATACCTTACGTTTTTTGGTGGACGCTCTCTCTCGTCTTTCTGACGCGCGCCCTGAAGCGGAATCGACGGCGCGACTACGCGTGCTGGGCGGTCGCGGCGGCGCTTTCGGCCGCCACGAAAGACCAGATCCTCGCGTCTTACGTCCTCGTCGTTCCATGGATCGTCTTCGTCCGACATCGAAACCTGAAACAGACGGGCGCGCGCGGCGCCTGGCGGCAAGCGGCGTTCGGCCCGGATCTGCTCGCGGCCGGAGCATGCGCGGCGCTGATCTTCGTCGCCATGCACAATCCGATCGGCAACCTGGAAGGCGCGCGCGCGCATTTCGCGGACGTCCTCAACGACGGCAACCGTCTCTATCGTGAATACTCGGGCGATCTTTCCGGCCAGGCCGGCCTTCTCCGCGCGACGCTCGTGAACATGCGCTTTACGCTGGGAAGCGCCGGGTTCTGGCTCGGCCTTGTCGGCGTCGCGCTCCTGACGATCCGCCGCGGCCGGCCGTTGCCCCTGCAAACGTTGCTCGTGGCCGCCGTCTCCTACCATGTCTTTTTCATCGGCGTGGCGCTTTACTGCTATGACCGGTTCGTCATTCCGCCATGCATTTGCTTGGCGCCGTTCGGCGGCTGGCTGCTGGACCTCGTCCTCCGACACGTCCGGCGCCGCCGAGCGCTCTGGTCGGCCTGCGCGCTGGTTGTCGTGGCGTTGGCCGCGGCGCGCGCCGCAAGCGTGACCTGGCTGCTCGTCAACGACTCCCGCCACGAGATCGCGGCCTGGCTTCGCGAGAACGCCGGCGGCCCGATCGCGACCGTCGGACCGCCGATCCATCTTCCGCTGCTCGACGACCTCGATGCGCGATGGATCAACGCCAAGGCGTCGCGAGTCCTGCGGTTCGACCCCGAGCACGTGGTGATCAACGCGGATTACGCCGATCGCGCGATGAACGGCTCCGAGGCGCACGTGTTCTACGCCGCGTTGCGCTCGGGAACGCTGGGCTACTGCCGGGCTCATCAATACCGCAGCAAGCCGCCGATCGACCTGCTCGGCCTGGAGGCAATCCGAAACGAAACGGTGTCTTCCAACCTGAAATACGTGAATCCCCTCGTGCAGGTCTACCGTCGCTGCCGGCGGGACGACAACGTCTCTTTTTGATGTAATGCGCGCGGCCATGGCCATCCGGCCGCGCATGGACGGAAACGAACGGTTCGGCTAGTAACCAGGAATGCAGAAAAATCCGTTGCGTGAAGGAAGGCCCTCGACGTTCTCCTCGTCGACCGTGAAGACGCGCCAGCGGAACGTCCCCGGCCACGGAACGTGAACCGAGACGGAAGGCGTGCGCGACTCGGCGTGCACGATGGCGTCGTCCGCGCCGACGGCCACGACTTCGACGTGGTAGGCCGTCGCGGCGCTCGTCGGCGTCCATGCAAGGTCGATCGGGAGATTACGCTCGGCGTAAATCGGGTCGCTTCCCGGCGAGAGATTGTCCGGCGACAAGGAAAGCGCGCGTAGGGCCGGCTTCTTGTCGCTCTGAATGATCGCCGCCGCGCTCATCAGCTCCAGGGAGCCGCCGCGGCTTCGCACGACAAAACGGCCCAGACGCGCCGTCACCGTCGTGATCCGTTCGCGACGCCGGACGACGACGTGACCGGCGCCCCGCACCAGCGCGCCGCCCGCCTGGATCTTGATCACTTCCGCGCCCTTGGAGCTTTGCTCGATACGACCCGAATCCAGATCGAGGGCGAGCACGGCCTGGGGGGGCACGTACAGCGACGATGAAGGGCTCAGGACGACAATCGTCCATGGAAAGCTGAACGTCACCGTGGATTCCGGCCCGGTGCGTATCCGATCGCCGACACGAAGCAGATCGCCGTCGGAAACGGCCGTCAAGACGCCCGCAGCGTCGCGCTCGACTCCGCTTCCGACGACCGTCATCTTCGCCAGCGGCACGCCGATGCGCGTGGCGCCGGCGCCGGAAGGCACGCCAACGACCGTGAGAATCCCGGCGCCCAGCGCCGGACAAAGACGCGCGACGATTGAGCCTGTCTTCCCCATCATTCCGCCGACTCGTTCGACACGATGCCCCGGCCGCCGCCTTTCCCGGGATAGTGATAGTAAGCGTAGTAGCTCTTGAGCTTGAGATCGATGTTGTTGAGAACCGCGCCGAGCACGTTTGGCGTGGTTCGATGCAGAGCGCCGACGTGACGCTTGATGAGCCGCTTGTCCACCTTGTTGTGCTGAACCACGAAGACGACGTGATCCGCCTGGCGCGCGAGCAGCAACGCGTCGGTGACGGACGCCAGCGGCGGCGAATCGATCAGGATCCACTCGAAGCTCTGACGCAGGCGCTCCAGGAGGTCCGTCAGGTCGCGGCGGCCGAGCAGGGCCGGAGGATTCGGCGGCAATGGTCCGGCCGTGACGACGAAGAGGTTCGGCGTCCGGGTCGGACGAATCAGCCCCTCCAGCTCGCTCTGCCGCATGAAATGATTCGTGAGCCCCGGCTCGCGCGTGAGGTCGAAGCGCGTGTGGATCTGGGCGCGCCTGAGGTCGAAGTCCAGGACGAGCGTCTTTTCTCCAGTCACGGCCAGCGTCTGCGAGAGCCGCACGAGCGTCGTCGTTTTCCCCTCCTGGGGCGCCGTGCTCGTCACGAGAACGACCTGTCCGGCGTTTTCCTTGTGGCTGCGCGCGAACAGAAGCGACGTTCGCAAGCTCTGCACCGCCTCCGTGACGAGCGAGACATTGACCTCGGTGTCGGCGGGAATGACCGCGAGCAGATCGAGATGCAAGTAGCGCTCGATCTCTTCAGGATCGCGGATCGTGTTGTCGAGGTATTCGCGGCCGAGCACGAGACCGACGCCCAGCAGAAGACCCAGGAACAACGCGATCCCGGCCATGCGTTTGCGATTCGGGCGGATCGGCGAGGATGGCGCGAACGCGCGCTGGTGGACGGTGACGTTGTTGTTGCGAATCGAGGCGGCGATGTCCGTCTCGTGGAGCTTTTGCAGCAGAACGTCGTACAGATTCTTGGCCGAGTCGGCCTCCTTTTTCAGGGTTTCCAGCTCCGTGGCGCGGCGGCTCTGCTTCGCGGCCACCTCCTTCTGCCGATCGATGGCCGCGCGCAGCTCCCGCGCGCGCTTTTGAAGCTGGCCCATCTCCGCCGTCATCGAGTCCACGATTTGCCGCGCGCGCGACTGCCGGGCCTTGCGCAGCTCCTTGATCTGCGCCTGGACGCGCTGGATCTCGGGATGCGCCGGCTTGTACTTCTCGGCCAGCCGGGACAGTTCGACGTTCAATCCCGTGAGCTGCGCGTCGAGAGCGGAAATCTGAGCGTCCTGCGCGACCTGCGGCAACGCGTCGAGCGCGACGCCGCGCTCCTCCATGTCGCTCACTTGCTTCAGGGCCGCCTCGATCGTGATCCGGCGCGCCTGCACGTCCACGAAATCCTCGTTCAGCTTGGTGATCGTGGCGATCACGGCCGACACGCTGCCTTCCGGCACGAAGAGGTCCTGTCCCTCGAGCGCCTTGAAGAACTGCTCCTCGGCCTGATGCAGGCTCTTGGACGTCGCCGTCAACCGCTCCTGGATCCATTGACTCGCGCGCAAGGCGGAGTCCACGCGTTGCTGGACGCTCTGCTTGACGTAGGTTTCCGCCAGCGTGTTGGCCCAGAGCGCGGCCTCCTCGGGATTCTCGCGCGTGACCGAGACGTTGACCAGCCGCGTCTCGGCGATCGGATCGACCGAAACCGAGCGCATGAAAAGGCCGCCGGGATCGACGGCATCCTTGAAGGGCGGACGATCCTGGAGCTTGAGAGACTCCACGACGCGGTCGCCGAGAGTGCCGGAGCGCAGCACGCGGAACTGCGTGTTGTAGAAGTCGGCGTGTTGCCAGTAATTGCTGCCCACGAGCGCGTCGGTGACCGTCATGAACGTCTGCGTGGGAGGATCGATCTGCAGGATCGCCGTGGCCCGGAACTCGGGAGTCTGCAGAAAGCTGACGACGACGCCGAGCATGAGCGCGACGAGCGTGACCGAAACGATGAAAACGCGGCCGCGCCACAAGAGCTCGGCGTAATAACGGACGTCGATCTCGCGGTCCCCCGCGACTCGGGATTCGGCATTCGTGACGGGCGGGATCGGCGTCATGGCCGTCAGAAGAGGCGCCGTGGAACGGAGACGACGTCGTTCGGCTGGAGGCGCGGGTCCGGTTTCTTGCCCTTGCGGATCGCCTTCAAGTCCACATCGAGAATCTGCCTCTCGCCGGTGGCGGGATCGACGCGCACGACCTTGACGTCGTTGCTGCCGAATCGCGTCAAACCGCCCGCCAGGGAGACGGCGCCCATGACGGTCAGCTCGCGATCGAGTCCGTACCGATTGGGCCGGTTCACTTCGCCCTCGACGATGACGTAGTACTTCGGCGAAGCCGTGAGGATGTCGCCGCCGCGGAGCACGATTTCGAGATAAAGCTGCTCCTCGGGAGTCATCACCGTTCCGCCGAGGCGAAAGCGAAGCAGGGTCGACCCGTCCGCGAACGCGCCGTCCGAGCGCGCCAGCATGACCTCTCCGGACGCGCGCTCGGTGAAGCCGCCGCTTTCGACCAGAATATCAACCACGCGCGTGCGGCCGCGCAACGCTTTGCGTCCGGGCTTTCCCACTTCGCCGATCACCGTCACGAACTGGCTGCGATACTCGCGAACGCGCACCTCGACCTGCGGATTGAAGAGAAAATCTTTCTCGAGAAGCGCCGCCAGCTTGTCCTTGATCCCGGCCACGCCGAGGCCGGCCACCTCGACTTCGCCCAGCAGCGGGAGAGAGATGGCGCCGTTCGTCTGCACGGTCGCCGAACGGGAGAGGTCTTCGTGCGTGAGCACCGTGATCTCGAGCACGTCGCCCACTCCGACGAGATAATCGTCCGCGGCGACCGCGGCAACATCCGCGGCGATCTCGGCGCCGGACGCATCCTGCCCGGCGGACGGGGCGAAGCCGCCGAAGACAAGCAGAATCGCGATCAGGAAAGCCGCGCGCATGTCAGTACTCCGGCAGCGAGAAGTAACCGGCGCCAAGCTGGATGAGCAACGCTTGCGTGTCGTGATCGAAGCCGTTCACGTTCGAATCTCTCCGATCCCAGCGGTAATCGGCGCGCAGATACGCCGCCCGTCCAATCGCCCGCCCCAGGCCGATCGACCAGCCGAAAAGCCGGTCCCGCCGGGGAACGCCCGTCTCGGAGGCCGGCGTCGGGTACTCGTTAACATGGTATCCTGTCCCTCCTCTCAGAGCGAAGGCCCAGGGAATCGGCAGCGACAGTTCGGCCATGCCCGACGTCGAAACGTAGAAACCGTTGTTCTCGAAAGCCGACAGGTAGGTCGCGCGATTGGCCGTCAAACGAATCACGGATGCGGGCGTGAACGACTTGGACACGCCCATCGACGCCACGAGGCCGCGGTATCGCCGCCCATCGGCCGGCGCTTTCGAATTCTCGCGTTGAGCGTAACCGAAGGACATGAATCCCTTGACGAGCGGACCGAGATCGCCGTCGATCCGGAATCGACCCGAGTGCTCCGTCGACTCCGCCTCGGGACGCGCATCGACCGTCGGAGTGAGGGACAAATGGTAGCCTAAGGACAGCCGCGTGCGTGGACTCGACTCATAGTAAAGCGCCGCGTGCGCGAACCGGCGATCGTATTCGAAGAAGCTGCTCTCCTCCTCGAAGCGCACGCGCCCCAGGCCGGCTCCAACGTCGATCCCGAAGCGCGGGGCCGCCTCGAACTGGGCCGACGCGGAAACCTCGTCATGCGTAAAACGGCCCAGACGATAGTAGTACTCGCGTCCGGGATCCACCTCGTCCGTCTCGAGCGTGCCGTGGGCATAGTGCCCCTTCACATGAGTTTCGAGCCGCGACGTCGCCGGCCAGTCGATGGCGGCATCCGCCAGATGCGTCGGCCGGCGCGTGATTTCATAATCCGAACCGGCCCTGAAACGCGGCTTGTACTCGACGGTCAAATGAGCCAGCCATGACGCGACGCTCTCGACGGCGATGCGCGGCTGGATCTCGAAATAGGCGTCATGGCGGGACTCGCTCGCATCCCCAACGACGATGTCGGCGTCCACGTACCCCGCCGTCAGCGCCGGTCTGAGATTGAACGGTCCGAATGGAATCCCGATGGCGCCCGCGGCCGTTGCCTCGCCCGGCCCGCCTTCCTGAATCGCCACTTCCGCGGTCGGTCGATCCGCCGGTGAAGGAAAAAGCAGTCCGTAGAGATCTTCCGCCGGCGGCAGGCCGATCCCCTCGGCGCGACGAGTCAGAACGATCGACAGCACGCCGTCCTTGCGATCGATCGCATGCGCGACATCCGGATCGAGATCCACTTCGAGAGCGACGCTTCCCTCCGCCTCGACCACGCGCAAGGCGCGGATCGGAGTCGCCGGCGGCGGAACGGTCAGGCCTCCGGCCGGCTCGCTCTCGAATCGGACGAAAAGCCGGTCCTTCTCTCGCCGGACATCAAGCAGGGGCAAGGCCGCCGCTACGATCTCGATAACCGTCCGGCCGTTGGGATCTTCGGCGCGGATCGACACGATCGCCGCCGGCGGCGCGGCGGCCATGACCCACGCCAGAAAAGGAACGATCACCACGATTCCTTGAATCCGTTGCGCTTCAGGAACATGAGCAAGAGGAGAAGAGCGATGAAGCTCAGAGCCTGCACGAGAATGAGCACGCTCTTGCCGAGCGTGGCGTCCGACAACAAGACGGCCCCGAGGCCGAGACAGAACGTGGCCAGATAGAGAAGCGCGGCCGTCGTCCTGACGGAGAATCCGAGCGCCATGAGCCGATGCGAAAGATGGCATCGATCGCCGACGTAAACCGGGCGGTGAGCGCGAAGGCGGATGACGACGACGGTCAGCGTGTCGGCGATGGGAACGGCGAGCACGAGCAACGGCATGAAAACGGGAAAGAGCGTGCTCGACGCGTGCGAGACGTAGCGCTCGAGCAGGGTCAGTGAGCTCATCATGAATCCGATGAAGAGGCTCCCGCAGTCGCCGAGAAAGATCCTCGCCGGCGAGAAGTTGAAGAACAAGAAGCCGAGCAGGCTGCCCATGAAGGCGAGCAGAATCAAGCTGACAAAGAACTCGCCCAACAGCCAGGCGTTGATCATGAAGACCAGCGAGGCGACGAACGCCACGCCGGCCGACAGGCCGTCCATATTGTCGAGCAGATTGAAGGCGTTCGTGATGCCGACGATCCAGACCAGCGTCACGACGATGTTCATCCAGTCATACGGCAGAAAAGACGTGCGCACGCCGCTGCCGGCGAGAAGAGTCGCCGCGAGGATCTGGCCGGCCAGCTTGGCCGCGACCGGGAAGCGAACGCCGAAAACGTCGTCGAGCAGGCCGACGAGAAACACCACGCCGCCGGCGATCAGAATGGCCGCGAGCTTGCCTTCGACGCGATGCGCCTCCTGCAACAGGCGAAACGCGTCGGCAAAGCGCTCCCCCGCGACGCTCGTCGCCGCCAGCCGCGGCGCCAGGAGATAACCCGTGATCACGGTCGCCGTGAAGGCGACAAAGACGGCGATGCCGCCGGCGCGGGGCATCGGCGTCCGGTGCGACTTGCGTCCGCCCGGCTCGTCGAGCGCGCCGAGGCGATACGCGAGGAGGCGCGACACGGGAGTGAGCGCGGCCGAAAGCGCGAGGGCGAAGACCGCGACGAGAAGACCGATGACGGCGCTCTCGACCTTCACGCGGCTCGCCCCTGTTTTTGTCTCTCCGCCAGCAGCTCTCGGTAGAGCGCGTCCATGTCGTCGATCAATCGATTCGCGCCATGGCGGCCGAGAACGTGCGCCCGGCCGGATTCGGCGCGCGCGCGCGCCTCATCGGGCGCGCGCAGCGTTTCCACGACCGCCCGGGCCAGCGCCTCCGGATCGACGGGAGCCACGAGCCGGCCGAAGCGGCCGTTTTCCAGGAGATCCGGAGTCCCTCCCACGCGCGTGGCGACAACCGGACGACCGGCGGCGAGCGCTTCGATCAGGGCGACCGGAGTTCCCTCGCTGAGCGAGGAATTGACGACGAGATCGAGATCACCGTAGACGTCGCGCATGTCGCTCATCCATCCAAGAAAGCGAACGGCCCGATCCATGCCGAGCCGGCGGCACCTGTCCTCCAATGCGGCGCGCTCTACGCCGTCCCCCACGACCACGAAGCGCGCTCGCGGCACTTCCTGGCGCACGCGGCGAGCCGCTTCGAGGAAAGTCGGCAGGTCCTTGATCGGCACAAGACGGCCCACCACGCCGACGAGCGGCGCGTCCGCGGGCGCTTCCGAGAGCCGCCGCAAGACGCCGCGTGGCAGCTCGCCGGAGAGCGGCGTCAATTCTAGCCCAAGGGGCATGACGCGAATTCGGTCCGCGGCGCCCACGCCGAGTCCGAGAAGATCCTGCCGCACGGACTCGGACACGGCCAGGAGGCATGTCGTGAGCGGGGCGAGCGCCCGTTCGATATTGCGATAAAAGGCCGTGCGGATCGCTCCGAAATAGCCGTTAAGGACGTGTCCATGGTAGGTGTGAACCACGACCGGGACTCCAGTCAGATAGGCCGCCACACGGCCGAGAGCGCCGGCCTTGGCCGTGTGCGTGTGGAGAATATCCGGTTGAAAGCGGCGGATCATCCTCATGAGCGCCAGCAGCGATCGAAAATCCGAGATCCAGCGGACCTCCCGGCCAAGCGTGGCCAGAAGCCGCCACTCCACATCCATCTCCCTCGCCAGGCTCGAGAAGGAGCCCTCCGATGACGATTCCCTGCCGATCACAAGATGCGTGTCATAACCTCGCTGGCGCAGCCCGGCCGTCAAAATCAGGACATGGCGGGAAGGTCCGCCGATGTTCAAGCGGGAGAAAAGACGAAGAACGCGGACGGTGCCTCCTGAACGACGAAAATCATCAGCAACTCGGGCCATTGCGAGACTCACGCGCCATGGTCGGAGGCTCAAGCGAAATTACCACGTAAGTCCTTGCGTGTCAATAAAAATGGTCGCTCGGGCCATGCTTTGCTCGCCAGGCTTCAAGTGGTAGTTGAATACTCTCCAAGCAATGAAGGATCCACCGGTTTTGCTGGAACGCATTTGTAATCAGACTATTAGCTCATGATACAATCCTCCGCGTCATCACGTTGTTGTTATCCCGTAATGTGGTTGCATCTCGCTGTGACTCCAATCACTTCGCGCTGTGGGACGAGGTCGTAAACTCATCATCCAAGCGACCGAGTCATTATCCGCGCGATCGCACTACATCAAGAGTCGTCAATACCGAGCGCGTTGTTTTTGCTGCTGATGAATGGAGGAAAAAACATGAGACGTTTCGCCATCGCCTGCATGGTTCTGGCGGTCCTTTGCGTGACCGCCTTCTCGTTGATGCCGCGCCTGAACGCGCAGCAAACGCCAATCATCGTCGATCACCTCTCCACGCGCATCGGCGATATCCCCGTGGCCGCGGTGATCAACGCCAAGGACACGCTGCACATCGCATATGGCCACACGTCACATGGAAGCCAACTCACCAGCGGCATGTGGGACCTTGTCGATTTCATCAACGATCATCCTGATTATGGCGCTCATCCCGTGCATGGGAGCGATTACACGAATCTTTTCTTGTTCAATAACGGGGACACCGGCGGTGACGCACTCGACCTCAGGGAAGGCGTGATGGCGGGCGACGTCGGATACTACCCCCAATGGGTGAATGAAACGCTGAGTTATCTTGGCGATCCCGATCCGATCACGGGGCGGGGAGTCAACCATCCTGAAATCAACGTGATCATCTGGTCTTGGTGCGGACAGGCTTCGGGCAGAACCGAGCAGTCGATGATCGACACGTATCTGGCGCCCATGAGCCAACTGGAGACCGAATATCCCGGAGTGCGTTTCGTCTACATGACGGGTCACCTCGACGGTTCGGGATCTTCAGGAAATCTCCACCAGCGCAACCAACAGATCAGGGACTACTGCCTGGCGAACGGCAAGATCCTCTACGACTTTGCCGACATCGAGAGTTACGATCCGGACGGCCTCGTCAACTACATGCCGCTCAGCGCGAATGACAACTGCGATTATGACAGTGACGGGAACGGTTCGCGCGAGAGCAACTGGGCCTTGGCATGGCAGGGCTCGCACACGGAAGGAATCGACTGGTATTCATGCAGCGCCGCGCACTCCCAAGCGCTCAACGGAAACCTCAAGGCCTATGCCGCCTGGCACCTCTGGGCGCGCCTGGCCGGCTGGGATGGAACAGGCTCGCCGACTCCGACGCCCACGCCGACGCCT
>JAFGSN010000005.1 GCA_016934575.1 Vicinamibacteria bacterium
CGGATCCATCCTTCGAGTCGCCTTGATCGTAGCGACTTCTCACCACACTCCAGGCAAGAGACGATACCGTGTTCGCTGCGCGAAGTCGCCATAACCGAACAGCTCTCGCCTGAGGGTGGCGTCTTCAAGGGCGGTGCGCGCCAGGATCGATGCGCAAAGCGCCGCAACCGGCACAAAGGCCCACAGAGAGCCCAGAATCAACGGCGTCGCGCCATGCTGGAGGATCATCCCGGAATACATGGGGTGCCGGACGTACTTGTAGGGCCCGGTCATGATCGCCTGGTGGCCGCGGTCCTCCTGAATGCGCACGGTCTGTTCCAGGTGACGATTCTCGGCCATGGCCCAGATGACGGGGACATTGCTGAAAACGTATATAACCAGGCCGGGCCAGAGCCAGAACATGGCGAGAGGCGCCCAGCCGAACCGAACCGCATCCAGTCCGGCGATCACGGGAACAGCAAACATGAAGATGAAAAAGAATACGCCGAAGATCTTGTCGAAGACCTTCGTGCCGGCTCCGCCATAGGCCCTGGCCTTGATCACTTCGGGATTGCGCCGTCCAACGACCATGCCGGTGACGGCGAGGACCGCGAGCCCCGCGGCGAGATAGATCCATGCGCGGGGGACGTTCGTGCGGCCCGCAGCGACGAAAAAGCATGCGAACCATAGTGCGGTTCCAAGCAGGATCTGGATAATCCGCCGGATCAGGGCCGCCTTGAACGAGTGTTGCTCGGCCGCCATCTGTTTCTCCTCAACCATGCTTCTCCTCCTCCGCTTGCACGATTCAACATGAGGCGTCAAGCGCCTGGCGGAAGTCGCGCAGCAGATCGCGCCAACCCTCGACGCCGACGGAGATTCGAACTAGTCCGTCGGCCACGCCGGATTGGGCGCGCTCCTCGGCTGAGAGCTCCGCATGCGTCGTTGTCGCGGGATGACACGTGAGCGTCTCGACGCCTCCCAGGCTGACGGCATTGTGCGCGATCTTCACGCGCCTCAGGAAGTTGAAGGCCGCCGTCTTGCCGCCGCGCAACTCGAAAGAGATGATCGCGCCGGGGTGGCGGCACTGCGCGTCGCGGATTCGGATCTGCTCGGGAGCCGTGAACAAGGTCGGATAGTTCATGTTTGCGACAGCGGGATGGTCCGCAAGAGCCTCGGCGATGTACTGGGCGTTCTTGCTCTGCCGCGTCATGCGCAGTTCGACGGTCGGCAGGCGCCCGTCGAGCATCCAGCATTCGTCGGGTTGCAGGATATTGCCCAGAACGGCCCGAGTGCCGCGTAGTTGCGCGATCAGCGCGGGTTTTTTCCCGAGAATCATTCCCGCCAGAAGGTCGCTGAAGCCCGAGAGGTACTTCGTCGCCGAATAGACGACCAGATCGGCGCCGAGCTGAAGCGGATGCTGGAACGTGGGCCCGAGGAACGTGTTGTCGACGGCAACGATAGGCCGAACGCCGACGGATTGGGTCGCCTGAGCCGCCGCGGCGATATCGGTCATTCGTAGCGTGGGATTGGCGGGCGTTTCGATGAAGATCAGCCGGACATCGGGCGTTCGCTGGATCGTCTCACGCAAAGTCCGCGAGTCGCCGGCCGGCACCGGCGTCCCGCGCATTCCAAGCGGCTCGAGAATCTGATGCATCAGATGCTGGGTTCCGCCATAGAGCGGAACCGTGTAGACGAATGACGTTCCAGGTTGGCAGAACGTCAGAAACAGCGTCGAGATCGCCGCCATTCCCGAGTTGAAGACCGCCGCGGATTGCGCGTCCGGCTCGAGCGGCGTGATCTGATCCTCGAGAATCTCCGCATTGGGGTGCGAGAGGCGCGAGTAGATGAGATCGACGCTCTCGCCGGCCGCCGGACGCGAGTGTCCTAGCGCGATCGCGAAGGCGCGCTCGGCCGCCTTCGGGCTCGAGAACACGTAGGTCGATGAGCGAAAAACGGCCGGTCGAGCCGATCCGACCGATAGACGCGGATCGAAGCCCCGCGTCAGGATCGCCGTCTCCGGACGCACGACGTAGGACGCGCGCTGTCTGTTCGCCGCCATCATCAGCCTCCTTGCATATCGAAGAGTCGACGCGGCGCATCTGCGAGGCCCAACGTCCTTGTGCCCGGCACGGACTTCATCAGATGCGGCCGCCCAAGCCACTCCTGTCCTATGCCTCGGTCGGCAGGTCGAGGAAGAAACGCGTGGTCTCGCCCGGCGCGCTTTCGAAAGACAGCCGGCCGTTATGAGCGCGGACGATGCCATAAGACACCGACAGACCGAGTCCGGTCCCATGTCCCCCGGTTTTGGTGGTGAAGAACGGGTCAAAGATGCGTGCCCCGGCGTCGGGAGAAACGCCGTTTCCCGTGTCTTCGACAATCGTTCGTATCCAGGTTCGCATGTCGTCGGCATACAGGCGCGCCGTCACGCTAATCCGCTTGCTCGGATCCGCGTCCGGATAACGCTCGTTGACCGCGTCCCGCGCGTTGGTGAGCAGGTTGAGGAGCACTTGCTGGATCTGCTGGCTCCGGCACTTCAAGGTCGGAAGCTCCGCCGGGACATCGGCATCGAGCGCGATGCGATCCTTGAGGATGAGGGAGCGAATGAGCGTCAGCGTTCTTTCGACGATGTCGCACAGCCGCGCCGGACTGAGCGCGCGCTCATCCTGCCGGGCGAAGGCGAGGAGGTCGTGAACGATGGTTGAGACGCGCTCGCTCTCCTCCACGATGTTCGTCGCGTACGGACGGAGGGCGTCGTTCTCCGGCAGGCGGTTCACGATAAGCTGAGCGTAGTTCATGATGCACATCAGCGGATTGTTGATCTCGTGCGCCACGCCGGCCGACAGCGTGCCGATCGATTCGAGCTTCTGCTGCTGTCGTAGCTGCGCTTCGAGCCGATGCCGCTCCTCCTCCGCCCTTTTCCTGTCGGTGATGTCGAGGGCGGCGAAGGTCACGCCCTGGGCGAGATCATTTGGATCGAGCGGTGTCGAGCTCAACAGCAGGTCGAGTATCCGGCCGTCCTTGTGCGTCCAGCGTGTCTCGACCGTTCCCGTTCCGTGTTCCGCGATCTGGCGGTCTTGCTCTTGACCCGCGCGCTCGTAGTCCGCGTCCGTCGGGTACATGATCCGGGCGCTTTGACCGACGAGCTCATCGGCCGACCGTCCGACGATCTCGCACAGCCGTTCGTTGACCTGCTTCAGCGCACGATTGACGACGAGACCGATGCCGATCGGAACCGCCCGAACGATGCTCGCCATGCGGGCCGCGCTTTCGCGCAGCGCGAGCTCCGAATCGGCGCCGGCGAGGAGACCGCCCGCCAGGGCGGCGATGGTTTCGATCGCGATTCGGGAACGCGGCGGGACCTCGTCGAGGCGGTGTGAAGCGACCAACAAACAGCCCGTGACGTTTCCCTTATGAAGAATCGGAACGACCCCGACCGCCTTGAGACGTTCCGACAGGAGCGCCTCGTCAAGATTGGCGTTGGGCTCCCGGCGTTGCGAATAGGCCGGTTGTCCCTGAAAGACGATTCGAGATCGGGGAGTATCCCGCTCGATGACGGCCGTGGCGCCGGCGAACTCCTCCGAGAAGCCGTGATGGCAGACGAGCGTGAGACGGTCGGTGGCTGGATCGCGGACGTAGACGCCGCCCGCATCCATGCCGCTGAACCGGATGGCGCTCGTCAGGCAGATATCGAGAGTCTCCGGCAAGCTTCGTTTCTCGTTGGCCGCGATCAGGAGATCGAGCTGCGCGCGCGTGAGGTCCTCGGCCCAGCGGCGCTCGGTCGTGTCGCGCGCGATGCCGAGAACGGAGACGACGTTGCCGTGGGCATCGGTGAAGGGCACGAGTTGCGTGTCGATCCAAAGGTCGTGTTCGCGCGTAGATGCGGGCGATTCGATCCGGAAAGGCTTGCCGGTCCTGAGCACGCGCTGGAGACTCACGCTGTGGCGCATGGCGTCTTTGTATGCGAAAAGATCGAATTGCTTTCGGCCGATGATCCTCTCCGGCACCTCGTTGAAGAGTCGCGCCGCCGCGGGATTGGCGTATATGACGCGCTCGTCGCGATCGATCAGGAAGGTCATGTCCGGCGACGCCTCGAGCAGCGTGCGAAGTCGCGCCTCGCTCGCGCGCAGCTCTTCCTCGGCCTCCTTGCGCTCGGTGATGTCTTGGGCGAAGCCGATCAGTCCGATGCAGACGCCATGATCGTCGACGATCGGTATCTTGTCGGTCTGGATCCATCTCAATCCGGCCGCCGACTCATGCTGCTCCACGATGTTCAGCTTGGGACGACAGGCGCTCATGACCTCCTGGTCGTCGTCGGTCATTCCTTGCGCGATACTCCGAGAATAGAGATCGAAGACCGTCTTGCCCACGAAATCCTCTTCCGCCATCTTCAGCGCTTCGGCGAAGACTCTGTTGACGCGTACGAATCGACTGCCGCTGTCTTTGTAAAAAATGATGATCGGCGACGTGTCGATGATGCGCTTGAGCTCGTGTCGTTCCTTTTCCAGGACGGCTTCGATTCTCTTCCGGGCGGATACGTCCTGAAACGTGGTTTGGATGTAGGTTTCGTCGCCTACAGTGAAATAGGAGCTGGAGGCCAGGAGAGTCCTGACTTGTCCGTCGCGTCGCAAGATGTCGTACTCGAATTCGGTCGATACCGGTTCGCCTTGGCGTATCTTTTTCGATCGATCGAGTATCGTCGCCCGCGAAGCCGGCGCGACATGGTCGATCAGGGGAACTCCGGCGAATTCCTCGATGCTGTCATAGCCGAAGAGGCGTAGCAGGGCCGGATTGGCGGACAGGACTTGATTCCCCCGTGAGACGCCGATGCCCAGCAACGACTGGTCGACAAGCGCGCGGTATCGTTCCTCGCTCTCGCGAAGAGCGAGATCGGAGCGCACGCGCTCGGTCACGTCGCTGAGCGTCGCCACCATGCCGTCGATGCGTCCCTGCTCGTCGGAGAGCGGCGCGGCGTTGATGGACAACAGAATCCGGCGGCCGTCGGGCGTCTGCACGGCGTGCTTGACGCCGGTCACCGGCCGGCCCGTGGCCATCACTCGCCGAAAGGGAAGCTCATCGTCCGGAAAGGGGCGGCCGTCAAAATCGGTAATGCGCCACTCGGGCGCGTTGTATGCGCGCCGCGTCGCTTCGTCGCGCGTGAGACCGAGCAGTCGCTCGGCCGTCGCGTTGCAGAATGTGATCCGTCCCGTGCGATCGTTCACCATAATGGCGACGGGGCTGGTCTCGGTGATGCGCATGAGGATGTCGTGTTCGCGCCGCAGCGCCTCCTCGGCCTGCTTGCGCTCGGTGACGTCGCGGATCAAACCGTCGTGGCTTGTGGGGCGCCCTTCGGCGTCGAGGTGAAGAACGGGCGTGTTGCGCACCCATCGGACGGAGCCGTCTCTGCGTCGGATGCGGTGCTCTATCGGCGGACACTCCTCTCCCCGGAGCAGTCGGTGGGCCTGTTCTTCGACGCGCGATCGGTCTTCTTCGACGACCATCGAGAGCCAAAGACACGGGTCAGCCGCGAAATCGTCGCTTTTGTAGCCCGTGACGGTTTCGCATCCCGGTCCATGTCGCGTCTCGCACGCCCGGCCGTTCTCGATGCGCACGCTATAGACGTAATCGGTGACCGCTTCCATGAGCGATTCGTTCTCGGATTGCCGCTCGATATCGCGGCGCGGCGCTTCCTTCTCCGCGCGGAAAGCGCTGGTCTCGTCCGTCGAGAGATCGGGACGCCGAGAGTCGTCGGTCATTCTTGCGACCCGTGTTCTTCTTTACGCGACGCGCGTTTTTCGAAGTCGCTCGCGTCGTCTTCGTGGCGTTCGATGGTTTTCGGAATCAGGATATCACGAAGACGAGTTGTTGTTGCAGTTTACGGCTTGGATGGCATACGGAACGGCGGTCGCTCCGACGGCATGAGCAGGGTCTGGCGTCATAGGTTGAGGCTATGTCATGATCAGCCTGCTTTGAGAGCCGACATGACCATCCCCCCATGCGCGACGACCGCAACTGCGCTGTTCACGAGGAAGACGGAGATATCGTTGCCGTCGGTTTGGCAAGATTGGGATCGCGTTCTTGGCTTGCTCGCTTCCTATGGCGTATCGAACAAATGAGCAGCGTATTCCCACATCGTTGGCGGAAGGAATGGATCCGAGCTTTGAAGGAGGCACGGGAATGAACAGGATCGAAAAGGCTTTGATGCATGCTCTCTTTACCCACCTGCATCACAACATCGACAAGGCCATCAGCTTCAAGGCGATCGATGCCTTGAATAAAAAGGTCGGCAAGCTCTTCCCCAAGGTCCTGCTCGTCGGCCCGGGCGACGATGCCGCCGCGTTCAAGTTTCCCGGCGTCAAGGGCGCTTTCGTGGGCAAGATGGAGAGTCATTGCTCTCCTTGTGTTCCCAGGCCGTATGACGCCGCCGCCACGGGCGCCGGCGGGGCCATGCGGGACGTCGTGGCAATGGGCGCCCGACCTTTGTTCTTGATGAATTTCATCGGCACCAGGCCGCTGAACGACAAGGTCATCGTCGGCCCCTGCGGGTTTGCCGGGAAATGCACCTGCGGGAAATGCGTCGAGATGACCAGCGGTAAAAGAGTCGATCTGATGGTCAAGGGCTTACGTGATATGTGCGGCGCCATGGACGTCTTTATCGTCGGCGGCGGGTTTTCAACATCGTTCTCGGACGTCGTTCCGGCCGTCGTTGTCTCGGTCATCGGCAGGCTGGTCACGGCCAAGCCTTTGACCAAGCCGGCGAAATCCGCCGGGGACCAGATCATTCTGATCGGCAAGACGGGCAGCGACGGCAACGACACGCTCTACCGGGCCGGCCTCGTCAATGAAATGAGGCCGGCTGTCGCCCTGTTCAAGGAAGAGCGCGCTGTCATGGAAGCTTCCCTGGCAGCCTTCCGCACGGGCAAGATCAAAGCCTGTTCCGACCTCGGCGCGGCCGGTATCGGCGCCGCCGTCTGTGAATCCGCGAGATACGGCGGATTCGGCGCGCATGTGGACCTGGCCAGGGCGGCCGTCAGGGAAAAGAACATCACGCCTGAGGAGATCATGATCTGCGAAACCCAGGGGCGGATGGTCGTCCAGGTCGCGAAGCGAGACGTCGCCCTCCTGTTGAGGACAATCCGGGCCAAAGGCGTTCGGGCTGATGTGATCGGAGAAATCAACAAGGACGACAAAGAGGTCTTCGAGTATGACGGCAAGACCGTGGCCGTGATTCCGAATGCTCCTGCTCGCGCCGAATTGAGAGAGCTCAATGCCGAATTCTAGGATGCCGAGAAAACGGACGAAATCCGAATACGCCAAGGCGGGCGTCGATTACACCAAGATCGAGCCGTTCAAAATGGCGATGGTGGGCGCCGGAAAGAGGACGCTCAAGTTCCCAAACAAGCGGGGCGTGTATATCGAGCCTGAAAGCCTGGGTGCTCACGGGGTCGTCTTCCGCTATCGTGGCGCCAAGTCCCATTTCTGGTGCATGACGCAGGAGGGTCTTGGAAACAAGAACTGGATCGCGGAATGGATGTATCAACATGCCGGGACCGGAAAGACGTACTACGAAGGCATCGGCGTCGACACGGCCCTGATGGCGGCCAATGACGTCATCTGCCAGGGGGCCCTTCCCGTGATCTTTACGGATGAAGTGGCGGCGGGCGACAGCGAATGGTTCATGGACGAGAGGCGAAGCCGCGACCTGGCCGAGAGCTTCTATCAGGCCTGCAAGATGTGCGGGATGGCCTTGCCGGCCGGAGAATCTCCCGCCCTCCGCTATCTGGTCAGGGCCGAGCCGCCGGTGCGCAGCGCGCCCTCCCTGTCGGGCTGCGTGACCGGCATCATCGCTCCCCGCAGCCGGATGGTCATGGGAGAAAAGCTCGCAATCGGCGATCGCATCATCGGAGTGACTTCATCGGGGCTTCACGCCAACGGGGTTTCCCTGGTCATCAAGCGGGCCATGGCGCTCAAGGATAAATTTCTTCATCAACTGCCGAACGGGAAAACATTGGGAGAGGAGGCGCTCATCCCCACGCGCTCCTATGTCCGGCTCGTCGAGGCTCTGCTAGAAAAGAACGTCGAGATCCACTCTCTGCTCGGCGGAACTGGAGGAGGGATCTCCAAGATCGCCTATTCCAAAAGAGCCTTCACATATCGGGTGAAAAGATGGGCGGATGAGATTCCGCCTCTATTCCGGTTGATGCTCGAGATTGGCGTCAGCCTCAAGGACTGCCTGACGACCTTCAACTGGGGAATCGGGTTTTACGTTTTCGTTCCGGAAAAGGAGGTCGAACGCGCCATCAAAACAGGGAAAAGGGCGGGGTACGATCTTTTCGAGATCGGCCAGGTCGAAGCCGGGGAGCGGCGGGTCGTCTTTGAACCGGAAAAGATCGTTCTCCCGGCCATCGAGTGATTTCAGGAGTCGATTGCATGTCGCGACCATGATCTGGTTTTATCATTTACTTTTCACGTCACTTGAATCCGCCGGCGCGGACGATCGCCAGAGCGTCGAGCGTCGCTGATACGATCCAGTGCAGCGCCGCGCCCGGGATGAAGCTGCGCGCGCGCAGAGCCACCCAGCCCAGGGCGATGGCGGCGAAGAACGAGCCATAGGCCTCGAGCTCGGGCTTGCCGATGTGGAGCAGCGCAAAGGGTATCGCGGTCGCGAGAATCGCGAAGCGCCCCATCTTCTCCTCCAGTCCGAAGAGAAGAAAGCCTCGGTTCAGAAGCTCCCATCCAAACATGTACACCAGATGCGCGGCCTGCCAGATGAGGAATACGATCAGGCTCGTGCGCGCCAGCGGATACAGCGGGTATGTCGACGCGAAATCCTTCCGGGATACCGCAAAAAGCACGAAGGGAAGCATGACCAGGAAGAGGATCGCGGCGTCGCGCCAGCCCACGGCCGATCCGGGCCGGAATCCGAAGTCGCGGAAGCGACGCCGGGTGAAAACGCCGCGTGTTTTCGGGAGACACCGAGCAGCGATCTGCAGCGCGAGGATGGTCAGCGTGGGAAGAAACATGAACCAGAGGCCCTCGACGGCCACAAACTCGGCCAGTCCTGCTTGAGCACCGAACAGTCCGGTTCTGAAGCGCGCATAGTGATAGCGCACGAACAGCATGGCAAAGGTATAGACGGCGCAAACCGTCAAGGGCCCGGCTGGAGTCACAAGCTGCCGCAGCTCGTCCCAGTAGTAACCGACAAAGGGCTCATTGGCTCGTGAAGCGTTTCTTGTCATGCGTTTAATCCGCAGCACGGGACCTGACGACGGTCGCGTGATAAAACCTCGGGCAAGGCCGAAGCGTCGAATTTCCTCACGTTCATCGCTCCACGGGCGGCTGGCTCAACGCCTCCAGCGCTTCCTCCGCCGCCCGCAGGTCATGATACGCCTCTTCGAAGAGCGCCGTGCCGGAAAGGTCGGAGTGGGCGAAGTGAATGCCGCAGACGGACGCGCGTCGCTCCACATATTCGAGAGAGTCTCCCTGTCGGCGTTGTCATGAGGACCAAGGGACGATATATTGCATCGGCATTTGTGCTCGTTCGGTCCGGATTCATCGTCGGCCAGGTGAGATAATGACCCCAGCGATCGTGATTCCCGACGGATATCGGCCGCTTCTCTCTCCCAAGGAAACCGAGAAGGCCATTCGCGCGATCAAGGAGTTTTTCCAGACGAATCTGGCCTTTGAGCTGAATCTCATGCGCGTGACCGCGCCGCTTTTCGTCCAGAGCGGCATGGGCGTGAACGACGATTTGAACGGCCGCGAGGAGCCGGTCTCCTTCCCGGTCAGCTCCATGAACGGCACGCGCGCGGAGATCGTTCAGTCGCTCGCCAAATGGAAGCGAATGGCCCTGGCCGATCTTGTATTCGCGCCGGGCGAGGGCCTCTATGCGGACATGAACGCCATCCGGCCGAACGAGACGCTGGACGCCACACATTCCCTCTATGTCGATCAGTGGGACTGGGAGCGCGTCATGCGTCCGGAGGAGAGAAATATCGAGTTTCTCAAGGAGATCGTGCGCCGCATCTATGACGTGATTCGCAGAACCGAGAAGTACGTCGCCTATGCTTATCCCGCGATTACGCCGGCTTTGCCTGAACGCATCACCTTCGTTCACTCCGAGGAGCTCGCGGAGCGTCATCCCGAATTGACTCCGCGGCATCGCGAGGACGTTTTCTGCCGGGAGCACGGCGCGATCTTCGTCATCGGCATCGGCGCGGCTCTCAAGAACGGCGAGCGCCACGACGGCCGAGCGCCGGACTATGACGATTGGTCCACGGCCACGGCCCAGGGACGCCAGGGCCTGAACGGCGACATCCTGGTCCATAATCCGCTCTTGGACCGAGCCTTCGAGCTGTCCTCCATGGGCATCCGCGTGGATCGAGACGCGCTTTTGAGGCAGCTCGATCTCAGCGGACAAGCGCACCGCAAGGAACTGTATTTCCACAAGCGTCTTCTCGCGGGCGAACTGCCTCAGACGATCGGCGGCGGCATCGGACAGTCTCGCCTGTGCATGCTCTATCTTCGCAAGGCGCACGTCGGCGAGATCCAGGCCAGCCTGTGGCCTGACGACATGA
The DNA here is from genome assembly GCA_016934575.1 of Vicinamibacteria bacterium. GTDB lineage: Bacteria > Acidobacteriota > Vicinamibacteria > Fen-336 > Fen-336 > JAFGSN01. The sequence continues at coordinate 10,554 of JAFGSN010000005.1, forward strand.
AGCGGGAATGCCGGCGGCAAGGAGTCTTTCTTCTGTGAAACGCGATCTTATACGCGACGTTCTCGAGCGGCGGGATTATGGGGGCGATGTCGTCGTGGCCGGCTGGGTGCGTACGCGGCGCGACTCCAAGGGCGGTTTCTCGTTTCTCTCGCTCAACGACGGATCGAGCTTCGATTGCCTGCAGGTCGTCGTGCCCAACAATCTGCCCAACTATGAGAACGACGTCCTCAATTTGTTCATCGGCGGCTCGGCGGTGGTCACGGGCAAGCTGGTTGAATCTCCCGGCGCCGGCCAGCCGGTCGAGGTCCACGCATCGTCTCTGAGAGTGCTGGGTTTTTCCGATCCCAATCAGTATCCCTTGCAGAAGCAACGGATCTCTTACGAACGGCTGCGCGAGGTGGCGCACTTGAGGCCGCGTACGAACAGTTTTGGCGCCATTACACGGCTGCGGGACGCGCTGGCTTTCGGCACGCATAAGTTCTTTAGGGAACGCGGCTTCTACTATCTCCACACGCCCATCATCACCGCCAGCGACTGCGAAGGCGCCGGCCAGATGTTCCAGGTCACGACGATCGACCTCGATCAGCTCGCCCGACAGGCTCAACCGCCGATTTACACGAGCGACTTTTTCGGCAAGCGCGCCAGCCTGACCGTGAGCGGTCAGCTCGAGGCCGAGACTTATGCCTGCGCGCTCGGCAACGTCTACACCTTCGGGCCGACATTTCGAGCCGAGAACTCGAACACGCGCCGGCATCTGTCCGAGTTCTGGATGGTCGAGCCGGAAATGGCTTTCGCCGATCTGGGAGACGACGCGGATCTGGCTGAGGATTATTTGCGTTTTCTCTTCCAGTTCGCGCTTGAAAGCTGTCCGGCCGATCTCAAGTTTTTCAACGATCGAGTCGACAAGACCTTGTTGGAACGGCTTCGTGGACTGGCCGGCAGTCAGTTCAAGCGCATCACTTATTCCGAGGCGATCGACGTCTTGGAAAAGTCGAAAGCCGTTTTCGAGTTTCCGGTCGAGTGGGGCGTGGATCTGCAATCCGAGCACGAGCGCTACCTGACTGAAGAGGTTTTTCATGGGCCGGTTACGGTCACGGACTATCCGAAACAGATCAAGGCGTTCTACATGCGCCTGAACGACGACAACCGAACGGTCGCCGCCATGGACGTGCTCTTGCCCCAGGTGGGCGAGATCATCGGCGGCAGTCAGCGCGAGGAGCGGCTGGACGTCATCGAGGCGCGCATCGCCGAGGTGGGGCTCAAGCCCGAGGACTACTGGTGGTACCTCGATTTACGCCGCTTCGGCACCGTGCCGCACGCCGGTTTCGGGCTCGGATTCGAGCGCATGGTCCAGTTCACGAGCGGCATGCAGAACATCCGTGACGTGATCCCGTTCCCGCGCACGCCCGGCAGCGTCGATTTTTAAGAAAGCGGGAAAGCCGTCAGACGCGCCTCTGGAGCCGCTATAATTCGGCGGCGTCACGGCGAGAATCGCCGTCACATGGACGCCACGACGATCCGGGATGAACGATGCGCGTGATAGAAGCCGTTCCCAATGTGAGCGAAGGACGTCGCGGCGAGGTGCTCGAAGAAGCGCGGAGGGCGCTGCTTTCCGTGGAGGGCCTTCATCTTCTTGACGTTCATAGCGATCCCGATCATAACCGCGCGGTCTTGACGCTCGTCGCTACCAGGGATGATGTGTTGCTCTCCGGTCTCCTGCGCTTGATCGAAGTGGCCGTGACTCGCATCGACCTGCGACGACACGCGGGCGTGCATCCGCGGGTGGGGGCGGTCGACGTCGTGCCGTTCGTTCCGCTTGGAACGGCAACGATGGCTGAGTGCGTCGCGCTCGCCGAAACTTTTGGGCGCGAGACAGCCGCTCGTTTCGATCTGCCGGTTTATCTCTACGGACATGCCGCAAGGGCGCCGCATCGGTTTCGGCACGACGTGATCCGCCGTGGCGGATTCGAGAAACTCGCGCGCAAGATGGAGGATTCTCTCTGGGCGCCCGACTTCGGTCCGCTCCGTCCGCATCCCACGGCGGGCGCGGTCGTCGCTGGCGCGCGTTCGCCGCTCGTGGCCTATAACGTCAATCTTGCATCGATCGATCTTGCAGCGGCCGGCGCCATCGCGCGCGAGATTCGCGAGAGCGACGGCGGCCTTCCGTGCGTCAGGGCCATGGGCGTTTTCCTTGCCGCGCGCGGACTGGCGCAGGTGTCGACCAATCTCGTCGACTATACGCGCACGCCGCCGCTGGCCGTCTTTGAACGGGTGCGGGAAGAGGCCGCGCGTCGCGGCATCGAGATTCTCGAAAGCGAGATCGTCGGGCTCGTGCCGCAGGCGGCCTTGCCTGGGAATCCGAGCGCTGTTCTACGGTTGCCGCACTTCTCTTCGGCGCAGGTGCTCGAGTGCCGCATTCAAGAGGCATTGGGATTGCGGAGGTTCCCGTAGGGGATGCGCTTGTCGGCGATCGCACGTCCGCGGCGGAAGAAGACGGACTCCGTCCCTACGGATTCCGATTCAAATCTAACGCCTGTGCCTAACCCGGCGTAGCAGGAAATAAAAGGGACGGATCTTCCTCGCCGCCTCCTGAATAGTCTGTCTTTTCGATTCGGCCATATGAGTAATCACTACCACTTCAATGCTCACGAGAAATGACCCGGGTTTGCTCGCCGGAATGGATCCACGGAAGTTACACGGAAGAGTTGTGCGGTTTGTCTTGAGCAATTGAACGGTCATCCCCCCGGCCTCCGGACGGGGGTGGCGCCGAAGGCGCCGTAAACGTATCGTACCCGTAGGCATGCTCAATGACGCCGTGCAATGTCGTCCGCCTGCCTGTCGACAGTAGGACGGGCGCGACGTGATCGCGGCGAACGACATCACCTCATGGCGCGTGACAGCGCGCATTGTTGCTCGAATCTGGCGAAAAGCAAGGCGATAGAGATGCGGATGATGTCCCGAGATTCCGAGCCAGGCTTCAATTGACGATTTTTGACTTTCTCAGGGTTTGGTAAACGGTCATGGCGAGCACTTCGTTGCCGTCCGCGTTCGGATGGTGATCGCCTGCGATATACAACTCCTGGTCTTCGCGTGCGCTAAAAGACGTGGCGGCGTCAGCGACCGGTATGGAGTAGCTGTGAGCAACGTACTCGATAATCGCGTTGATGGCGATTTTTCCGCCTCGATTCCTGATCAAATAATCGTCTTCGCTTATCGGGCCGTCCCCGAACAGGTAATGATAATACTCCGTGTCCGTGTAGGGATTCTTGGGCGGCGACGGCTGAGGATATGTCACGAATACCGCCGACAGGCGCCGCCGCTTCAGTTTTTCCGCGATCATGCCGAGGTTTCGGAGTCCGACAATCTGGTATTCTCTGAAGTTGTATAGATCCATGGAAAGAACCCAGCGATAGATCTGCTCCGTTGGAATCGAGCTTAATCGCGCTGACGCGTATTTGATCATTCTGTACGTCTTGAAGCGATTGATGAATATCGACAGCTTGGTCTTCCAGAGGCCGGCGCTGCCCCCCATGTTTTCTCGATGCATCACGATATCATGGTCGTTACAGTTATAACCGCTCATGACGACGACAACATCCGGACGATAACGCCTTATCCAACGGTCGAGCTTGGACAGGTGAAAGCCCGATGAAGCGCTCGGTCTGCCGGCATTGACCACGCGATACTTTCGTACCGCCGAATGATCGTTGAGAAGTCTTTCCAGAATCGCCGGGTACTTCTTGTCGTCCTTGACCCGCAGACCAAATGTGAACGAGTCGCCGACGCATAGGATGGTCGTTACTCCTTCTGGCGACACGCTTTGATTCCAGTTCGAAAAGGAGATGACGTAAGCAGCTATTCGCAGTCCGATCTCAAGAGCAATCACAAGAACCGTCAACCAAAAAGCCGCGCGTAGAACTCTCGTGTCATGGCCTTTTGGATGAGATTTCATGATTCGTACAAATGACGGCAGAGTCGATACCGTATCATTTTAAAATAGTCCGCGATTTACCGGCATGCGTAGAGTATACCCCGCGCTCGATGCTTTGCCGAGTCTTCATCCGGCTGGGCGTTGCGCGTAGGATATGGGGCGGGGCCAGGTCTGGCATCATCACTTTTACGGTCCGGACCTATTAATCGGACTGGAGCGTGGACATCGGGTCGACGCGACTCGCACGCACTGCCGGAAGGAAACAGGCGAGCGCGGCTTCCCCGGCCCTGTTAGGCCGCCCCCCGGAGTGCACGAGTAACGGCTCTCGGCGCCGCCGAGACAACTCGAAGGAGCGCCAGAGCCGGACCTTCCGGCGTGCGCCGGCCTTGCTCCCAGTTCCGAAGGGTTGCGACACTCACGCCAATCATGAGCGCAAACTCGGTCTGTGACTTCCCAAGCCGACCTCGAATCGCCTTGACGTCAGCTGGAGCGAAGCGGAAGCTCCGGGAAGGCCTCGCGGCTCCGCGCCGGATTCGCCCCGCCTCCTTGACGCTCTCCACCAACTTCTCGAACGCGTCTCGCTTCATCCGAATTCCTCTCGAACCAGCCGGCCCAACACCTGGATCTGCGTATTCGTGAGGTCGCCCTGCTCGTTCTTCCGATACAGGAACAGCATGTAGTACGTGGCGCTCGGCTTGTCCCAAAAGCAGATCAGCCGAAGCCACCTCGCTTGCCTCTGCCCTGGACGCCCCAGCGCACCTTCCGCAGGCCACCCGAACCAGGGATGACCATACCCTGCTCCGGCCGCAGGAGCAGGGTGCTCTGAAGCGCCCGGTAATCGACGAAGCGCACGTCCAAATATACGCCAATGGCGCACGCCGCGCAGCTTGGTTTGGCCGAGCGCCGTGCCGCTGGAGCTGCGAAACGCTACTCAGTGACCATTGCCAGTCTCAGGTCGTCACCCACAAGGCTCTTCGCGTTTCGCCAGCTCCAAGCGCTTGCCCTGTGACCTCGACTTCGCGTTCCAGTACTCCACGCCTGTCGCGGACGAAGCCTGGATAGGTTCGTGCCTTGCGCTCCTATGACAGATGGACGCCCTGAACGCCGCGACGTTCCATGCGTCTGATGCGGGCCTGGCGGTCTTCGCCAATCAAGCCCGTAACGAATGGCACGCCATCCTTTCCGTGACCATCATGGAGAAGATCGTACTCGAAGCTCTGATCACGAGATCCTCGATGTGTGAGCACGTACTCCAGCTCCACGAGGCGATCGATATGGACGTGTAATTGTGTATTGCTCCATCCCGTGTACTCGCGCACGTGCCGGCGACTAAAACGAAAGTCGCTCCTCATGACGTGGTTCTTCTTGCATTCCTCATCGACCATGCGATCAAGAGCGAGGAGCAATCGCCGCGTCTGAGGCGGCAGCTCGTCCAGGCTGCGGACGAGCGCCTGGTGCGCGAGCTTGTTCGCCATGGCGACGTCGTCGAGCGCGACCTCGATGTACGGAACGGACGTTCCGTTGTGCGTCGCGGTCTTGACGTCGCGCTGGTACTGGTACTGGTACTGGTGCAGGAGCGCGATCGCGCGGATGAGCGTCAGGTACTTGACGTGATCGCGCCTCGTCCGCGTGCGATCGTCGAGAAACGTGAGATGACGCGAGTAGGGATTGGCGACGAGGATCGGCCGCAGCATCCTCTGCGCGTCCTGATGGACCTTGAGGATCGAGGAGCGCGCGCGTCGAGCAAGCAGTCCTTCGAGCGTCTGCCGATCGCGCTGCGGCTCGTGGATCTTACGCGTCTGCTCCCGGTCCTCGTCCATCGTGCGCACGAGGCAGTAGTTCAACATTTATACAAAGGCCGTGAATGAGGCGGGCTGCGTGCGGTTGAGGTCGGCATAATTGGACGACGCAAGGCCTCAATCACTTCCGCTGGCGCATGGAACATCAGGTCCGAGTGGGAGGGTTTACGCTTGTCACTGGAGATCCAGGAACCGGCAAGTCCGTCGCCTTGCGACTACTCGCACATCATCTCACCACCCTGACGGACGTGCGGGTCGGCGTCCTGACGCGCCCGCAGAGCAAGCTCGGCGATTTCCCGGATAACCCACACTGCCGCGCAGTCTGCGGAAGGAAAGGACTATAGGTTCTCACGCGTCACGTTCGCCCAATTGTCCGCGCTCCTTTCAACGATGAACCCCGTCTCGTTCCCGGAGACGTCGTTCCAACGCAAGGTTGCGCTGGAGGAATACACGGCCGTCACTCGAAGACCCGTCGGAGCCGTTGGAACGGTGTCCAACGTCGTGGCCGTCAATTGCACCTCCGGCCCCACGTTTCCGGACCGATCCACCGCGCTCACCGAAAAGACATACGTGGTCACAGGGGCCAACCCCTCCGCCGTATACGAAAACCCCGTTACGAAGTCGATCACAGAGCCGTCCCTGAGGACGCGATATCCCTCGACTCCCGCCCCGGGGTCGGGATTATCGGAAGCGGCCGTCCAGGCCAATGCCACCGTCGTGGACGTGACCGTGGTGGCCGCCAGGTTCGTCGGGGAGTTGGGAGGAAGATTATCCAAAGTCCTTATGGAAATCACGGGGGATGTGGAACTCCCCACTCCGTTCCACGCGATGATCCGGTAAAAGTATGTCGTGAAGACGGATAGCCCGGTGTCCGTATAATTGACGGCGTTTTGAAGCGGGGTCCC
>JAFGSN010000223.1 GCA_016934575.1 Vicinamibacteria bacterium
ACGCCTGGAGGAGCTGAAACGAGCCGAGGAGCAGCAGTGGGCTCTCGAGCACGGCGACGCGCCGCACGAAAGCGCAGCGCGGGAAACGTCCAGCCTTGCGGTAGCGCCGCCGCAGGATCCTCCGTCAACGCCGCTCGATACGCCGGCAACGACGCCGTCCGCCGCGACTCCCGTCGCGCCGGCGATTCATTCCCTCGATGAGCCCGGCCTTGTTCAACCCGTCCTGCGCTCACAACCCGCCATCAGATACCCGCGCATGGCGCGCCTCGGACGCATCGAGGGAGAGGTCTTCGTGAGCTGTATCGTGGACGAAAGCGGACGCGTGATTTCAGCGCGAGTGGTCAAGGGCCATGCCATGCTTCGGGAAGAGGCGCTCCGACAGATCCTCAAAAGGCGGTATTCGCCCCCCACAAAGAACGGCGCCGGCGTGCGCGTGCGCTTCACCACCCGCGTCGTGTTTCGCCTGTCCGACTGAAATCGCTCCTCCGGCGCCGTTACGGCGCCTCCCGCGGAGTCTCGGGATCGATGACTTGGAACGGTTCGAAGGCCTCGATCGCCTGCCCCGCCACGTCGTCCTTTACTTTAATGACCAGTTGATAATCGCCCGGCGTCAGGTCCGCGAGCTCGAGACCGGTCGTGCGCACGACGCGTCCCTGGTCCGGCATGATTGGACTTTCGTCCCATTCGCGAATCGTCGAGCCGTCGCCCGCGACAAGCGCCAAGGCGGACGATACGCGCGGCGCGTTCGACACCGGATCGACGGCCGCGCCATAGACCTCGAACTGGCAAACGATCATCGACTGAGAAGTGAAGGCCCGATTCGCCATGCGTTTCGGCACTCGAACGCCCTGCTGCGTATTCGTTAGCATGTCGGTCAAAAGCGGCGTGGAGATCCGGAGCTTGTCGAGCGCCGGAATCTGGAAGTCGTGCGTGATCGACCCCAGGGCGCCGGAGTCGGGATCGCGCACGATCAAACGCGCCTGGTATCCGCCGACGGCGAGATCGAACTCGCGGATGATCGTGTATCCCGATGACAGCAGAAGCGTACGCGTCTCGGGCAGCAGGTTCATGTCCAGCTTCTGATCGTATCGGAAGAATTCGCCCGTCTCACGATGAGCGGCGATGAGCAGCATCTCGAGCGCGCCGGCGAACCGCCCCTGCGCTTCCGTGAAACGCACGTTTCGGATGTCGACATCCGCCACGATCAGCACCTTGGCCTTTCCGGTTTGCGATTCCTCGCGCACCTCGGCGGTCATGCGCAACGGAATGCCCGTCTGATCATAGGGCGAATCGAGCGCGCGCTGCATCGCCTCGTTCGTGGCCAGGCGCTTGTCCACCGAATCGGCGTCGTCGGCCGGCGCGGCGGTCCGTTCGGCGACCGTCACGCGCCGATCGCCCTGCTTGTCCGGCGCGAAGTAGCCCTTGCGCGCGCGCACCTTGACGTCGCGGCGGTTGACTTCGACGGAGATCTTCCTGAAGGCGCCGTCACGCGCGGTGTTGGCGGACCGGTAACCGATGAGATAGTAACTCTGCGACTCGCGCGCGACGCGCGCCATGCCGTCGCCGAGCGCGTTCGTGTTGCGGATCGCGAAGCCGCCGCTTTGTTCCGCCACGACAGACGGGCCTTCAGACGCCAGGTCGGACTCGGTCAAATAGGCGCCGACGTCCTGCTGTTGCCCCTGGTCGAATCCACGGGCGCTCGCCGCCGAGAAGATTTCGGAGACGCCACGCAATCCTCCGGCGTCGACGTAATAGATGGCCGTATTGGATCGGCGCGAGGCCTCGTTGACTTGCCGGAACCCGACGATGCCGATGCTGTGGATGAAACCATCGGTTATCAACAGCAAGGACTTGCGGCCCTTCGTGTCCCGCATGGCGTCAAGCACGCGCCTGACGACATCAAGCGATCCCACGACGCGCTGTCTGGCCTCGGCATACAGCGATTGCGCGCGGGCCATGATCGCGCCCGGGATTCGCCCCGAGCTGGGCGTCGCTTCCAGCTCGTCATCGAGCTCGGCGTATGGAATGACGCCTTCCGCCCTCCAGCGCCGCCAGACGCGCGCCGCCGCAATATCGTCTTCATACTCGGCGATGCGCATGGCCTCGTAGTCGCTCATGTACTCGAACGTCAAGCTTGCCAGCTTTCTCAAACCCTTTTGTCGCCCGATTCGTTCGAGCAACGCATCCTTGCCCGACGGCATTCTCGCGACCCACCACGTCGGGGAGTGTGTCGCGATGAACGCGACGAGGTCGCCTTCACGCGTGGATTGCTCGACGAACTCCTTGAGCGCTTTCTTTGCCCTTTCGGCGCTGTCGACTTGAAGGTTGAGACCGTCGAAAATGATGACGAACGTCCGCCCGACACGCCGCAACTGATCCGTGTTCGAGCTGACTCGGACGCGCACGGTGGGCGCCGCCGCGGGCGCCGGTTCTGGAATCTCGATGGCCTCGAATTCCTCGATCTTCTGCGCCTTGCCGTCCTCCTCGACCACAAATTCCTGCGGCCGCAAGCCGGTGATCGGATTCCCTTCGTTATCAGTAACCACGACATCGACCGTCACCATCTCCACGCCCGCCGGAAAAACGGGCCTGTCGTTCGATGAATCCGTCGCGCCGCACAGCACGGTCGTCCCGAGCATGAGTGCAACAATCGTATTCAGAGCAGTTTTGATCATTCGACGCCTCCTGAGAGTCTTGGCCTTGTGCTCCGGCCGCGCCGAAGTGACGCGAGCCCAGCCGATTGATGATTATGCATGACCCGGCACGAACGTAAAAGCGGCTCCCGACTGGACGGAGCGAGACAGGGACCGACGGTCTCCCCCGCTCGCCTCTTCGACAGCCCGCCCGGATCTATCGTTGATCCAGATATGCACTCGGCGGAAACGTACGCTGAGGCGATGATCGGCGGATTTTCATGCTAGATTAGTTCGAGACACTGCCGACCATGCACCCGCTAATCGTCGCTTCTAAATGCGGACCGCACGACGCGCGAACCGCGCGCTCGTCCCCCATCCGATGACTTTCGATCCGCCGCGCAAACCGTGGCGTGAGGGAGCGCAGGAGGGCGCCACGCCCGCAAGCTGGCTGTCGCTGGACGACGACGATCTTCTCCAACGCATCGAGACGTTCGAGCCGCGTGAGGAATCGGACGGCCGCCTTCTGGAGGTCGTGCAGAGCGATCGGCACTTTTTCATCCGACAGGAAGCCGCCAAACGCATTCGGAACAAGAGGCTGCTGTTCCCATATGAGGATGACCGGCATATCGGCCAGGTCCTCGTTCGACGGCTGACACGGCGCGAGGACCTGACCTATCTCGAGCGTCTCGTGGCGCGCAGTCAACATTCGGAGGTGCGCTCCGCGGCGCAGGCTCAGTTGGCGCGGCTGCGCAAGAAGCTCGCCGGGCGTTCGGCGAACGCGTCGATACGGGAGAGACAAGAGGAAAAGCCCGGGCCGTGGCGCGTCGCTCTCATTCACGAAGACGCCGAGATCCGCCGGACGCTTGCCAACTCCTTGCCTCATCCCGAGTTTCAAATCTGCGCGCTCGATCCGCGCGAAGAGTCCCTGCAGCGGCTCCCAACCTTTGATCCGCACATCATCCTGGCGGACGTCCATAAAGTGCTGGGGGATGAGCATCTGAATGAGTCCATCCGCGCCAGGGCGGGTTATGTTCCGCTCGTCGTCGTTTGCCCATCCGACATGAGAGACTCGCTGCTCGATCTGTTGGGCCATGGCGCGGACGAGTTCATCATGCTTCCTCTCCATGCCGCCTTGCTGACGGCCAAGGTCCGCGCGCTCATCCATTTTGCGCATCGCACGGCGCCCAAGATGGACCGGCAAGCTCTGTCAGGCCCGATCGGCAGTAACGGCGCTTTGCCCCTCTTCAAAATGTGCGAGGAACAAAATCTGACCTGCCGCTTGATCGTGACGACGGGAACCCAGCAACGCTGGGTGGAGTTTCTCGACGGCGAGATGATCGACGCCGGCGGAGAACCGCCGGCATCCGATGACGAAGCGCTGGCCGCTATCCTTGACGTCAAGTCGGGCCGATACGAAATCACCGATCGCCTGCTTGAGGATCCGGAGGACGCCTCGACCACGCTCACTCCGGGCGTCACATCGAAGCCGCGCGCATTTCTCTCCGTGAAATCGTCGAGGCCGATCTCGCCGAGCGCTCCGGACGGGCGCGAGGCCGTCGATGTCTCTCTGCTCGGATGGGCGATCCATTTCATCGTCGAGCAGGCATGGATCCATCTAGGAACGACCGTCACGACCGGCCTTCTACGGCAGACCCATCAGGATCTCTTGGAACAGCATCCCATGCTCAATCTCTTCAGCATCGAAGAGAACGCCCGCGTCGGCGTCGACCTTTCTCGCGGAGCCAGGCTGCCGCGCGGCGCTGTCGTGGCCGTGGCTTTATGGATGGCGTCGTTCCTGTACAAGGCGCACCGTATCGCGCCCGAAATCGGGCAACTTCGCGTGAGACAGGCCACGGCTCTGATGGTCGACGCTCTCGATCAAATGGGATTCTATGCGGCATACGACGTGGCCCGAACACGCTTCGCGCGTTCGCTTGTCGAGCCTCCCGGCTCCCCGTGACGATGCAGCCGGCGTTTCGCCGTTCCGTCGTCGATTCTTGCTATAATCGCCTCCCATGCGCGCGGTCTTGTTGATCTCCATCACGACGTCCATGGCGCTGCTCTTGTCGAGTTGCGTGAAAAAGGATCAACAATTGGAGATCGCCGCCCTGATCAAGGGGCTCAGAAGCATTGATGAAGACACCCAGGGCAAGGCGACCGCTGATCTCGTCAAAATCGGCGAACCTGCGGTTCCGGCCGTTCTCCCGCTGCTTTCCGATCCTGATCCGCGAATCCGCCGCACGGCCGCGACCACTCTCTGGGGCATGGAAGCGAAAGGCCGGGGCGCCGTTACACAGCTCGCCGACGCCCTCTCGGACGAGGATGCCTCGGTCCGCGCCTCGGTCGCCATGGCGCTCAGTGCGATCGGACCGCACGCGAAGAGCGCCGTTCCGGCGTTGATCCGAACGCTTCACGATCAGGACAGCAACGTCCGACTCTGGACGGTCAAGGCCCTGGGCGCGATCGGGCCTGCCGCTGAGAAGGCCCTGCCGGCCCTCGAAAGCTTGCTCAAGGATGAGTTTCTGGGGCGCGCGACCGCGGAAGCTGTTCAGAAGATCAAGGCCGACAGCGCTCGAGAATCATTCGGATCGAGCGCCGCTCCCAGCCCCAGTCCGCTTGTCGATCTCGACATCACTCCGATCGCCTCCCCCTAATCGGTTCTCTCCAGCAACGACAACACGGCGTAAAGACTCAAGGCGTCGATTCACAACAGTCATCTGTTCCCTTTACGCCCCCGCGTCCTCGCGCCCTTGCGTTCGTTCCTGTGAATTACGTTGATTGCCGATCGAGCGGTCCGTAGCGCCGTCATTCCGGCAGCCCGTTCGACCCTGGTCCGAAGAGCTCCTAACCGAGCTCCGCGATAAGGTCCGGCAGCTCCTCGGGGCGATCGATGACGCGATCGAAGCCTGCGACCTCCAACTCGTCACGCGAATGCGCGCCCCAGGTGACACCGACCGACGGACAGCCGGCCGCTTGCGCGGTTCCAGCGTCGGCTGCGCTGTCGCCGACGAGCAGGATCGCGGACGGCTCGAACCCCCATTGCCGCGCGATCTTCATGAAACCTTCAGCGGAAGGTTTGGGCGCCGGCACGTCTTCCTCGCCGAGAATGGGCGCCAGCCAGACGTCGAGTCCGTGCGCGGACATGACCCGTCGAATGAAGCGTCCCTGATTGTTTGAAAGCATTCCTTGGCGCAGCCCGCGGGAATGCATTATCCTCAGCAGGTTTCGCACGCCATCGTACGGATGCGCGGCGTCGGCCCCAAGCCGCCAGGCTTCGTCGTGATACCGAGTCGCCAGATCAATGTCGCGCGCACGATCGTCGTCTCCCGCATGACGACCCAGACGTTCGATCGTGGGGAAAACCATGCCGCGCACGATTTCATCTCTTTCGGCGCCTGCGACGCCGACGCTCCTGAGCGCGGCGTTCGTGGCCGTCACGACAAGATCGATCGAGTCGATGAGCGTTCCGTCGTGATCGTAGACCAATCCTCGAATTCGCATGTCGATGCTATCGCGCGCGATTCGGCGTCTTCTCGGCCATGGCGCCGTGTTCGAATCGCGGCGGCTGATCTCCGGCGTCGGCGCAATCGGGATTCATATCGCTTCCCCGTCCCCGCCGCCTATCGTCCATTCCCGCCGACCGGCGGCCTCGGCAGTCGAACCTCGCTCATCGCCGCCTGATAGACGACGGAAGCCGCCACGATGGACGCCTGGACGAGGTCGTCGCCTAAAAGTCGCTCGCACAGGTCCATGTTCGTGTGATGCGCGAGCGAAAGGTACCCGGCATCGTCATGGATGAACATGAATGCGGGCAGCCCCACGGATTCGAACGACTGATGATCTGATCCGCGTAATGAGCGCGGGCTCACGGTGACCACGTTCGGATCGCCAAGCGCCGCAACCCAGGTCTCGATCAGCGAGGCCGCCCGCTCATTCCCCTGAAGGTAGATCCCCCGGATGCGACCGGTGCCGTGATCGAGATTGAAATAGGCTTCAAAGCGTTCGTGATCCGGTCGCAGATGCAGCCTTCCGAAATCCGAACGCAGGAAAAACGGCAAGGCCGCGATCTCCCGGTTTTCGGGATCGTCGCGCCATCCAAAGTGGCGCTTCACGTAAGCGCGCGATCCAAGCAGGCCCTGTTCCTCGCCGCTCCAGAGCGCGAGGCGTATCGTGCGCCGGGGGCGCGCGCCCGAGCCGAGCAAGAGACGCATCGCCTCCATCGCCACGGCGACGCCGGCGGCATTGTCCGTCGCTCCAGCGCCGCCATGCCAAGAATCGAGATGCGCTCCGATCATCACCACTTCACGTTGGAGATCCGAGCCGGGTATCTCGGCGATCAGGGTTTCGCTCATGAGATCTTCCCGATGCCATCGCGTCTGAAGCTCGACCTCCAGCTCCACGGGAATACCGCGCTTGATGAGACGGTGAATCCGATTGTATTGCTCCGCAGCCACGATCAACGCCGGCGCGACGGGAGCATCGTTGCCCGCGAGCGTGTCGCCGAAGTCGGCGACGACCAAGGTCCCTCCGTCCCGCTTCCCCGATTCGAGCGTCGCGAGCACGCGTTCTTCCCGGAGAAAACGCCGGAGAGCGCGGCGCCGCTGTAACTGCGCCGTGAATCCCTCCAATGATCTCGATGAAGCGGGCCGCTCAGGGAGGCGTAGCATGGCGAGCTGCTGTTCGCTCCATCTTTGGAAGGACGGGCTTTCGCGCGGCCGAAGCTCTGTCGGCGGGTCTAGAAGAACGATCCTTCCGGCCAATTGTCCTTGGCAACACGCCGGCGCCGAGTCGTCCGAGGCGGCCAGAATCGCCGCCTTTCCTCGTATGCGCCCCTCCGTCGAAGGGCTCCAGGCCCGCGGTTCCGTGATGAGTGTCATGTGATCGGGAGCGACCATGCGCGCCGCGACCCGTTCCGCCGTCCAGCCCGGTCCGAACGGTCCCCAACGCTCGCTGTGAACGTCATCGAAGCCCCAGGTCTCAAGCTTCCGCCCCGTCCACTCGAAGGCGTTCTTCAAATGCGGCGAGCCGGTCAGACGCGGCCCGATGACGTCGCACAGATACTGCGCAATCTCGAACGCCTGAGAGCTCCTCCGCGCCTCGATGCGGATCTGATCGAGGACGGGCGCGTCGGAGGCGGCTCCCGTCCAGGGCGTTACGAGCTGCCAGAGAAGCGCGAGTCTGATCGAGCGACTCCAGCCACGCTTCACAGGCAAGTCTCCCCTCGGAGAAAAGGATTGAAACGTCGCTCTTCTCCTATCGTCGTTTCCGGACCATGTCCCGGAACCACACGCGTGCGGTCGTCGAGCGTCAGAAGACGCGATCGGATCGAGACAATCTCCGTCTCGAAATCGCCGCCGAGCAGATCGGTGCGCCCCACGCCTCCGGCGAAAAGCGTGTCGCCGGAGAAAAGACACTGAGGGGATGACTCCTCTACTAGAAAGCAAACGCTGCCCGGCGAGTGGCCGGGCGTGTGCAAAACATCGATAGCGATCCCGCCGAATCGCAGGCGGTCGCCGTCTTGCATGGCGACATCGACAGGGGCGCAGGGCGAAACAGGCAGCAGGTCTCCCATCGCCGCGGCTTGCTCGGTCATCCGACTATACAAAGACAGGTCCAGCTCATGCAGGTGAATGGCGGCGCCGGTCGCCGTCTTGACGGCATGGTTCGCGCCGATATGATCGATATGGGCGTGTGTGTTCAGAATCGCGGCGCACCTCAAATGAAGACCAGCGATCCAACGCAGAACGGCCTCCCCTTCGCCGCCGGGATCGATGACAACGGCCGTGCTCGTCTCCCGATCGCCGATGACAACGCAGTTGCATCGCAGAAGACCCACGGGCCGCACATGCACCTCGACAGACATGCATGGAATCTTAACCCGCCGCCGTTCCGAACGCCCATCAAGGCCGAGGCATCATCGTGATTCGACAAGAAACGCCTCGCTTGCGGCCACCGGACTCGCCATGAGTCGACATGCATCCAAAATTTCCAACGGCGACTTGCCAAGGGCTCGAGCTTGGGCGAGCATGGCTCGGATGAGCGCGACACGGCGTCACTCATGGATTGCCATCGTAATGCTGGCGATTCTGGCGGCGGTCGCCGGGCGGAGAATCCGGCGGCTCCCGGAGACGTCGCGGCAGCCTCTGTCAAGCCGCCCGAACCGGATCATGGGCACGGAATGCCTCCTGCTCGCCGTGCCCTTCACGCGCGCACAGTCGGAGCGCGATCGGGCCGAGCAGGCTCTACGGAACGCGGAGACGGCGCTTCGCCGCGTCGAGTCGCAAATGAGCCGGCGTATCGACGCTTCGCCGATCGCGCGACTCAATCGCGCGCCAGCCGGAACGTACGTGCCGCTGCCTGATGATCTCATGACCGTGCTGCGCGCCAGCCGCGAGATTCATGCGGCCAGCCGGGGATCGTTCGATGTGACGATCAGTCCATTGATCGCTCTCTGGCGCGCGGCCGCCGACGCAGGCGTTTCGCCCGACCCGGATCGTATTCATTCCGCGAGAAGGAGATCGTCGTGGGATCACCTGACGCTTCTTGAACACGGCGTCTTGAAATCCGCCGGCGCGGCGTGCATGGATCTCGGAGGCATCGCCAAGGGCCATGGCATCGATCTCGCGATCGAGTCGATGAAGCGATCCGCCGTCGCCGGCGGGCTTGTCGAGGTGGGGGGGGATTTGCGCGTTTTCGGAGAACCTCCCTCTGCTCGCCAATGGAAGATCGACATACGCAGTCCATTTCACATGGACTCCGTCCTGCTTTCGATTCGTATCGACGAGGGAGCCGTATGCACGAGCGGCGACTATTTCCGCTACACGGAAATCGACGGCCGGCGATACAGCCACATCGTCGATCCACGCTCCGGCTGGCCGGCGCGCGAAGCTCACTCATCGACGGTCTTTGCGTACAGCGCCATGATGGCCGACGCCTGGGCCACGGCCCTGAGCGTCCTGGGTCCAAGCGGATTGGAGCTTCTGCCCGCAGGCATGGAGGGCCTGGTCGTGACCGGAAAGCAAGGATCGCCGCGTCTCTTCACGACAAATGGCCTCGTATTCCGGATCCATCCGCTCGAACTCCGCGCCTCGATCGAGGTCGTCAGGCGTTCGGGCGCGATCGATTCCTATGCACGCACGCTCTAGAATCAGATTCTCAAACCGGAAGAGCGTACGAAATCAATCGTCCGGAACTCCGAACTCACTCAGCATCGAGCCGAGCATCTCGGCGTGCTCGGGTCGCGCGCGTGAGGCTTCGTCGACCAACCGGCGCGCCTCTTGTGAACGTCCTTCACGCGCCTCGATGAAGATCAGGTGAATCCAGCCTTCCAGCAGACTTGGATTCGTTCCAAGCGCCTCTCGCAACATCGCGCGCGCCTTTTCGGTTTCCCCCGAGGCATAGCGCACGAGCGCCTCATACGTCAGCGCGCGCGGATCGTCTGGCCGTCGCGCGAGAACGTACTGCGTCTGTTCCATCGTCTCCGCCATTTCATGGCGAACGAGGTGTTGTTTGGCGAGCGCGAGACGGTTCTCGAGATTCTCGGGATCCTGCTGCAATGCACGGCGCAAGTCTTGAATCGCGGGCGATCGCTCCGACGACATGCGGTCCTGGCGGCGATTCGAGCCGGGAATCGCCGTGGCCAGGAACGCCACGGCCGCCATGACGGCGACGCCCCACAAGAAACCGTTCCATGCCGAGCGCGGCCTGGCCGGGCCGCGCGTTTCCGCGTTATCCGGACGTTTTTTCGCGCGGCGGTCGATTTCCCTCAGCACCGTGGCGCACTCGATCTCGAGCGCTTTCCGTGCACGCGACAACTGATCTTCACCGCGCTCTCCCGAACGTTCCGTTGTCTCCCGAAGTCGCTCGATGAGCACATCACGGCGAGCGACGAGATCGCGCATCTCTATAGCCGCCAAGTCGACGATCTCCGCCTCTCGTCGACTCCGAGAAAGGCGCCAGACGATCACGATGCCCAAAACTACGCCGGCTGCGATGAAGATGCAGACGGATCGCCAGTCGCCCGCCTGCGTCATGAACGTCCCCCGGCATGCGATCTGTTCGAGCCTTCTTCAGCCGTCGTAATCCGACGAACGGATGACAGGTCTCGCGCCTTCTGCAGATAGGAAGCCATATCGTCGTTCGTCTGAGGCTCGTCGTCGGTCCTCGATTCTCCGCGCCGTAAAACGTTCCAAACCAGGAAAGCGCCGGCGATGAGCGCCACGATCGGCGACGCCCAGACCAGCCAGTTGACGCCGCTCAACGGCGGCCTGAGACGCACGAACTCGCCATATGATGACTCGAAGTATCTCAAGATCTGCTCGCGATCGTAGCCCAGCGCGAGCAAGTCGCGCGTCTGCGCTTTCATGTTGAGCGCCATCGACGACGGCGAGTCGGCGACGGCGGCGCCCTGACAGACGGGACACCGAAGCAGCGCCGCCACCTCTTGTGTTTCGCGATCGAGCTTCTCGCCGGCAAGCGGTTCATGCCGCGGTTGGCCGACGATTGCTTCAACGGCGCGCAGCGACAAAGGCGCGCTCGTCGATGGCGAAGCCATGAGAAACGCCAGCAATGGAGCCGTCAGCAGCGACGTCATCAAGGCGCCTCCTCCATCCGACGAAGGTGCTCGGCGAGCGCCTTCCGCGACAAAGGTCCCGTATGCTTTGTAACTACGCGCCCGTCGGCGCCGATGAAAAACGTCTCGGGGACGCCGTAGACGCCATATGCGATCGCGACTCGACCGCCGGGATCGAAAAACGTCGGAAATGCCTCGCCCGCTTCTCTCAGGAAAGCACGCGCGTTCTCCGGCGTGTCGTCATAGACGATCCCGATCAACCGCACGCGATCGCCGAGCGTTCGCGCTGCCTCGATCAACGTCGAATGCTCTTCGAGGCAAGGCGCGCACCAACTCGCCCAAAAGTTGAGGATCGCCGGCTTTCCCGACGTCGTATCGATCGAGATTTCTTCCTCTCCATCGAGCGACGTCAGTGTGAACGAAGGAGCCGGACGGCCGATAAGCGGCGAATAAATCTCGCGCGGATCATGGCCGAGACCGATGAAAAACAGCGCCAAGAGGGGCAGAACGACCATTCCGCCGACGATCAGAATCCTCCGGTTCATGACACGTCCCTCCGACTGGCGCGGGCGATGCTCTGCGTGTCGTCGTTTACGGCGGTAACGGAGACTCCGCGAGCCGGCACAAGCACGATCACACCGCCGGCGGCCATGATCAGCACGCCGATCCAGATCCAGCCGACGAGCGGATGGATCATGAACTCGACCGTCGCTCGCGCGGGTGAGCTTGATGTCGCGGGCTCGAAACGGACCGGCGACATGTAGTAGTTCCCGAACGGACCCATGCGAACCGCCGGCGTCCCGACCGGATCTCGTTGCTTAGCGTACTGAACCATCCGAGGGGCCAGTTCCATGACTGACCGGCCGGGTCGGGCCAGCTCGACGCGCGCGACCATCGATATGCGATGAGGCTCTTCGCGTGTCTCGCTTCCGAGGTACGTCAGAGTGAATTCGCCCAGGCGCGCCGGAATCGAACGCGTGAGCTCGATTTCCTGCGAACTGCTGTGCGCGTGGCTCACCGCGATCGCGACGATAACGACGACAGCGCCGATGTGAGACAGGTGTGCTCCGTATGCACGCCGCGCGCGCGCGATATTCGCAAGAGTCGTGGCGCGCGGCGTTTTCTCCCGGCCGAGGCGAACGAGGAACGGCCGCGCCATCTCACGCAGGACGGCCTGAGTTGTATAACCGCCGCAAAGCAACGTGAGCAGCGCCCAGCCGCTGCGCACGCCGCCCAGCCAGCCACAGGAAGCGGCGACCGCCGCGCCCAAGAGCGGCGCGACCAGAGCGCGTCCGATCAGCGTCCGATCTCCGCCGCCCCAGGGCAAGGCCGAGCCGACGCCTATCATGAGCAGCAACGCCACGCCCATGGGGCCCGTCATCGCATCGAAATAGGGACGGCCGACGCTCATCTTCACGCCGCGCAACGCCTCCACCGCCATCGGAAATACCGTGCCGAGAAGAATGGTGAAGGTGATCAGCAATAGCAGGAGATTATTGACGAGAAAGGCGCCTTCCCGGCTCAGCGCGGCGCCGATCTGCCCGCCGGGCTTCAGCCTGTCGATGCGCCCGGACAGCAGCGCGAGCGAGAACACGACGGCGAGCGCGAGCAGCGCGAGAATCGTCGGGCCGATGGCGCTTTGACTGAATGCGTGCACGGAGTTGAAGACGCCCGATCGCGTCATGAACGTGCCGAGAATCGTGAGTAAGAAAGTGCCCATCACCAACGCCAGCGTCCATGCGGCAAGAGCGCGGCGACGTTCGAGAAGAAGCATCGAGTGGAAAGCGGCCGTGGCCGTCAGCCATGGCAAGAGCGAAGCGTTCTCCACGGGATCCCAGGCCCAGTACCCTCCCCAGCCCAACACCTCATACGCCCACCATCCTCCGAGCATGATGGCGATCGACAAGAAAATCCAGGAGACGATCAACCACAAGCGCAGGGAACGGACGAAGCTCGGTCCAAGACGGCCCGTGAGCAGAGCGGCCACCGCCAGACCGAAGGGAATGGTCGTTCCCACGTAACCGAAATAAAGCAGCGGCGGATGGAACGCCATCAAAACATGGTTCTGGAGCAGGGGATTGGGACCCGGACCGTCGAAGGGAGGATCGGGCACGACAGCGAACGGCTGCGTCGGGCCGGACGCCAGAAAGCTGAAGAACGCGCCGCAGACGAGCCATGTGCCGGCGGCATAGGGCAGCAGGTCGGGATGGCGCGATGCGGTGTATTCCACGGCGGCGAACACATAGAGCCCGAGAACGAGCCCCCAGAAAAGCAGCGAACCCTCGAGCGAGGACCAGAGGCTTACAAAAGCCACCCAATCGGGAACATCGAGCGATCCGACTTGCGCGACGTAAGCGACGCTGAAATCCCGCGCCAGAAGAGCGCGCAGCATGAACAGATTCGCGAGAATCATGAGCGCCGCATAGGCGCGCGCGAGACGGCGGATCCAGAGCACGGACCGCGACGACGACCAGCCGCCGGCGGCGAATCCGGCGATCGCTCCGGCCACGGCGACCGCCAGGGAGAGCAAGACGAGCTTTCCGCCGACCATCGCGATCATGGTCGCCGACCCTGCTCCGGCGTCTCGAGCCCTTCCGTGGAGCGCATCAACTGCCGCATGTCGATTTTCTCGCCGTTCCGCGGCTGCCGATACTCGTTGCCGTGCGATACGAGCAGTCGCGCGCCATCGAAGACGCCGTCGCGACCGAGCGTGCCCTCCACGACGACGCCGATGCCCTCGCGAAACATTTGCGGAGGCGTCGCGCGGGTCCTGACTCGAATCGTCGACCGATTGTCGCTGACGTCGAACATGAGAGTGTCCTTCTCCCGTTTATCGACCGATCCCGGAACGACGCGACCTCCCAAACGGATGGAAGCGCCGACGGCCTGATCACCGGCCGAACGCAGCTCCGACGGACCCCAATAATAAACGACGCTCCTCCCCAAGCGGTTGATCGCCATGGCGAGAAAGACGACGATGCCGACGACCAGCACGCCCCAGATCATCCGCCGCGGAATTCTACGCTTCGCTTTTCGCGGAGAGACGCTCACCGCGCCGCTCCGCGCGCGGGACGCCGTCGTTCAATCTCCAAACGATAACGTCTCACGACCGACATGCCGTAGATCGCCAGCATTCCGGCCGTGAGACCGTAAGCGCCGAGCACATACTCCCAGCCGCCGATGATGACGCCGTTCATGCATCACCCCCGCTCTCCTTGACGGGCGGCTCCAACGGACGCCGCTCATCCGGAGCTTCCGGCCCCATCTTCCGTTCACGCCTGAGCCACGCGGCGCGGGCACGGATCCCCATCAGCCCGGACGTCAGCAGCACCAGACCCAAGGCGTTCAGGCCCAGGGGAACGAGAAACGGACCCGCGATTGATCGCGGCCCGGACTGAAGCTGATGAAGCGAACCCCACAATCGCACCGAGAAATAGACCAGGGGGACGTTCACGAAAGCGATGATCGCGGCGACCGCAGACCATCTCGCCCTACGCGTCGGCTCCCGCACGAAGCCGCGCAAGGCGATGATGCCGCCGAAACCGAACATCATGATGGCGGTCGTCGTCAACCGGGGATCCCAGGCCCAGTAAACGCCCCATGTGGGTTTGGCCCACAGCGCTCCCTGCAGGCACAAGAGCAATGAATAGATCGCGCCGGCTTCGAGCGCGGCCTCGAGACGCGCGTCGTGGCGCCAGCCGCCATACAGCAAGTAGAAGAGCGCGCTGACGAACGCGTAGGAGAAGGCCAGAAGCGCCATCCACGCGCAAGGAACGTGAATGTACATGATGCGCTGCACGTCTCCCATGTAGCGCTCCGCCGGCGCCGCGAGAAGGCCGATCGACGAACCGATGATCAGCAGCAGCGCGCCCGAAACGATCAACGTCACGAGTGGCCTCATTTGAAACATCATTCCTCCACGACGTGCGCGAAGAGCAGGCCGCATAGCGGCCAGTGGATCGCGTTGAACATGACAAGCACGCCGATCCACGTGCTCCATTCGCGCATGATGTCGCCGCTGATTGCCAGGGCCGTCGCCTTGACAGCCGCCAGCAGCACGGGCACGACGAGCGGAAACAGCAGAAGCGGCAGCAGCGTGGATCGGGAGCGCACCTGCGAAGTCATCGCCGCATATAACGTGCCGGGAGCGGCCAGAGCCGCGGCGCCGGCGACGAGCACGGCAAGCAGACGACCGGGCGCCGGCATGGGGACGTCATAGAGCACGATCATCTCCGGCAGCAACGCCGCGCCCACGATTCCGATCTGCAGCCAGTTGGCGACGGCCTTGGCGTAGTAGATCGCATGCGGCTTCAAGGACAACAGCAACAGCCCTTCCAGCGCCTGGTTTTCCGTCTCACGGTGAAAGCCTTCGGCGAGCGCGAGCGTGGACGCCATCAGCAATCCAACCCAGAGGAAGCCGCCGGCATACGTTCTGAGAGCCTGCGGCGCCGGTCCCACGGCAAAGCTGAAAAGCAGCAACGTGATCGCCCCAAACGCAAAAACGGCGGCGACCTCGGCGCGCGTACGCCACTGAAGCAGAAGCTCCTTGCGAAGCGCCGCCCGCCATGGTCTCACGAAACCTCTTTCTCCGTTTCCTGGGAATGGCCGAGCCGAAGCGGCGGCAGGTCCGCCGCGCGCCCGCGCCACACGCAACGTCCGCGAGCGAGAACGAGCGCCTCCTGACAAATTCGCCGGCCGTGCTCGATCTGGTGCGTCGCCAGCAGAACCGCCGCGCCGCGCTTCCGGCATTCATCGACGACGCCATCGACGAGAGCAAAGCCGCGAGGATCGAGTTGGCCGTATGGCTCGTCGAAAAGCACGACGGGCGTCGTGCGGATCAGTGCTCTGGCCAAACCCAGGCGCTTGCGCATCCCGGCGGAGAACTCGGCCACGAAATCGTGAGCGCGGTCGTCAAGCTCGACGCGGTCGAGAAGCGCATGGATGGCGAAAGGAGCCAACGACTCTCCGGCGACGCGCGCCGCGAGGTCGAGGTTCTCGTAAGCGGTGAGAGCTTCGTAGAGGTAGGAATGATGACTCATCAACGTCACGTGTCGGCGCACATGAGCGCGCTCGCGCCCGAGATCGAATCCGGCGATGCGCGCCCGTCCTCTGTCGGAACGGATGGCGGTTGCGAGAACGCGGAAGAGCGTCGTTTTTCCCGAACCGTTGTGGCCCGTGACAAGAAACGCCGCGCCGTATGCGGCCGTGAGACTCACGTGACTCAACGCCCAGCGACCGCCGAAACGCCGGCATAATCCCGAGCATGACACGGCCGCGTCCTTCTCCATTGCCTCCGGCGAGTCATGCGGGATCGCTTCAGCGGCAAGCGCCTGGATTGAGCTCGATGCTTTCTTGGATATCACGCAAACCTCGCTCGGTGGATCCGCGACAATCATGCTGCTCGCGCAAATTCCGCTCGGTGCACGGATACGCACACTGCCGGCGCGGTCTTCGAAACGCTTCGGTTGAGTTGCCCAGCGGCCGCGCCGAGTACGCTCCGATGATATCCAGCGCTCCGGACAACGGCAACCGGGGCGCCCTCGATCTGATCGACGTCTTCGGTTCGCGCCGCGCCCGCGGCGAACCGAGCCACACGCGGCGTTTCCAGTTCCCGTAACGGCGCAAGCGACGTCCTGCGCAGGCGACGCGCGCGGGTTATACTCTCACAAGGAGGAGCAATGATGCGCAGGATCATTTTTACCGCCGGATCCGCGGCTTTCGCCATCACGGCGTTCAGCGCCGGCGCATGGGCCACGCTGGCGATGCAAAAGAAAGCCAACGATCTGGGTTTCGAAGTGAAGGATTGTCTCTACTGCCATAACGAGAAACTGCCCAAGAAGGACGCCGTGACCAACAACGCGCGCGGCCAATGGCTCGTCGATCGGCAGAAAGCCCGCGAAGCCAAGGAGATCGACATCTCCTGGCTCAAGGATTTCGTCGAGAAGAGCACGGCGACCGAGAAGAAGTAGCTCCCGGTGGACCGACGTCCCGTTCATCCCCTGCGTTCGGGCAACCGGCCGCGTCAAAACGGCGACTCGACAGGAACTGCTCTTTCTTCGGGATGCTTGTTTCCGGCCGGGGCGACGTTCGACGACGACGCCACAGAGGCCGCCAGCGGCCGAACCGCATGGCCCGGAAAATCGCGCATCCGGTTCCTTGCGGCTGACATGAAGGGCCGGAGGAATTCCTCATGATCGCTCTGCTTCGCTGGCTGAATTACTGCCTGCCTTTGCTCTATGCCTTGACTGTCGCGGCTTACGCGGTGGATTTCGTCCGCGGCGATCCTCGCGCGGCGCGCATCGCTCGTCGTCTCATGGAAATCGTTCTGGTCTCGCACGCCGTCTATCTGGCCTTCCGGACGTTCGCCTTCGGTCACGTCCCCCTCGCACGGGCGATGGAGGTGCTGACCAGCGTGGCGTTCGCCGTCGCAGTCGTGTATGTGATCGTCGAGCGCCGAACTCGAGAGCGCCGCACCGGCGTCTTTCTCGTCTCCGTATCATTTCTCACTCAGGCCGTCTCCTCGGTTTTCATACGCTCGTCGGGAGAGTTCCCGGCCGTTCTCAACAGCCCTCTCTTCGCGGCGCACACCGCCTCGGCCGTCATCGGCTACGCCGCCTTCGCCGTCTCGGCGGTGTACGGCGCCCTTTTTCTGCTTCTCTATCACGAGCTGAAGCTGCGCCGCTTCGGCCTTTTCTTCGACCGCCTGCCGCCGCTCGCCACGCTGAGTCGCATGTGCCTGCGAGCCATTATCGTCGGACTGTCCGCGCTGGCGGTGACGATCATTTGCGGATCCGCATGGGCATGGAACAAGTTTCCCGGCTTCTCCCATGACCCGAAATTCCTGCTCACCGTTGTCGTTTGGATCGTGTATATGATCGCCGCATGGCTCCACTATGACCGTCACATCGGCGATCGCCGCGTCATTTCGCTCTCCCTCGTGGGCTTCTTTTTACTCGTCTTCTCGGCGATCCTGTCGCGGCTGGCGTTTCCAACCTTTCACATCTTCACCTGAGCCGGCGATGCAACTTCTTCTCCTCGGCGCGAATCACCGCACGGCTGACATATCCGAACGCGAGCTTCTGTCTTTCACCGCAGAATCCGCCGCAACGACCCTGGCGAATCTTCTACGCGAGGCCGGCGTCATCGAAGCGTTGCTTATCTCCACATGCAATCGCGTGGAATTCTATACGGTGACGGAAGATACGCGATCCGCCGAAGACGCCATACGGCGTGTCATCCGCGACTCCAAGGGCCGCGACGTGCTTTCGGATAAGCTCGGCCAATACCGCTTGTGCGGCCGGGAGGCCGTGCGTCATCTCTGCCGCGTCGCGTCCGGCCTGGACTCGATGATGCTTGGCGAAAAGCAAATCCTCGGACAGGTCAAGGAGGCCGTCTCTCTCGCTCGTCATGCGGGATCCATCGGTCCGCGACTTGAGCGCATCACTTCCGCCGCCGCGCGCGCCGCAAAGCGCGTTCATGAAGAAACCGGGATCGGCGCCGGCGCCGTCTCCGTCGCGTCGGCCGCGGTCGCGCTCGCCGTCAAAGTCGTCGGCGACCTGACTGATCGCCGCGTGCTCGTTCTCGGAGCGGGCGAGACGGGCCGGCTCGTCGCTAAACATTTCACCAAACGTTCTCCCGCGGCTCTTGTCATCGCAAGTCGGTCCCTATCGCGTGCGGAAGCCGCGGCCGGAGAGTTCCGTTGCCGGGCGATATCGTTGACGGACGCCGATCGTGTCTTGCGTGAGGTCGACGTGGTCGTGTCGGCCACGAGCGCCTCCGAGTACTTGATCTCGGCCGATACGGTGCGCCGCTTGATGTCCGCGCGGGAGAATCGGCCGCTCATCATCATCGACATCGCCGTTCCACGCGACGTCGATCCCGGGGCGGGGCGGCTCGAAAACGTCTTTCTTCACGATATCGATGCTCTGCAGAGCTTCGTCGAGAAGAGCCGGGATCGTCGCCGTCGTGAGATACCCAGGGCGGAATCGATCATCGATGAAGAAACGGACCGACTAATGACCTGGTTCCGGGAGTTGAGCGCCGTGCCGGTCATACGCCAGCTCCGCGAGCATTTCGAGCGTATTCGTGAACATGAGGTCGCGAAGAGCCTCAAGCATTTCCCCTCCGGCGAGAGACGACAAGTCGAAAACCTCACGCGCTCTCTGATCAACAAATTGCTTCACTCGCCGACGACGCGGCTCAAGGCCATCGAATCCGGCGGAGAAGCGGACATGCAGAGAATCACAGCCGTGCGTGATCTGTTCGGACTGGATGAGGCAGCATGCGGACGAGATGGATCGGACGATGAAGAATGATACGTCTCGATCCCGCAGTCTCGTCCCGGCGCCGTCCCGTTCATCGTTCAACCGCGAGGATCATGCATCCAATCCATTCGGACTCGTTGTTGATCCCCGCCATACCGGATGAAAACCGCGCCGACTTGTTCCGGCGTGGCGCCCTTTGATCGGCGAGTCTACGCGGACGCAACCAGCGCCGGTCTTTCAACGCTCATTCCATTGCCGCTGGTCGATCTCCTCATCGAGTCGGTCTTCCGACGCCGCATGCCCCGAGCGATCTGTCGCGCACGCGGCTTCGAAGCGGATCCGGCGGCTTTGAGAGCGCTGGGGCGACAGAAGCCCTGGTTCACGACCCGAAGCTGCCTGCTTTTCCCGATCGCTTTCGTGATCTACATCGTGAAGCGTTTGTCACGCAAGATCTTCTATGTCCTCACCATACATGAGGCGGCCAAGTCGCTCAGCTCTTACTGGCATCGAGCCTATCTCATCGACCACCTCGTGCGCGCCGGCCATCTGGCCTCGGCGCGGAATATCGACGTCGTCCTGTATTCCTTTGATCGAACGCTGGCCTTGGCGAACACAGCCTCTCTTGGTCGTATCGATCGCCAGATCATCTACTGCGCCCGACATGCCTTACGGCCGTTACGGAGGATCTTTCGACGCGGAACTGACATAACGCCGCCGACGGCGTTTCTCGGCGACCACTGGAACACGATTGCCAGTCATCTGGCCAAGGTCGCCGAACAGTACGATCAGATCTACTCGGCGACTGTCGTGTCATCAACGGGAGCGACGCCGGCGGTGAATGAACCGCCGTTGGAGCGACCCTCCGACTCCGACTGTCGCGAGAACGAATGCTGATCCGATGTTTTTACGTGCAAATCCGCAATGACGGCAGCTCGTTCAACTTCTGACTCCTGCTCACATCATGCCGGCGCTCTGGCCCGGTGCGCCTGCTCGTTTCGTGACTCCACTCACACGAGGGCGCCTGCCGTACGCATTAATGAAGCGGATCTCATCGATGACGCACAACGCCGATCCGACGACATCGCGCGGCCAAAGGACAGCGCGAGCATCGCGGTGAAGTCGGATGACAGACGTTCTGTCCGAACGTCACCAGAAGATCGTTGATCTCGATCCAGTATCGGCGCGATAGAACGACAGCGAGCATGCGCTCCGTCTTTTCGGGCGCGCGGGTCGCGACCAAGCCCAATCGATTGGCGATACGATGGACATGCGTGTCGACGCAGATGGCGGGAATTCCGAATCCAAGGCCCAGCACGAGGTTGGCGGTCTTGCGACCCACGCCGGGCAGCCTCAGCAGGGCGTCCTGATCGGCGGGCACGCGCCCGTCATGACGACGCTGCAATTCCAGGGCGATCGCACGGATCTGCCTGGCTTTCGTGTTGTAAAAACCCGCGGGATATATCAGGCGAGCGATTCCGGTCTCGGCAAGCTCGGCGATTGCGCCCGGCGTCCCGGCCATGCTGAACAGGCGCGCGCTGGCCAGCGCCGTGACGGCGTCCTGCGTGCGTAACGAGATGACGCAGGCGACGAGCAGCCGAAAAGGATCTCGCGCACGTTCCACTGCGGCGAGCGTCGTCGGATGAACGCTGGCGCGGAATTTCCGAAGGCGCGCAATCAACCAGACGACGTCACGCGACGTCCATCGAGCGGCATTCATTCGTTTGGCGCGCCGCGACGCGGATCTACTCCTCCGGACCTTCGATGCGCCGAGCGAGGATCGCCGCAAAAACACGCTCCCTGCCGCCGGAAACCGCTATCGCCAATTTTCAAGGCGCTTCATCCGGCCGAAGCGAGTATGTTATCGCGCCGATTGGAGGTCAACTGGATGGCGCCAGGCTCGCCCCTGATTCTGGAGAACCCCCGCCTGCTCCCCCTTCCCCTTTTTGTGCGATGATCATCCGATGGGAAAGATACCGAGGAGGCAGTCATGATCGCGAGAATCATTCTGATCCTGGCGGTAACGATGTCTCCCGTTGCTCGCCCTGGATGGACCCAGTCCGCCGAGTCGAGCAACGCGGAGTTCGAATGGTTCGAATACGAGGGACGCGACATCGTGGAGGAAACGATGCCGGTCGATTCGTATCGCAACCCGGTCCTCGCCGGTTTCTACCCGGATCCGAGCGTATGCCGCGTGGGCGAGGATTACTATCTCGTCACGTCCTCGTTCTCATATTTCCCCGGCGTTCCGTTGTTTCATAGCCGCGATCTCGTGCGCTGGACGCAACTCGGCCATGTTCTGTCACGGCCCTCGCAGCTCAAGCTCGACGGCCTTCAAGTATCGGAAGGCGTCTTCGCCCCGTCGATCCGTCACAACGCCGGGACGTTCTACATGATCACGACCCTGGTGGGAGGCGGCGGCAACTTCTTCGTGACGGCGTCCGATCCGGCCGGACCTTGGTCCGATCCCGTCTGGCTGCCCGAGATCGACGGGATCGATCCCTCGTTCTTCTTCGACGACGACGGCCGGGCCTACGTCGTCAACAACGGTCTTCCTCCGGAAGGACGCGTGCTCTACGAAGGCCATCGCGCGATCTGGATCCAGGAATTCGACCTAAAAACGCAACGGCTCATCGGACCGCGCGAGATCATCGTGAACGGCGGCGTTGATATCACGAAACGCCCCGTCTGGATCGAGGGCCCCCACATCTTCAAGAAAGCAGGGTGGTACGTGCTCATCGCCGCCGAGGGCGGAACCGCCGAGGATCATTCCGAGGTCGTCTTTCGTAGTCGCGGCGTACGCGGCCCATATGTGCCATGGGACAAGAATCCGATTTTGACACAACGGACTCTCGATCCGAACCGGCCCAATCCCGTGACCTCCACCGGGCACGCCGACTTCGTCGAGACTCCCGACGGCTCATGGTGGGCCGTATTCCTCGGCTGCCGGCCATACGAGGGCCGGCTCTACAACACCGGACGCGAGACGTTCATGTTGCCGGTGACCTGGGCGGATGACTGGCCGGCGATTATTGCGCCGAACACGCCGGTTCCGACGACAGGCGCCGCGCCGAAGCTTCCACCCATGCCTCGGCCGGAAGTTCCGCTCAACGGCAGCTTCACATGGCGCGACGATTTCGATCGACCGTCGCTGGCGCCTCTCTGGAATTTTCTCCGTGCGCCCGGCGATATCTGGCTCAGCCTAACTCAAAAACCCGGAACTCTCGTGATACGTCCAGGCGCCACGACATTGAGCAGTCGTGGAAATCCGTCGTTCATCGGACGTCGCCAGCAACACGCGCGTTTTTCGGCCACGGCCGCTCTGCGACTGCGGCTCGCGCCCGGCCATTCCGCCGGACTCGTCGCTTTTCAAAACGAGACGCACCATTTCTACCTCGGCGTACGGTCGGTCGGCGGCGGCGCGGAAGTGTTCCTCGAGCGCGTGGCCGACTCCGATCAAAACGCCGCTCCACAAACGATCGCGCGGCTGCCCATCGCCGGCCCGCCGTCTGAGACGGCGCTCCTCCGGATCGAGGGCCAAGGGCGCATCTACGACTTCTCCTATGCGACACGGCCGGACGATTGGATCTCGATCAAGAAGAGTGAAGACGGCTCGATCCTGAGCACTGCCGTCGCCGGCGGATTCGTGGGCGCATACATCGGCTTGCACGCACGGATCGATCCCCAGCCTGACGCAAGTCGCGAGTATCCAGACCAATAACGCATCCCAATCAGCCGCTCGCTCCACGGGCGGCTCGCACCAATAATCCGGGGTATACTGATCTTCCTTTTGCCCGCCCGTTTCAGGGCCTCCTCACGGCCGTCATTCATCGGGCCGCTCAAGAAGACGAAAGCAGGCCAACATGTCCTTACGCAACGTCGCCATCATCGCTCACGTCGACCACGGCAAGACGACGCTTGTCGACGCGATGCTCAGACAAAGCGGCGTGTTCCGCGAGAACCAGGAAGTCCGGGAGCGCATCATGGATTCGAACGACATCGAACGCGAGCGCGGCATCACGATCCTGGCCAAAAACACCTCGGTGCGCCATAACGAGACCAAGATCAACATCGTCGACACGCCGGGTCACGCCGACTTCGGAGGAGAAGTCGAGCGCGCGCTCAAGATGGTTGACGGCGTCATGCTGCTGGTTGACGCTTCCGAAGGGCCGCTCCCGCAAACACGTTACGTTCTACGCAAGGCGCTCGAACAGCAGCTTCCGGCCGTTCTGGTGATCAACAAGATCGACCGGGCCGACGCCCGCCCCCAGGAGGTCCTGAACGAGGTCTATGATCTCTTCATTGATCTGGATGCGACCGAAGAACAGCTCGAGTTCCCGGTGCTCTACGCCAACGCCAAGGCCGGCACGGCGCGTTCAACGCCGAACGGAGCCGACGAAGATCTGCGTCCGCTCTTCGAAGCCCTGATCGCGCACATCCCTGCTCCACCATACGAGCCAGCGGCGCCTCTACAGCTCCTCATCGCCAACCTCGATTACAACGACTACATCGGCCGCCTGGCCATCGGCCGCGTCTTTTCCGGAACCGCTCGCCTGGGAGACACGGTCGCGCTCGCCCGGCGTGACGGCACGATCGAGACGAACCGTGTGACGCAACTCTTCGCCTTCGAGGGACTGACCCGCGTAGCAATCGAGGAGGCGCCCTGCGGCGAGATCGTCGCCCTGGCCGGTTTCCCAGGCATTTCGATCGGCGACACGGTGACCTCCGCCGAGACGCCCGCGCCGCTGCCTCCGCTGCACATCGACGAACCGACGATCTCGATGCTGCTGGGCGTCAATACCTCGCCTTTCGCCGGACGCGATGGGCGCTGGCTGACCTCGCGCAACCTCAGGGACCGCCTCGACAAGGAGCTGCTCACCAACGTCTCGATCCAGGTCCAGTCCACGGATTCGGCCGATGCGTTCAAGGTGCTCGGACGCGGCGAACTGCAACTGGCGGTATTAATCGAGACCATGCGGCGCGAGGGCTTCGAGCTTTCCATATCCAATCCCGAGGTGGTCACGCACGAAACGAACGGGGCGCTCCAGGAACCGCTGGAGCTTCTCATCATTGACTTGCCTGAAGCCTTCATGGGCGTCGTTCTCGAGAAAATGGCTCTTCGGCGTGGCAAGCTCGTCAAGATGGTTAACCACGGGACCGGCCGTCTCAGGCTCGATTTCCACGTCACGACGCGCGGGCTGATCGGCGTGCGCACCGAGTTGCTGACCGACACGCGCGGCACGGCGGTCATGAACAGCCTTATCGAAGGATTCGTGGAGTGGCAAGGCGAGATTCAGCGCCGTCCGACGGGCGTGTTGGTGGCGGATCGCGCCGGCGAAGCGACGGCATATGCGCTCAGCCATCTCGAGGATCGAGGCGAGCTGTTCATCGGCCCGGGAACCGCCGTTTATGAGGGAATGATCGTGGGCGAAAACGCCCGGACTGACGACATGGACGTCAACGTCACGCGACAGAAGAAGCTCACTAACATGCGCGCATCGACGGCCGACGAGGCGATTCGTCTCGCGCCATGCCGGGTTTTGAACCTCGAGCAAGCGCTCGAGTTCATCAACAACGATGAGCTGGTCGAGGTGACACCGGCGGCCATCCGGCTCCGCAAACGCGTCATCGCCGCCAATCAGCGCCCCAAACACAGAAGCGCGGTATAGGCGGCAGGCGGCCGACGAGTCGAGCGCGGATTCGCGGCCTCGACCACCGGCGCTCCGCCAAGAGACGTATATTCAACGACATCCGACGACACTTCCGCTCGATTACGATTTTCGCTTTGGCCTGCAGGAACCATAGCCTTGTATTTCAGTCCAATCAATTGGAGGAGGATCGACGTGAGACGCGCGCTGGTCTGCTGTATGCTCATGGCCGTGATGGCGACCGCCGTATATCCGTCCATGGAGCACGATGACGCCCTCGATGTCGACCATGCCCGCCAGGGCGATGAAACGGCCTTCGAGGCCCTCGTCGTTCGACACGAGAGTCACGTCTATCGTCTCGCGCGAAGGATGCTCGGCGATCCGGACGAGGCCCTGGATGCGACGCAAGAGACCTTTCTGCGCGTCTTCCGCGGCATCGGGAGCTTCCGTGGCGACGCCCGATTCCGTACATGGGTCATCGGCATTGCGCTCAACGTCTGCCGCAGTCGTCTCACGAGCGCGGCGCGACGCGAGCGGTTGAAAAGCGTTTGCCTCGAACACGAGAACCCGGAAACAGGCGAGCGCCGCGATTATCCGATTCCTGATCCAAGTCCTGATCCGGAAGCCATGGCGATGGGCGAAGAGTTGCGCATCGCGCTCGATCGCGCGCTCGCGAGCCTTTCTGTCGAGCATCGAACGATCCTGCTCCTGCGCGAGATGCAGGATCTGGACTACGAAAATCTGGCGCGCGCCCTGGCCTGCCCGGTCGGCACCGTGAAGTCGCGTCTTTGCCGGGCTCGGGAGGCCTTGCGGAAAGCGATGGAGGAGATCTGGCCGTGACTTGCCGGGAGTTCCTGCGCCTGCTGGACGAGGACGGACCGGTCGACCGAACGCCGGCTGCCGATCATGTCTCCACGTGTGCGTCATGCCGCAGGGCTCTCGAGCGCTGGCGCGCGATGAAGAGCGCGCTGGCATCGATGAACGACGATCCTCTGCCTCCCTTTCTACATACGCGACTCATGGACGGGATCAAGGCAAAGCGCGCGAGACGATCGGCCTGGGCTTTGGCGCCGATGGCGCGTTGGCTCGCCCCACTGGCAGTCATCGGCGTCGTCGCGATGATCGTCGGTCACGAGGCCTGGCGCGCGCCGACGCATCCGGTCCTGGCGCCTACGCCCGCTCCGACAAATCCAGATTGTCAGATGACGCCGGCCGTTCGCAAGCCCGATTCGGACAAGACTCGGAGGACGCCCGTGAGAACCAGCGTCAAGACCGAACACGCGACCGCGGGCGCGACTGGTGAAGCGAAGCTGGAGCTGGGAACGGATCATGCGCCGTCAATGGCGCGAGCGGCTCCGCCGACGAACCTGATTGGCTCAGGCGGAGATTCATTTGCGCCTGAGGTTCCGGGCATACAAGAGAGCACGGGAACAGCTCCAGAGAAGGAAATGCGCGCAGATCCTACGCTAAAGATAGAGGAAGCGAAAAGGCATAAAGGGAGCGAGAAAGACACCGCTCATCGAGACTATGAAGGCGGGATTCGTGATGCACCGATCGAGGAAGCCCTCCCCATGCCTCCCCGGGCGGCGCCCGGCGCTCGCGAGACACGCGTCCTCGGGATCCTTCGACGCGGAAGAAACGAGGCGCGCTCACAAACGATCGCCTGTTTCCTGTATCCCGTCGAAGCCCCGGACTCGCCCCGATCCCTCGAACTGCCCACCGAGACCGCACCCCCGCCCGGAGCGGTCTGGCGGCTCGATGTTCTTCCTGACGGGAGCATACGCCTCGAAGACGCCAAACCCGCTCGAGCATCCGAGCCGGCGTCACGCGCGCTCCTCGATGATGACGCCCGTAAGACCAAACAGCGGTCAGCCGTATCCGAAGGGCTTGCGCTTGATGACCTCTCCCGCGCATCGGAAAAGCTGGGCCGGCTCGATTCGATCAGAAGCCTGCCGCGGGGACGATATCTGCTTCGTCGCGCCCACACCGAGCGCTGAACCTGACTGTTGAAGAGAAAAGCCTCAGGAGCGTAGCGCGTCTCCGCCTGCTGTGGTTGCAGGTGAAGTCCTCGCGTTGAATCCGGAACAATCATGCGCACGCCCGGTCTCATAACATAGGGCAAGGAGGAAATCATGAGATCGCGATTGCTGAACACGATGCCGATCCTGGTCGCGCTGTGGGCCGCGCCGTCTATCGAGGCCACGGAATATAGGGGCTTCGCGCTCGACGTGCTGATGGACGGCGCGCCCCGCCCCGAGCTTCATGGACGCGGGAAGGTCTACGTCGAGGCGTTACGTGATGAGAAATACGCCTTGCGCCTTCACAATCCGCTGCCTTGCCGCGTCGCGGTGGCGCTGTCGGTCGACGGGCTCAACACCATTGACGCGCGTCACACCTCGCCGAAACAAGCGCGCAAGTGGGTGCTCGACCCATACGAGACGATCGAGATCGAAGGCTGGCAAGTCAGCGGGCGTCACGCGCGGCTCTTCTACTTCACCGGAGAGCGCGATTCCTATGCCGCGGATCTCGGCCACACTCGGGATCTGGGCGTGATCGAAGCCGTCTTTTTCCGCGAACGAACTCCGCGATGGATTCATCGCCCGTGGCGTTCCGATAAATACGGCGATTCTCGAGCCGGAGGCCGTAAGCGCGCCCGCGAAGGAACGCCCGGCGGTGCTTCACCACGCATCGAGTCCGAATCGGCGCGCGAAGAAACCAGATTCCTCGATGACGACTTCGCCGCGACAGGTATGGGCGATCGTGTGGATCATGGCGTTCGTCACGTTCACATCGCTCTGGAGCGCGAGCCGTCGGCGACACTCCGCATTCGATACGAGTTCCGCCCGCAGCTTGCGCGGCTTGGACTGCTTCCCCCTCACGGGAGGGATCCTCTCGACCGGCGCGAAACCGCCCGCGGATTCGACGGTCCTTACTGCCCTGAATAGTGAAAGCCAGGCATGGCGAGCGGCGATCATCCGCTCGCCATGCTGATTTCAGACATTTCCCGGAAGGGGCGTCAAGCCAGCGACGGAGACGTGCGCCTCCATTGAACCCGGCCTCTATTCCGCCTTCTTTTCGCTCTTCTGCTTTCCCTTGGATCCGGTGTCGTCCCCCAGCTTGAACTTCCCCTGCTTTCCAAGCGCCTTGCCGATACGGCCGAGTTGATCAAGCCGCACGCGGCCGACCAGATTGACGAGCACGACCTCGTCCGGTTCGAGCACGAAGATGGCCAGACCGCCGGGCTCGCCGGAGGCGTTCTTGAAGAGACTGATGCGAACCATCTCCGTTTGGCCGCGTTTCTTCTTTTCGGTCACTGAAACGATCGGCGTCCATTGCGGTCCGTCGAGCTGCTGTCTCACGCTGCTCGTGACCTCTATCAGCTCCTCCCATGACGGCGCGCCATCCTTGTCGAACTCGATCACTTGGACATAGACGCCTTCGAGCTCCTTCATGAGATCACGCAGCTCCGCGGCATCGCCGCCTTTGGAGCTGAAACCTTGCGAAGCCCAGCCCATCGTTTCCTTGTCGATGGTGATATTCACGACTTCCTTCGCTCGAGAGGCAAGGTCGCCCCAATTATCGAGCTTGAGACGGGCGCCCTGAGCCATGCTTGCGGCGGGAACCGCCGACATTGACGCGATGATCAGAAACGGAGCGATAACTCGATGCTTCCGCATGTCTCCTCCTCATGGAACAATCGACTTCTGTCGCGCGCCACGCCTTTTACGTGGCCGCTCAATAGCCATGTACGCGGTCAAGCGCCGTTCGAATGCACGGCTTCGGAGGACGGTCGCGACGAGTCGCCCAGCGGTGCGCCGGCCAGTTGCTCGCCGATTCGTTCCCAGCGTACGGATGAGAACGCCTTTCTCTCGATCCGATTGAGGTGATGCGCGGCGATCGACAACGCCGTCAGGGTGCGTTGCAAAGCCGCCTCACGACGCGCGCGAGATCGTTGCCGTTGCTCGAAGACAAGGCCGACGCCGATCGCCGCCACGAGCGCGGCCGCCGCGGCAAGCATCCGAAACCAATGCGTCACGGACCGTCTCGAATGAACGGTCCCCAAGGATGCGTCGCGTTCAATCCGCGCGCGCACTCTTGTGACGAAGTCCGGCGGCGGCGCCTTGCGGCGCAAGGAGTCTTGGAGATCATTCTCGAGCCGACGCATGGCGTGCCTCCTCGAGAGCGGCGAGCCGGTCGCGCAGCACGGTCAAAGCGCGGTGAAGCCGGCTCTTGACGGTGTTCACGGGCAGATCGAGAATCCGCGCAATCTCCCGCGGATCCAAATCTTCTTGATAGCGTAACACGACGACAGCTCGAGCGCCGGCCGGAAGCCCGGCCACGAGACGTCGGAGCGCTCGCGCTTGAAGCGGATCGTTCTCGACCGAAGGTGGTGAGACGAGATCGATCTCGTCGAGCGCAACGCGACACCTGCCCATGACACGACGCAGAGAATCGAGACAGCGATGAGTCGTCGTCCGTCTCAGCCAGTGCACGAGATGGGACGCGCTTTGAATCTTGTGATAATCCCGATAAAGGCGCAAGAAGACGTCTTGCGCCGCATCCTCGGCCAGCGCAACGTTGTGAAGCATGTGGTAGGCGATGCTGAAAACGAGCGATTGGTGAGCCGTGACCGCCTCATTGAAGGCGGGAATCTCTTCCGACGTGGAGATCATCCCTTCCTCCGGCGATTGGCCCGTCATCGCGTCCGTGCCGTCCATACGCCCCCTGTCCATGAAGAATACGCTCGATCGAGCCGATCGAATGCATTCATCAAGCCACCCGAATGGCCGTGGCTGAAATTCGTATAACGGACGAGGACAATCACGGTAAAGTGCACGATCACGGCGGCATGCCACAGACCCGCGCCCGACCCATGAAGGACACTGACCGGATGACGTTCCTACATTCCCCCTGAACTCCCATCTCCCTGAATAGGGTTGGGGTTGGGGTTGGGGTTGGGGTTGGGCGACGCCACGATCACGGCCACGCGCGCATAGCAGTCGTCACGCGCCTCCGCCCAGTACCTTGTAAAGCGTGATGAGGTTGGCCTGCTCGGCCAGGCGAACGCCGACCAATGCCTGTTGAGCGGCGAACAGCGATCGCTGCGCCACTAGCACGCCGAGATAACTGTCGATGCCGGCCTTATAGCGAGCGTCTGAAAGACGGTGAGTATCCGCGAGAGCTTCGACGAGCGCCTCCTGCGCTTCCCTCTGCTCCACGAGAGTCGAGCGAAGCTTCAGGGCGTTCGAGACCTCGGCGAAGGCTTGCTGGATCGCCTTCTCGTAACGGGCGACCGCGATCTCACGTTCCGCCTTCGAGGCGTCGAGTCCGGCCTTGATCGCGCCTCCGGCAAAAAGCGGCGCCGTGATCTGCGGCGCGAAGCTCCATGTGCCCGTGCCGGATCCGAACAGTCCGGAGAGCTCGTCGCTGACCGTGCCAACGCCGGCCGTGAGCGCGATGCGCGGGAAGAAGGCGGCACGGGCCGCGCCGATATTGGCGTTGGCCGCGCGTAGCTGGTGCTCGGCCGCGAGAATGTCGGGACGGCGCAGCAGGACGTCGGACGACAGTCCGGCGCTGATCGCCCTCGGCGCGCTGACCGCGGCGACGCTATCGGGCAAGAGTGCGGGGTCGAGCGGAGCGCCGACGATGAGCTGGA
This sequence comes from Vicinamibacteria bacterium, assembly GCA_016934575.1. Taxonomy (GTDB): domain Bacteria; phylum Acidobacteriota; class Vicinamibacteria; order Fen-336; family Fen-336; genus JAFGSN01. The sequence continues at coordinate 30,774 of JAFGSN010000223.1, forward strand.
GCGCGTTCCTGTCGACGGCCTCGAGTCCCTTGTACCTGGCCACGTCCGCGCGCACGGCCTCGACCTGAGTCTGGACCTGGCGCAGCTCGAGATCCGAGGCCACGCCCAGCTCTCGACTGCGTTGAAACATGGCGAGCGACGACTGCTGCGCCTCGAGAGTGGCCTGTGAAAGCCTGAGGCCCTCGCTGTCCGCGGCCAAGGTCAGATAGGTCTGGGCAACGGCCGCAACGAGCGCCACTTTCGCACCACGCCGCGCCTGTTCGCTGGCGAAGTACTGCTGGAGAGCAGCGGCCCGCAAGCTGCGGACGCGGCCAAAGAGATCAAGCTCCCAGGCCGAGACTCCTGCGGCCACGGTGTACAGAGAGGAAGTCTTCGCATCCTCGCCATCTCTTCCGGGAGAGCGTTGCCTCTCGCCGCTCGCCTGCACGCCCAGAGTCGGGGACAGCTCCGATCGCTGGATTCGGTAGAGGGCGCGGACTTTCTCGACGTTCAGCGTCGCCACGCGCAAATCACGGTTATTTGCGAGGGTCTGCTCAATAACGGCCCGCTGGCGTTCGTCCGTGAAGAATTCCTGCCATGGCAGATCATGGGGCAACGGCTCGGTCGCCGTGGCATCGGCTCCTGGGAAGTTGGCCGGAACCGGCGCCGCTGGACGGTTGTACTTCGGGATCATGGTGCAGGCCCCGAGGACCAGCGCCGCCGACGCAAGAAAAACCAACTGCCGTCGCATGTCAGTGTCCCTCCGCTGGTCTCGCCGGGCTCGGCCCGTCGTCGGTAACCTTCTGAACGCCATCTTTCTTCCTGTCCCTCTTGTGCCCGAAGGTCTGCACGACGAACACGTAGAAGAGGGGAATGAAGAATATAGCCAGGAAGGTGGCGGTGATCATGCCGCCGAGTACGCTCGTGCCGATGGCTGCCTGGGCCCCGGCCCCGGCGCCGGAGGCGATCGCCAGCGGCAGCACGCCGAAGCCGAAAGCGAGCGACGTCATGACGATCGGCCGCAGTCGGAGTTTCGCCGCTTCCAGGGTGGCCTCGATGAGCGGCATGCCCTCCGCCATGTGCGTCTGGGCGAACTGCACGATCAGGATGGCATTCTTCGCGGTCAGGCCGAGCACGGTGAGCAAACCAATCTGGAAGTAGACGTCGTTCGGCATGCCGCGCAGAGACGAAGCCAGGACGCCGCCGATCACGCCCAAGGGCAGAGCCAGCACGATCGAGATGGGCACCGTCCAGCTCTCGTAGAGGGCGGCCAGAACCAGGAAGATGACCAGGACCGAGAAGCTGTAGAGGAGCCCGGCCTGGGACTCGGACATGCGCTGCTGATAGGAGAGCCCGGTCCACTCGTGGCTCGTGCCGTGCGGCAGCTTGGTCACGATCTCGTCGATGGCCTCCATGGCATCGCCCGTGCTATATCCAGGAGCCGCTTCGCCCTGAATGTTCATGGCTGCAAGTCCGTTGTACCGCTCCAGCCGGGGCGAGGCGTAGACCCAGCGCCCGGTGGTCACGGCCGAAAGGGGAACGAGCTTTCCCAAGCGGCCACGGACGTGAATCCGGCCGAGGTCGCCCGGCAGCATGCGGAAGGGAGCATCGGCCTGGGTGAAGACGCGCTTGACGCGCCCCCCCTGAACGAAGTTGTTCACGTATGCCGAGCCGAAAGCGGTGGAAAGGTAGCTCTGGATAGAGCTGACCGACACGCCGAGGGCGCCCGCCTTCTCCCAGTCGATGTCGACCTTGTAGTGTGCCACGTCCAGCATCCCGTTCGGCCTCACACGAGCCAGGCGCGGATCCTTGGCCGCCATGCCCAGAAGCTGGAACATTGCCGCGGTGAGCCCATCATGACCAAGATCGCCCCGATCAACGAGCATGAGGTCAAAGCCCGTGGCCACGCCCAGTTCGGTGACGGCCGGCGGCGGGAACGCGAAGATCGTGGCGCCGCGAATGCCGGAGAGCGCTCCCATCGCCTTGTTGGCCACGGCCTGCGCGCGCAGCTCGCGACGATCACGAAGGTCCCAGTCCTTGAGCTTGACGAACGCCATCCCCTGGTTCTGGGCCCGGCCGGCGAAACCCACGCCCGAAAGGTTCATGCAAGATTCGACGGCGCCCTTCTGGTCTTCAAGGTAGTGGCGCCTGACCGCCTTCTGGACCTCCATGGTCTGCTCCAGCGTGGAGCCAACGGGCAGTTGCACCATGGTCATGATGGCGCCCTGGTCCTCGTCCGGCAGGTAGCCGGTGGGCATCCGCAAGAAGAGAAAGCCCATCAAGGCCACGATCAAGAGGAACACCACGCCCCAGCGGGCTTGCTTGCTCAGGATATGCCCCACGCCCCTCTGGTAGGCGTCCCGCTGACGATAGAAGGCGCGGTCGAACCAGAGCAGGAACGGCCGCAGAAACTTGAAGCCGGTCTCGGCCGCCTCATGACCGCGCTCCACCGGCCGCAGCAGCGAGGCGCAGAGCACCGGTGTGAGGATCAAAGCCACCGCTACCGAGAGCAGCATGGAGGCGATGACGGTGATCGAGAACTGGCGGTAGATGACTCCGGTGGAACCGGGAAAGAACATCATGGGACCGAAGACGGCGGCCAGTACCATGCCGATGCCGATGAGGGCGTTACTGATCTCACCCATCGACTTACGGGTGGCCTCGAAGGGCGGGAGTCCCTCCTCGCTCATCACCCGCTCCACGTTCTCCACGACCACGATCGCGTCGTCGACGAGCAGCCCGATGGCCAAGACCATGGCGAACATCGTCAGCATGTTAATGGAGAAGCCGAAAATCGCCAGGACGCCGAATGTTCCCAGGAGGACGACGGGCACGGCGATCGTGGGGATGATGGTCGCTCGTAAGTTGCCCAGGAAGAGGAACATCACCAGGAACACCAGGATGACGGCCTCGATCAGTGTCTTGACCACCTCCCCGATGGCCACTCTCACGAACGGCGTCGTGTCGAATGGGTAGACGACCTTCATGTTCGGCGGGAAGTACCTCTCCAGCTCGACCATTTTTTCCCTGATGCGGTCCGCAGTCTCCAGGGCGTTTGCCCCAGCCTCCTGGCGGACGGCCAGAACGCCTGCCGGCTTGCCGTTAAATAGAGCCTTGATGTCGGCGATGTCCGTTCCCAGCTCGGCTCGCCCCACGTCGCTCACCCTCACCACCGAACCGTCGGGATTTGTGCGGAGGGGAATGCCCTCGAACTCCTCGGGCGTCACCAGCAGCGACTGGACGAGGATAGGGGCGTTGAGCCGCTGGCCCGGCACAGCGGGGGCGCCGCCGAACTGGCCGGCGGAAACCTCGACGTTATAGGCCCGTATGGCGGCCACGACGTCATCCGACGTCATTCCGTACTTGGTGAGCTTGTCGGGATCGAACCAGACGCGCATGGCGTAGCCGGTGCCGAAGGTCTCCGCCTCGCCCACGCCCGGCACCCGGGCGATGACGGGCTCTACCCTGGTCATGATGAAATCCATGAGGTCTTCCTGGCCCATACTCCCGTCGGTCGTGGTGAGTCCGACCATGATGAGGTAGTTGCGCGTCGACTTGGCGACCGTCAGACCCTGCTGCTGAACCGACTGTGGCAGTGACGGCATGGCCAACTGGAGCTTGTTTTGCACTTTGGCCCAGGCCAAGTCCGGGTCGGTCCCGGGAGCAAAGGTAAGCTCGATTGCCGCCATGCCCGACGAGTCGGCCGTGGAATGCATGTAGATCATCCGGTCGAGACCGGTCATCTTCTGCTCGATGATCTGGACGACGCTGTCCTCCACGGTTTTGGCCGAGGCGCCGGTGTACGATCCTCGGATCGCGATCGAGGGCGGGGCGATGGGCGGGTACTGGGATATGGGGAGAAAGTAGATGGCGAGGCATCCCCCCAGCATCATCGCGATAGCGATAACCCAGGCGAAGACCGGCCGGTCGAGGAAAAATCTGGAGAGCATGGCGTTCCTCTATCTGGCCGCGGCGGATGGTCCGCCGGATGCCGGTTCCGCGGCGGTCGCCGCAGCGAAGGGCACGGCCTTCACGGGCATGCCCGGCTGGATCTTCTGCAATCCGTCGACGATCACCCGCTCGCCGTCGGCAAGCCCCTTGGTCACCAGCCAGCGATCGCCGATCGCGCGATCCACCTCCAGAGCGCGTTGCGCCGCCTTCCCCTCGCTGTCGACGACCATGATGATCGCCGCGCCCCTCCGGTCGCGGCTCACCGCCTGCTGAGGAGCGAGGATGGCCTTTTCGACGACGCCCTCCTCGACGATCGCCCTGACGAACATCCCCGGCAGCAGCGTGTCGTCGGGATTCGGAAAGACCATGCGCAACTCGACCGATCCCGTCGTCGGATCTACGGTGACGTCTCGGAACTGAAGCCTTCCCTCGCGTGAATACGGAGTCCCGTCTTCCAGAAGCAGCTTCACCTTGCTCGCGCCGGCGCCCTTCAATCGGCCGCTCTCCATGCCGCGCCGGAGTCTCAGCAAATCGGCGCTCGACTGCGTCACGTCGACATAGATAGGATCGAGCTGCTGGATAGTGACGAGAGGCGCCGGCTGGTACGCGGTCACGAGCGCGCCCGGCGTCACCGAGGATTTGCCCGTGCGCCCCGAGATCGGGGCCTTGAGCGGCGTGTAGGAAAGATTGATCCGCGCGCTCTCCGCAGCCGCGCGAGCAGATGTGACGCTCGCTTCGGCCCGCAGAAGCGCGGCATGCGCGTCGTCGTAGTCCTGCTGGCCGACGGCGTGAATCTCGACGAGGCCTTTCAATCGCTCCGCGCGGGAACGCGCGGGCGGCAGGTTGGCCTCGGCGACGGCCAGCGCGGCCTTCGCCTGGTCATAAGCCGCCTGATAAGGAGCGGGATCGATCTGATAGAGCAGATCGCCTGCTCGAACGAAGGACCCCTCCACGAACTTCCGCTCCTTGATGATGCCGCTCACCTGCGGCCGAACCTCGGCGATGAGGTAAGCGGCCGTGCGCCCGGGAAGCTCGGTCGTCAGAACGATCCGCTCGGGGCTCATCGCCACGACGCCTACCTCCATGGGTCCAGGCGGCGGGGGCGTCTGACCCCGGCCGCATCCAACCATCAGGACGGCGCCGGCCATGAGCCATGAGAGTCTTTCTCTATCCATCGCTTTCTCCATCATTAGTTCCTGTGTCGTATCTTGCTCTTGCGGCGAGGCAGCTTGCGGGAAACATCGTCGAGATGCAGCACGGCCGCCACCGTGAAGCGTACAACGTGATCGATCTGCCTGTCGGCGGACATCACTCGAATGCTGGCGCCCTTCACGATCTGCATGAGCTGCGCGATAAAGGAATGCGCGCAGGCTTGAGCCGTGGCCGCGCGCAGATCGGGTCGGATCTCGCGCATGACGCCGGCGACCGCTTTGCTGGTCGGCTTGACGAACTCACGCAACAGAAGGCCGGCCGGCAAACAGGCCTCGATGACCTCGCGGGCGAAAAGGCCGAGCAGACACAACGAGGCGGAACTCTTCTTGTAAGGAGCCAGGAACGCGTGGCCGAGGATTCGCAGCGCTTCATCGGGTCGCGTGCGCGCGATACCCTCGGTCGCTCTGGCGGCGGCGACGACCGGATCCCTGAGAAACGCGCCCCGCCGCGCGAAGACTTCAGTGTAAAGGTTTTTCTTTGATCGGAAATGGTAGTTGATCGCTCCCAGATTGACTTTGGCAGCGTCCGCGATCTCGCGGACCGACGTCCCGTCGAATCCCCGCTCGGCGAAAAGCCGCTCGGCGGCGTCGAGCAACCGCTCACGAGTGCCAGACTGACGATCGACGCGATTATTAGTCATACGTCCGTATCAAACAACCGTATGAATATACCGCGATGTGCCACGGTCGTCAAGCAATGCCGATCGCAAAACCCGCCGCTGTGGACGTAGTTGGGCATTATCTCGAATGCAGTCGACGATACGCATGAGTAATGGCATGCCGCGCCTGCGTTGCCCCGCGCCCGACGACCCGACAATCGCAGACCGAACGGGCATGAACACGGCAACGTGAAAGGGAAGCGTCAACTCGGGCGACACCCTAATGAAATCTGGCGGCGCGTTCTCGTACCCGAGGGCGGGCACCTCAGGGAAGGAAGGATTCACGACCATGATTTCTCGCCGCCTCCGTCCATCGAGCTGGAAGGCTTGCCCTTGAAGCGATGCATCAAACCAGTCGCAATAGAGACCTCCACCGACCCGAAGCGCAGGCGCTCCAAGTGCTTACTTGCTCTGTGTCTTTACGCTAATTCCGATTTATTCGATCGGCGAGCCGCTCGATGAACAGTATCCCGTCCTCATTCCTCGTATCGTTTGAAAACCGTCGCGGCGTTCGTTCCGCCGAAACCGAATGAATTCGAGAGCGCGTAGCGCACGCGCGCCGGCCTTGATTGATTGGGTATGAAATCGAGATCGCAATCGGGATCGGGTTTTTCCTGATTGATCGTCGGCGGCATGACGCCCTCATGGATGACGAGAGATGTGATGCCGGCCTCCAAGGCGCCGGCGGCTCCCAGGAGATGCCCCGTCATCGATTTGGTCGAGTTGACCGCCAGCTTGTACGCGTGATCGCCGAAAACACGCTTGATGGCCACCACCTCGGCCCTGTCGCCCGGCGGCGTGGCGGTGCCATGCGTATTGACGTATTCGATGTCGGCGGGCGTGATGCCCGCGTCTCGAATCGCCAGGGACATGACGCGCCGGGCGCCGTCTCCGTCCTCGGATGGAGCGGAGACGTGAAAGGCGTCGCCCGACATTCCATAACCCACGATCTCACAATATATCCGCGCGCCTCTCCGGCGAGCGCATTCCAGCTCCTCGAGAATGAGGATTCCCGAGCCCTCGCCGATGACGAACCCGTCGCGATCGAGGTCAAAGGGCCGCGAAGCGCGTTGCGGATCGTCGTTGCGCGTCGACAGAGCGCGCATGGCCGCGAATCCCGCCACGGCCAACTGAGTGATGGCGGCCTCGCTGCCGCCGGCGATCATGACGTCGGCGTCTCCGCGTTGGATCAGGCGAAACGAGTCGCCCACGGCATGAGCGCTGCTCGTGCAGGCAGTGCAGGTCGACGAGTTGGGGCCCTTGGCGCCGGAGCGAATCGAGACCCAGCCGGCCGCAAGATTGACGATCACGGCCGGGATGAAGAACGGGCTGATGCGTCGCGGTCCCTGGGTCATGAGGACCTGCAGTTCCTTTTCGATCGTGCCGAAGCCGCCAATACCGCTCGAGATATAAACGCCCGTTCGTTCCGCGTTCTCGGGCGTCACCTGCAAGGCCGCGTCCTTGATCGCCTGATCGGCGGCGGCGATCGCGAACTGTATGAAGCGATCCATCTTCTTGACGTCTTTCTTCGCCACCCATGCGAGCGGATCGAAGGACTTGACCTCGCCAGCGATCGACACCGAAAATCGGGAAGTGTCGAAAAAAGAGATCGTTCCGATCCCCGACTCGCCGCCGATCAGCGCGCGCCATGTCGACCGCGCATCAAGCCCCAAAGGCGTGATCAACCCGACGCCCGTTACCACGACTCTGCGTTGTCCTGCCACCTCGAAGACACCCTCCTTAGACACCGACCCTCAAGAAGGCCGTGAGCACGAAACGACGTCCGCGCGCTACTTCTTGGCTTCGCCCGCGTGCTGCTCCAAGTAGGCCATGGCCTCCTTGACCCGCGTGATCTTCTCGGCTTCCTCGTCGGGGATCTCGATGCCGAACTCTTCCTCGAGCGCCATGACGAGCTCGACCGTGTCGAGGCTATCGGCGCCGAGATCGTCCACGAACGAGGCCTCCGGCGTCACGAGATCTTCCTCGACGCCCAACTGCTCCACGATGATCTTCTTCACACGATCGGCCACAGGCTCCATCATCTACCTCCAGTGTTCATATCGACCGAATGCCATTCAGCTCAACGGATATCGAGCCGCGACGCGGCCCTGTCTTCAAGGCGTATTCTACTTGTTCCTGGTCTCAATATGTTCATCGCTCAATCCGCGGCCGAGCCGGAAAGGATCGCCGCGGTTTTCTCAAGCGTTTCCGGATCTTCGACGTTCAGGACCCGCGCCTGCCTGTTCGTCTTGCGCACCAAACCGGCCAGCACCCCCCCGGGACCGATTTCGACGAACGTTTCGACCCCTTCGCGCGCCATCAGCTCGATCGACTCTTGCCAGCGCACCGGCGCCGACACCTGTCTTATAAGACCATCACGGCAGTCTGTCCCGCTCCGCACGACGCGCGCGTCGACGTTGCTGACCAGCGGAACCGCGGGATCGGCGATGGCGACGTGATCGAGACGCGCGGCCAGACGCTCCTGAGCCGGACGCATCAAGAGACAATGAAAAGGCGCGGACACCGGCAGGCGCACGGCGCGCCTGGCGCCCGCCTTTTTACATGCCTCCATCGCTCGTTCGACCGCCGCAACGTGCCCGGCGATCACAACCTGTCCGGGACAGTTGATGTTGGCGGTCTGAACGATCTGTGTTTCCGCCACGGCCGTGCAGGCTTTTTGGATCGCCGTCGTATCCAGGCCCAAAATGGCCGCCATCGCGCCCTCTCCGACCGGCACGGCTTCCTGCATGAACTGGCCGCGCAGTCGCACGGTCTCCAGGGCATCCTCCAGTCCCAGCGCGCCGGCGGCAACGAGAGCGCTGTACTCCCCCAGGCTATGGCCGGCGACAAAGGCGGGACGCACGCCGCGCTTCGCCAATGGACGGTAAGCCGCGATGCTGCTGGCCAGGATCGCCGGCTGGGTATTGGCCGTCAACTGGAGCTCTTCCTCCGGGCCTTCGAAACACAGTTTCGACAAGGCGAATCCCAACACACGATCTCCCGTGTCGAAAGTTTCCCGGCTCTCCGCGAATGCCTCCTTGAGCTTGAATCCCATGCCCACGCGCTGAGAGCCCTGCCCTGGAAAAATAAAAGCGATCTTCATGCAATCCCCACCGTGGCCGAAACCCTCTGAAGCGCGAGCGTTCGCAGCGCACCCCGCAGCTCTTCGTTGACGCCGCTTTCGAAAAAACGCTTGGCGGCGCGGATACCCTGCGTTACGGCCAGCGGCGTCGACTTGCCGTGACCGATGAAGCAGCACCCGCTCACGCCGAGCAACGGCGCGCCGCCGTGCTCGGCGGGATCGATGCGCCGGCGCACCGCCCGAAACGCGCGTTTCGAGAGCAAGGCGCCCAGACGCGTGAGCGGCGTCCTGCCGAGTTCCTCGCGCAATAACCGCATCATCGACAAAGCCAGGCCCTCGCTGGCCTTGAGAACGACGTTGCCGGTGAAACCGTCCATCACGACGACGTCCACGCTGTCGCCGAAAATGTCCTGCCCCTCGACGTTGCCAATGAAATTCAGCGCCGATCCGCGCAACGCCTCATGCACTTCTTTCGTCAGATCGTTGCCCTTGTTCGCTTCCTCGCCCATGCTCATCAAGCCGACGCGCGGTTCCGGGACGCCGAAGACGCGCCGCACGTATACGGTGCCCATGATCGCGAACTCCTCGAGATGGCGCGCCTTGCAGCGGGCGTTTGCGCCGGCGTCGAGAATCACCGTCCTCCCCAGCGGCTTGGGAAGCACCGCCGCGAGCGCCGGCCGGTCCACTTCATCGAGCGTTCCCAGCACCATCTTGGCGATCGTCCAGCACGCCGCCGTGTTGCCGGCCGAAAAGAAGGCGTCAGCCCTGCCGGCGCGCATGAGCTCCAACGCGACCTGAATCGACGAACGCTTTCTGAGCGTCGTGCGCGAGACCTTTTCGTCCATGCCGATGACGTCGGGCGCTTCCACGATCTCGATCGGCGCGTCATCGACGTCGCCCGTCGCGCGCAGCGCCTCTTCAATCCGCGGTCGTGGCCCGGCTAGAAGCACATGAACGTTCATGGCGCGGGACGCGGCGACGGCGCCTTCAACAGCCACCGTCACGCCGAAATCGCCGCCCATCGCGTCGACCGCCACGCGCACCTTCCCGTTCGCGCTCATGCCCTGACGATCCGCCGGATGCCGGCGCCCTAGGATTCCTCGACCTCGACCGCGGGGCGGCCCTTGTAGTAACCGCAATGCGGGCAGACGCGATGAGGCATCTTGGACTCATGGCAATTGGGGCAGACGCTCAGACTCGCCGCTTGCAGATGATCGTGAGAACGCCGGCGGTCGCGGCGCGCCTTGGAATGGCGACGTTTGGGGTTCGGCATGCTTATGCTCCTGTCTCGGTCGTCACACGGCTATCGCAAGCTCGTATGAATCGACTCGTCATTCCCTTCGTTATCCAGTCGACGACACGTACCTTCATACGCGACGGGTCTTTCCGGGCTCTTCCGGAGTCTCGGTCGCCTCAGCGAGCGCCGATCGCAGCTTCTCCCAACGGGAATCGATGGCACGCGGCGGACAAGAACACGCGGTCGTGTTGCGATTGGCTCCGCACTGCGGGCACAAGCCGCGGCAATCCTCGCGACACAGCCGTCTCATCGACTGGTTGAGGATGAACTGCTCCCGAACCATCTCGCCCAGGTCGATGCGATCATCCGCATAGTAGGCGACGACCAAGTCGTGGTCCTCGAGGCGAACCTCCTCCTCATCGCCGCGATTCGCGTCTCGAGGCAAGTACGCCAGATCCAGCTTTTCGTCGATTCCCAGAGTGAATGGTTCGAGACAACGACCGCACTCCAGGCGCAGGCGGGCCTGAATGATTCCGCTGACTTGAATCAGCCGCGCCTCTCTGGGTTCGACACGGCATTTCAGACGACCGCCGTCTTCCAGATGAATCCCGTCCGCATCATCGAGATGCAACGGCTGGGACGAGAGCGACTCGTCCACATCCATTCCCTCCGCGGGTATTTTCGACACTTCGATGACCAGCATGACGTGAGTCCAAGTCGCCTATGTTAGCCGCGGCCGAGCGCATGTCAAAACAGACACGCGCCCCTGTTGCGGCGTCATTCCACGAGTCCGCCGTCGACCACGAGCACGTGACCCGTGATGTAACGAGCCATGTCCGACGCCAGAAAAAGCACCGCGGCGGCGACGTCGGCGGGCTGCCCGGTTCGGCCCATGGGAATACGCTTGAGGATTTCGTCGCGCGCCGCTTCGGGCATCTTCCGCGTCATGGCGCTCTCGATGAAACCGGGCGCGACAGCGTTGACGTTGATTCCGCGCGAGGCGACCTCCTTGGCCGTCGTTCGCGTCAGCCCGATGACGCCGGCCTTGCTCGCCGAATAGTTCGCCTGTCCGGCGTTTCCGACCAGGCCCATGATCGAAGCCACGTTTACGATGCTCCCGCCGCGTTGCTTGACCATCTTGGGCAGCACGGCCGCCGTGTAGTTGAACGTCCCCTTGAGGTTGACGCCGAGCACGAAATCCCAGTCTTCCGGCTTCATTCTCAGGATGAGAGCGTCACGTGTGACGCCGGCGTTGTTGACGAGGATGTCGATTCGTCCCATGCCGCCGGCGACTTCCTTCACGGCCACGACGACGGCTTCGAAGTCAGACACATCCACTTTCTGCGAGAGAGAACGAACGCCGAGCGCGTTGATCTCCTCGGCCGTCTGTCGGGCCTGATCGAGATTGACGTCGACCACCGCCACGTCCGAGCCGCTGCGAGCCAGCTCCAAGGCGACGGCTTTGCCGATACCCTGTCCAGCCCCCGTGATGATTGAAACCTTTCCTTTCAAGTCGATCTGCATCGGCCCTCCAGTCAACCTCGTGAAAACAGAGACGGACATCAAACCGGCCTGGCGGTTTGGAAAAAAGAATGCCGAAGTCTCACGCTTTCTTCAGTCGAGCCTCGTGCCCGTGAAGGACAAGAGATCCTGAAAAAATCGGATATAAGTGTATTCCGTCAGAGGGCTTATGGTCAAACCGGCCTGTCATTCTCCCGTCCTCTCATATCAGCGAACCACAGGCAACCCGGCGCGGCCCCCTCACTTGACGGTCCTGTTCGGCGGGCGTAACTTATCTCGAATGATCCGTCAAGAGAGCCGTCGCATAATATGCGCGTTTCTCTTCGTTGCCGTTCTCGCACCCTTGGTTCCGTCGAACGCGTCGAACACGAGCACGGCCGTTTCGCGAATCGATCGTCATGCGGTGGTCGAGCGGCACAATCCGCGGATCACAAGGCTCGATCCCGACGCGCCGCTCTCGGTGGGCAACGGACGCTTTGCGTTCACCGTCGACGTCACGGGTCTTCAGACGTTTCCCGCGGCTTATCGCGAGCAGGGCATTCCACTCGAGACGCAGGCTCGCTGGGCATGGCATTCGAACCCGAATCCGAACGGCTATCAACTCAAGGATACATATCGACTCTTTGATGAGCACGGACGCAAAGTCGGTTATCCGACCGACCAGGCCGGCTCCGCCGGGCAGTGGCTGCGGCGAAATCCGCACGTCCTTCCATTAGCGCAAATCGGATTCGATTTGCGCGACGCAAACGGCGCGGCAGTCGAGGCGCACGGGCTGTCGCGAATCGAACAAACGCTCGACCTCTGGCGCGGTATCGTAACAAGCGCCTATGCGGTCGGCGATCAGCCGGTGACAGTCGTGACAGCCTGCCATCCGCGCCTCGATCTGATCGCGGTCCGCGTGGAATCCCGGCTCTTGAGGGAAGGGCGGCTACGGATCAAGCTCGCCTTCCCCTTTACGCACGATCTCTCACGCAAGCTCACTCCCGGCATCGACTGGAGCCGACCCGAACGCCACTCGACGGAGATGGCGCGGCCGTCCGCGCGACGCGCCGATTTCGTCCGGACGCTGGATGACACGCGTTACTTCACGGTGCTGGCATGGGGAGGCAAGGCGTCGATCGAGGAAACGAAGCGCCATCATTTCCTGCTGACGCCCGCTCGTGACGGCGAACGCTTGGAATTCATCCTCGCGTTCGGCGCCGGGCCGCTGTCGGACGCGCTGCCCTCGATCGACGCGACCATGGAGGCGAGCGGCGAATGGTGGCGCGACTTCTGGTCGAGCGGCGGCGCCATCGATCTCGCGGCAAGCCGCGACGCGCGCGCCTATGAGCTCGAGCGGCGCGTGGTGCTCTCGCGATATCTCACGGCGATCCAGTTGAACAGCGACGTCCCGCCCCAGGAATCGGGGCTGACATGCAGCACCTGGTATGGAAAGCATCACGCCGAGATGGTTTTCTGGCACCTGGCGCATTTCGCTCTCTGGGGATGGGACGAACCGGTGGAGAAAACGCTGCGCTGGTTCGAGTCCCGATTGCCGGCTGCGCGCGCTCTAGCCCAGGAACGCGGCCTGCGCGGAGCGCGCTGGTCCAAGATGGTCGGCCCCGACATGCGTGAAAGCCCGGGCGGCAATCCGCTCATCATCTGGAACCAGCCGCATCCGATTTATCTCGCCGAGCTGCTCTATCGCAATCAGCCGCGCCCTGAGACGCTCGAACGGCATCGAGCTGTGGTTCTCGAGACGGCCGAGGCCATGGCCGCCTATACGCATTGGGACGGCCGGCGATATGTGCTCGGCCCGCCGCTCTGGATCGCGCAGGAGATCTACGACCAGGCGACGAGCCAGAATCCTTCTTTTGAGCTTTCCTACTGGGCTTTCGGCCTCGATCTGGCGCAGAAATGGAGAAGACGGCTGGGCCTGGCGCGCTCTCCGGACTGGGATCGCATCATCGATCATCTCGCGCCGTTGCCGGTCAAGAACGGCCTCTACGTCGCTCTCGAATCGCATCCCGACACGTTCGACAACATCAACAGTCGGCGTGACCACCCGACGATGCTGGCGCCGATTGGGCTGCTGCCTGGTTATCTTGCCGACGCCGCCACGATGAGCCGGACACTGGACGCCGTGCTCGCGGCCTGGGACTGGAAAGCGAAGATCTGGGGTTGGGATTATCCGATGATCGCAATGACGGCGGCTCGCCTGGGTCGGCCGGGTATCGCCGTCGATATCCTGCTTCGAGACGCTCCGAACAATCACTACACCGCCAGCGGCCATTGCCCGCAGGACGGCGACATTGCGGTTTACCTCCCCGCCAACGGATCGCTGCTCACCGCCGTGGCTCTCTTGGCGGCCGGCTGGGACGGCACGCCGAACGCTGACGCCCCGGGTTTCCCGAAAAACGGCGACTGGACCGTACGCTGGGAGGGACTCCGGCCGCTGCCGTAGCCGTTCTCAACCAGCATCTCAGCGAGCATTCCCTGTGCGCTCGTCGAACTTCGCGAAGTCGAAGCTCATTGGGCCACCGCTGATGCTTATCGTTTTTCCTGCGGCCACGCGAGGTGAAGGGGCTTGCAAAGGCCGTTTGGCCGCGGGAACAACGCATGTTGGATGACACCGCGGATACTCATAATGCGGGATCTTGAACGTCACACGTCTCTGCAGCCGCCGTGACCGTGAGCCCGAATGGATCAAGCGAGCGGGCGCGGCGGCTGCTCGCAGTGTCCGTCAG
>JAFGSN010000224.1 GCA_016934575.1 Vicinamibacteria bacterium
CAGGGTGGTCACGGCTTCGGCATGTACCCCAAGGAAACGACCAGCACCGGCTGGTTCGATGCCTTCGTGAGCTGGCTCACCATGCACGGGATGCTCAAGCCCAAGGCCTGAGCGCGCGGGGGCGGCGGAGTGCGGAGCCAACCCGAGGCCTGAGCGCGCGCGGAGAGACTTCTCTCCATTTGAAAGACATCAAGCCGCTGCCGTATCGTCCGCTCGTCCAACGGCGCCGCACCGCTCTGTCGGTTTTCGCGGAGGACCGATTCATCTGGCATGGGTTCTTGTCTCCGGCTGGAACATAGACGACGAGTAAACCGCCGAACTCGTCCGACGCTTCGACGGGGTTCCATTGCCTCTGAATACGTCGCCGCGGCTTGCGCCACGGCCGATAGACGTTTATATTCGAATTCACGGCATGGCGACGCTTCGATTTCAACGCGAGTCGGATCAGAACGTCACCGAAACACTGTCCCACTTCGTCGACCGACTGAAGACGCTGCTTCGCGCCGATACGAGCACGCGCGCCTGGATGCTCTGGGCGCACGAGACTCCTCACGGATTCTCCATTCGCCTGCAACGGATGTCGTCGCCGGCGCCCTATGGCTCCAGACGCTCCCAGAGCTACGTCACATATTCGGGAGGCGGCGACGCCGACTTCCTTCTGGACGATGTCGCCGCTCTTCTTAAAATCAACGCTCGCAGCGCTTCTCTTCGCCTAAAACCGCCCCGTCGCCGTAAAGTCGAGACGACGCTCCGCCGTTCCGATCCATGACGTCTGCCGCCGATGCGGGTCGCTTGATGATTTCTCGTCGCGTTTTCGCGACTCTTGCGCTGGCGTTTTCATCGGCGCTCATGCTGATCCTTTGTCACGAGCCCCACGATCCAATCCGGGCGCTCCTCGTTCAACTGGAATCCGCGGCTGAGAGGAAGGACGCCTCCGCTATACTCTCGCGCCTCACGCCCGACTTTCGTTGTGCATCCGGCGCATCACGCGATGACGCGGCCTCGCTCTTGCATCGGTACTTCTCGGCCTACGAGACCTTTCGACTCGATATCTATGACGTCGCAGTCGAACGCGAAGAGTCGCGCGCCGTCCTGCGGTGTCGCGTCGACTTTTGCGGTAAAACGCGTTCCTTCGGCGGATTGAATGCTCTGCTCCCACCCTCCGCGATGTACCGGTTCGATTTGCGTCTCGTTCTGATGGGCGATCGATGGAGTGTCCGCGAAGCCCATTGGGAGGAATTGAGCTCGTCATCCGCACCCGCTCCCGCCAGCCAAATGGCGACCCAAGCAAAGACTTAAAGGTCTTCCTCGGCCTCATGCGCCATTTTTCGTCCAGCCGACACATCCACGGACGCGAGCAACAAGCCGCCGGCGATGAAGAATATCGCCACCGCTAGAATCGCGCTTCTGCTTGAACCCGTGAGAACGATCATCAGCCCAAAAATGGCAGGCCCGATGATCCCGGAGAATTTCTCGAACACGCCGAAGAACCCGAAAAACTCCGACGATTTATGGCGGGGTATCATGCTGGCAAAGAGCGAACGCGAAAGCCCTTGAGTTCCTCCCTGGACCATGCCGACTAGCACGGCGAGCGTGAAAAACTCGCTCGCCGTGCGCATGCGAAAGGCTACCAGGGTAATGACGAGATAAACCGCCAAACCGATGAAGATCGTTCGCTTCGCTCCGATCGTGCGCGCGATGCGGCCGAAAATGAAAGAGAACGGGACTCCAACGAATTGAACGATGAGAATCGCTCCGACGAGAGCTCTCGGCTCAATTCCAATCTCCGTTCCATACGGCGCCGCCATGCGGATAATCGTCCCTATGCCGTCGTTATAGACCATGAACGCCAAAAGGAAAACGAAGGCCTGGCGGTATCTCTTGAGCTCGCGCATCGTTTCCACCAAGCGTGTGAAGCCGACCCTCATCGGATTCATCCCCGCGCGCTCATCGCGTTCAAGTCGCCGCGTCGGCTCGGGGACTCGCAGGAACAAGGGCATTGAAAACGCCAGCCACCAGATCGCTGCGCTCAACAGCGAGAGCCGCACCGCCGTGTCGGCGTCTGGTATTCCGAATCGATTCGGCCAACGAATCCATGCCAGATTCAGCGCCAAGAGCAAGCCGGAGCCGAGGTAGCCCAGGGCGAATCCGGCGATGGACACGCGATCCATCTCGTCCTGTCGGGCCACATGCGGCAACAAGGAGTCGTAAAAAACCAGGCTCCCGGCCACGCCGATGTTGCCCAAGACATAAACCAAGACAGCGAAGCGCCATTCTCCGGGTTGTATGAGGAACATCGCCGCAGTGGAAGGCACGCCAATGGCGATGAAAACCGCCATCATTTTCTTCTTGACGCCCGCATAGTCGGCGACCGCGCCCAAAATCGGAGATATCGCGGCCACCACGATCAGTGCCACCGTCGTGGCGAAGGCATATCGACTGCTTGCGTTCGAAGGCGACATGCCGACACAGACGGTGCTCACGAAATAGATCGGAAAGACCTGGATGACCGTGACCCAGAATGACGAGTTGGCGCAGTCATAGGCCGCCCAAGCGCGAAGCTCGGGCCGATGAAGCCCGTTTCGCTCGAGCCAGGGAGCGATCATGGACGAAGCGCGGCGCGCCCGTGTCATCACTTCGGTCTCGCTGGCGCGGCGGATCCGCTCTTGCCTCAGAGCAGCTTAAGGACGAAGAAACCGCCGATCAGTAAGGCGAAAAATAGCAGCGCCGCCAGGTCGAAGTTCTTTTCGAGCGTCCGACGTACAGGCGGCCCGAAGACACGGAGTATCGCGGCGACAAGAAAGAAACGCGCTCCGCGTCCCAGGATCGAAACCAGGATGAAGGGCAGAAACGCCATCCCGGTCGCTCCCGCGGCGATTGTGGCCACCTTGTAAGGAATGGGCGTGAACGTCGCGCCCGCCAGGAACCAGACGCCCACAGGGCTATTATAAAGCTCGACGATACGCTGCCAGTGACGTTGGGCGTTGTAGAAATCGACGATCGTCTGGCCAATCGTGGCCATGAACCCATAACCGATCGTATATCCGAGCATGGCTCCGGTCACCGATCCCAGCGTGCAGAGCCCGGCGGCGGCCAGCCAGCGTCGTGGCGCGCCGGCGACAATGGCGATCAGGAGCAGGTCCGGCGGCACCGGGAAGAACGAGGACTCGATAAAAGCAATCAGGAGCAGCGCCAGAAGACTCTGCGGCGTGTCGGCCCAGTGCATCGTCCAGTCGAAGAGCCGCCTGGCGAGCCGTCGAGTTCCGTTGATCATGGCCAACAAGGCGTGTCTCATAAAGCGGCGGATGATAACATGAAACTCGGTTGTCTCGTGAAATATGCTTCCCTTGCGCCGCCGTCTCCGATCGAATCAATCTCTCAGGATAAGCGCGTCGTTCTTCCCCGCCTCCAGCATTTTGTCGTCGGCGGCGACACACGCACATAATAGGCTGTATGGATATCGTCGGCGTCACTCGATATCTGACCTTGGAGATAACCGAACAGGCTTATCGCCAAGCGGCCTTTCCCATGGCGTCTCCGGACCACGGACTGATCACCTGGCATCGCCCTGATCCGCGAGCGATCATTCCGCTTGATTCGCTGCATATACCCCGCCGATTGCTCCGATCGCTGAAACATGAGCCGTTCGACGTCACGTATGATCACGACTTCGCCGCCGTGATGCTCGGATGCGCCGAAAATCGTCCTGTATGGATCAGCCGGGAATTCCATGAGACTTATGGCGCCCTATACCGCGAGGGTAAAGCTCACTCCGTGGAAGTGCTGCGCCGCCGCCGGCTCGTCGGCGGCCTGTACGGCGTTCATCTTGGCGGCGCCTTTTTCGCCGAGTCCATGTTCCACCGCGTCACGAACGCATCGAAAATCGCCCTCATTCGACTCGTTCAAAGGCTGCGTGAGCGCGACTTCGCGCTCCTCGACGTTCAGTATCTCACTCCCCATCTTGCTCGTTTCGGGGCCGTGGAAATCCCTCACCGAGAATACATCCGCCGCCTGCGCCATGCCCTGTCGCGTTCGTGCTCTTTTCCATGATGCCGCCTTCACCAATGAATCGAGATTCTGCAAGAGATGGCGTCCGCATCCGCAGATGGATGGATGAGGATGGTTTTCTTTCTCCGTCGCGTAAAGGCGAGATTGGCGCCAACGCCAATGGCCGCTCCCGCGAGGACGTCTGTCGTCCAGTGCCGTTCGGCATGAATACGGCTATAACCTACGAAGACCGCCGCCGCGTACGCCGGCGTGCCGTACTTCCATCCGTAACGCTTGTGCAGAAACGTCGCCCCAAGAAATGCGCCCGCGGCATGCCCACTCGGGAACGAATGTCGTCCGCCGTCAGGACGACGGCGATCGATCCCTCGCTTCAACAGCGCCACGGCGCCGGTTTCAAGAGCATATGCCTTGAGCAATTGCCCGACGCCTTCTCTATCGTCCAGGATTAAAGCGCCCGCCAGGGCGCCCGCCGGCAAGACGATTTCCCCGATATCCCCCACATTCTCGATGAGACCGCTGGCCGACTCGCAGCAATCCGGCGCAAGCGCGCCGAACAGTACGAGCGTGATGGCGGCAAGACCGCGTCTCATCATTGACAATCAGGGCTCGTGCGTCGCCGCTGCACGGACGACAAACGGCTCTCGCCACGATGCACTGCGCGGATGGCGTCCACGAGAGCCGCGCGCGGCGTGTCCTTGAGGAGATAGAAGCAAGCGCCCGCCTCGATCGCGCGCTTGACGTCCTCGTCGCCGCTGTAGCCGCTCAGGACGATGATGCGGCTTCCCGGCGACTCTCTGAGGATGGCCGCCGTCGCCTCGTGGCCGCTCATTCGCGGCATGCGAAGATCCATGAGCGTCACGTCGGGACGTTGACGGCGGTGGATCTCGACCGCCTGATCGCCGTCCTCGGCCTCGGCGACGATCTGCATGTCCGGCTCGTTGCGAATGATGTCCACGAGGCCGTGGCGCACGATGAAGTGATCGTCGACGACCATGATGCGAATGAGATTTCTTGGTCCAGGCGTCATCATCGCGTTTCCGGAGATTTTACTATCATATTCCTTCGCCAGGCCCGCGCGATTTGCAGATCCAGCCCGCCGGCGCTTGACATGCCGGCGCGCATCAATTATCCTTTCATCCGGATGTTAGGATGATTCGAGATGACTTACCGACGACTCTCGTTGCCTGGATGGACAGCCTGGCCGACTGCACGCGCCTGCGTCTATTACGATTGCTTGAGCGTGCGGAGATGGGCGTGGCCGAGATGACGGAGGTCCTCCAGCTTCCTCAATCGACGGTGAGTCGTCATCTGAAGCTGCTTTCGGAGCGCGGCTGGATCACGAGCCGGGGCAAAGGAACCGCCAACCTTTACGCCATGCGCGTTTCCAGTCTGCCGCCGGCGATGCGCCGTCTGTGGCCCCTTGTCCGAGAACAAACCGAAGGTTGGGCGACGGCGCGGCATGACCAGCTCCGGCTAGGTCGTCGCCTGGCGGATCGTCGGCGTGGCGCCCGCGCCTTTTTCGCGCGCAGCGCGAGCCATTGGGACCACATGCGGCGCGAGATGTTCGGCGACGCGTTCGGCGACATCGTCCTGCGGGGCCTTCTACAACGCACGCTGGCGGTGGCCGACTTGGCATGCGGCACGGGCGTCGTAGCCGCGGCTCTTGCGCCGCACGTGAATCGTGTCGTCGGCGTCGATCAGTCCGCCGCCATGCTGCGCGCGGCCGCGCGACGTCTCAGCGAGAGCCACAACGTCGAATTGCGTCAAGGCGAGCTGGAGAATCTGCCCCTGGCGGACGCCTCGTGCGACGCCGCCCTGCTGGTCCTGGCGCTCGCTTATGTCTCCGAGCCGTCGATCGCACTGCGCGAAGCGGCACGCATCGTCAAGCCGGCGGGAAGGATCGTCGTCCTGGACCTTCTGCTCCACAACCGGGACGACTTTCGCCGTCGAATGGGCCAGCAGCACAACGGATTCGAGACGAATGAGCTTCGCACGCTGCTGACTGCGGCGAACCTGAACGTGGATTACTGCGCGCCGTTGCCGCCTGAGCCAAGCGCCAAGGGACCGGCGTTGCTGCTGGCCTGCGGCGTGGTCCAAAAGGGCGCTCACCGCCAGCCACGCTCACGCAGCGACGCGGGCGTACTGAAAGAGAGGATGACATGAACACAGCCTTGTCGTTGACTTCCCTGACAAGAACGCTCGAACACCGCGTTGCGGATCTCGATCTCGCCGAATGGGGTCGCAAAGAAATCCGTCTGGCGGAACAGGAAATGCCGGGCTTGATGGCGGTTCGCGAGGAATATGCCGGGAAACAACCGCTTCGCGGTCAGCGCATCTCGGGCAGCTTGCACATGACGATTCAGACGGCGGTTCTGATCGAGACGCTGCGCCGACTGGGCGCCGATGTCCGCTGGGCGTCATGCAACATCTTCTCTACCCAAGACCATGCCGCGGCCGCCGCCGTCGTCGGTCCCGACGGCACGACCAGCTCCCCCGCCGGCGTGCCGGTCTTCGCTTTCAAGGGCGAATCGCTCGAGGAATACTGGTCGTTCACCGAGCGCGCCCTCGATTTTGGCGACGGACTTGGCCCGACGCAGATCGTCGACGACGGCGGTGACGCGACGCTGCTCCTTCACAAGGGCGTGGAGTACGAACTCGCCGGGCAGGCGCCCGACCCCTCCGCCGCCGACAACGAAGAGTTCGCGATCATCCTGCGATTGCTCGCCCGCATGCAGCGTGAGCAACCTGGCCGCTGGACAAGGATCGCGAGCGGCTGTCACGGAGTCTCCGAGGAGACGACGACCGGGGTTCATCGTCTCTACGAGATGTCGAAAAACAAGACGCTTCTCTTTCCGGCTTTCAACGTCAATGACAGCGTGACGAAATCGAAGTTCGACAATCTCTATGGTTGCCGACACAGCGTGATCGACGGTCTGTTCCGCGCCTCGGATGTCATGCTTTCAGGCAAGGTGGCCGTGGTCTGCGGTTATGGAGACGTCGGCAAGGGCTGCGCGCAGGCGCTGCGCGGCCAGGGCTGCCGCGTGATCGTCACCGAAATCGATCCGATCTGCGCTTTGCAGGCCGCGATGGAAGGCTACCAGGTTCTCACTCTCGATGACGCGGTTCCCATCGCCGACATCTTCATCACCGCCACCGGAAATCTCGCCGTCATCACGGCGCAGCACATGGCGCGCATGAAAGATAAGGCCATCGTCGGCAATATTGGCCATTTCGATCATGAGATCGACATGGACGGTTTGAAAAACGTGGCGGGAATTCGGAAAACCAACATCAAGCCTCAATACGACTTGTGGACCTTTCCCGACGGCCACGGCATTCTGATTCTCGCGGAAGGACGTCTGCTCAACCTTGGCTGCGCCACGGGCCATCCGAGCTTCGTGATGTCGAATAGTTTCACGAACCAGGTCATCGCCCAAATCGAGCTGGCGCAGAATCACTCCGGCTACGAGAGAAAAGTCTACGTGTTACCCAAGCACCTCGACGAGAAAGTGGCGCGTCTGCACATCGAGAAGCTCGGCGTCAAGCTGACACGCCTGAACGCGAAGCAGGCCTCCTATATCGGCGTCCCCATCGAGGGCCCGTACAAGTCCGAGCATTATCGTTACTAGAAGCCTCGTTATCTGTCAGTAGAGCGAGAGATCGCGCCCGACGCGCTTCTCCATGACAAGCGCGTCTTCGACAGGCTGGAGGTAGTAGTCGCCGCGGCGCGCAACGCTCTGGAAACCCAGGGCGGCATACAACCGAAGGGCAGCCGTGTTCCCGGCTCGGACCTCGAGAACGGCTCGTCGTGCTCCGCGTCGCGCCCCAAGACTGAGCGCAGATTTTATAAGCAGCCTTCCGAGACCGCGCCTTCGCTTTTGAGGATGCACGCACAACTTGTGGATGTGCAGCTCGTCGGCCGCCGTCTGAAAAACGCAGAAGGCGATGATTTCCGATTCCATCGAACGTCCGGCTTTTCGTATCACGAGCGCGCACGAGCCGCTCTGGGCGCGCAAAGCGGCGCCGAAGGCGGACGCGTTCCAGGGATGCGGCGAGCAGATATCCTCGAGCTCCAGAAGGACGGACAGATCGCTCGGCATGGCCGACGAAAGCACGAGCGAGTCGCGATTCACGGCAAGGTCCGTCGGGCGTCGATGGCACGCAGGTAAAGCGGTCGGATCTCGGAAGGCGAGACGCCCCGCCCCTCGGCCAGTACGGACATGGAGAGACGCGCCGCCGACGTCGCGAGAAAAAGGCTGCGCTCGGGAAAAATCGCCTTCGGCCGCAACCGCCGGATCAGGCTTTGATACTTGACGGCCCCATCACCCAGAAACGCCGGCGCCTCGGGCAAGTCGGCCACGAACGCCCCCGGATCTCGCACGGCCGGGGCCAAGAGCGGACGCGCGCGCGCGTCATAACTCGCCGCGAAGACCTCCTCGCGATAAGCGTCGATCATCGCCACAAGCATGGGCGCGATCCCTTGGATCCGATGCGCCAAAGCGTCAAGGGCGCTCACGCCCACGCACGGCAGGCCGGCTGCGAGCGCAAATCCCTGAATCGTTCCGATGCCGACTCGAATCCCCGTATAAGATCCCGGACCGATCGTCACGCCGATGCCGTCGAGATCCGCAGGAACGATGCCGAGGCTATCGAGAAGAAACGCGACGGCGGGCAGGATTCGCGTGGAGTGATTGATCGACCCCTTCAGTCGCACCTCACCCAGGCTCTCTCCCCCTTCGATGACGGCCACGCTTCCCTGAGGCGTCGTCGTGTCCATCGCCAGAACCTTCATTTGAGCCTCCCAAGCCCGGAGAGATAGCATACACCGATGCCGAATCCCTCGATTCCCCAGACGCCGGCCATGCAGCAGTATCAGCGCCTGAAGGCGCAGTATCCCGACGCTTTGCTGTTTTTTCGCATGGGAGACTTTTATGAGCTGTTTTTCGACGACGCCGTCAAGGCGTCGCAAGCTCTCGAAATCGCGCTTACCTCACGCTCCAAGGATCGCTCCGGTAATCCGATCCCGATGTGCGGCGTTCCCCATCATGCCGTAACGGGCTACATCAACCGCATCGTAAAGCTTGGACATCGGGTGGCGCTCTGCGAACAGATGGAGGATCCGCGGTCGGCCAAGGGCGTCGTCAAGCGCGACGTCGTCAGGGTGATCACTCCCGGCACTCAACTCGATCCCGAAGCGCTCGCGGGCGATGAGACGTCCTTCTTGCTCGCGATTTGCCCGGGGAACGCCGCCGTCGGTCTGGCGTTCCTGGACGCAACCACGGGCGAGTTCTTCGTTCGCCAATGGGACGGTCGCCTCCGCTGGGAGCGTCTGCGCGACGACATCAGCGCTTTGAGACCACGCGAGCTCCTGATATCGAGTTCGGCCGTCCTTCCCGACTGGCTGTCCGATCCGTCTCAGTCGGAGAGCTCGATACCCGTGACTCGTATCGAGGATCGAATTTTCGACGTCAAGGCCGCGCGCGCGGCCCTTCTCTCCCATTTCAGCGTCGCCACGCTGGAAGCTTTCGGCTGCGAGCAACTGCCTCTCGCAGCCGCCGCGGGCGGCGCCGCGCTTCGATACGTGCGAGAGACGCAGAAACGGGACCTGACGCACGTGACCGAATTACGAACGCGGGTCCAGGATGAAGCGCTTGTCATCGATGGAGCCACTCGCCGCCATCTGGAGCTCGTCGAGAACCTCGCCGACGGCGGGCGCCAGGGAACGTTGCTCGCGCTTCTCGATAGGACCTCGACGTCCATGGGCGCGCGCCTGCTGCGAGAGTGGATCATGCATCCATTGGCGCTCGTCGAACCGATCCATGACCGGCTTGATGCCGTCGAGGAGCTGGCGTTCTCGACTGTCGAGCGGGGGCGGCTGCGCGACTCGCTCGCGCGCGTCCAGGATGTCGACCGCATACTGGGCCGTGTCACGCTTGGGACGGCGTCTCCGCGCGATCTTGTCGCGCTGGCGCGCTCGCTTCGTGTAACTCCCGCGCTCGCCGAGGGCCTCGTCTGGTGCGTCTCGCCTCTGCTTCGACTGCAACAAAAAGACCTGGCCCCGCCGCTCGACGTCGCCGACGACATCGACGCCACTCTTGACGACGAGCCGCCCGTCACCGCGCGGGAGCCTGGCATGATTCGAGACGGCGTCGACGCCGTGCTAGATGAGCTGCGCGCGACGAGCCGGGGCGGCAAGGAGACGATCGCTTCCATCGAGGAACGCGAACGCGCCCGCACAGGCATTCCGTCACTCAAGGTTCGTTTCAATCGCGTCTTCGGTTACTACATTGAAATCAGCAAGTCCAATCTATCGCTGGCTCCGGCGGATTACGTACGCAAGCAGACGATCGCCGGAGGAGAACGCTTCATCACTCCGGAGCTCAAGGAATACGAAGACAAAGTGCTGCGCGCCGACGAGCGCATCTTGGAGCGGGAATCACACTTATTCGAGTCGCTCCGCCAGCGCGTCGCCTTGCACGCGCGCCGCATTCATCAGACATCGCGCGCGATCGCGGTGATCGACGTGCTGTCGTCGCTGGCCGAAGCCGCCAGCCGCCAGGGATTCGTCAAGCCGCGGATTTCCTCGGAAAGCCTGATCGCCTATCTCGACGGACGCCATCCCGTGATGGAGGCGCTCCTCCCCGAGCCCTTCGTCGCCAACGATCTGAATATCGAGGAGCAAGGGCCTCGGCTTCTCATCCTCACCGGCCCTAACATGGGCGGAAAATCCACGTTCCTTAGACAGACGGCCCTGATCGTCATCATGGCGCAAATGGGATCCTTCGTTCCGGCGCGCGAGGCGAAGATCGGCGTTGTCGACCGCGTATTCACGCGCGTTGGAGCGGCGGATTTCATCCTCAGGGGCCAGTCGACCTTCATGGTGGAAATGCAAGAGACCGCCCACATTCTCCGCCACGCCACCGAGCGAAGCCTGGTTCTCCTCGATGAGATCGGACGCGGAACAGCCACTTTTGACGGCCTATCGATCGCCTGGGCCGTGGCCGAGCATCTTGCGACGCGTGAGCCCGCTCCAATGACGGTTTTCGCCACCCACTACCATGAGTTGACCGACCTTGCCGCCGAGCGGCCCAACGTCGGCAACCTCCATGTCGCCGCGCGCGAATGGAACGACACCGTCGTTTTCTTGCGAAAGATCGAGCCGGGCGGATCCGACCGCTCCTTCGGCATCCACGTAGCGCGCCTGGCGGGCCTGCCGGTCGAGGTCGTCGTGCGCGCCCAGGAGATTCTGCGCAATCTCGAGCAAACGGAGTTCGATCGGGAAGGCCGGCCCCGCCTGGCTCATTCTCATGCTCCTTCGTCTCGCGAGGAACGCCAGTTGAGCCTTTTCGCTCCTGCCGAAGACTCCGTGTTGGCCGATTTGCGGCGCGTCGCTCTCGATCATCTGACGCCTTTTGAGGCGCTGCAGTTGCTGGCCGAGATCAAGCGCCGCCTTGAACACTGAAGCAGGACGCCTTCATGACGCGATCCGAGCGCATGCTTGGTTTAAAATAGAGCAACATGACGCTCAGGCGCTGGGACCCTCTACGAGATCTGCTCGACCTCCAGGAGAGAATCAACCGGCTCTTCGACGAGAGCCTGTCACGCGAGCGCTCCGGCGGCGATCGCGCCACGGGACGTTGGGCGCCCTTGACTGATCTGTGGGAGACGATGGAAGCCTTCGTTATGGAAGTGGAATTGCCTGGCGTCGCACGTTCCGACATTGACTTGCTCGTCGAGCCCGCGCTCATTACCCTGCGTGGCAGGCGCCGGACTTGCCGTAACGTCCAAGCGGAAAGTTTTCACCGTATGGAGCGCTGCCATGGGACCTTCGAGCGCTCCTTCCGCCTCACAGCCGAAGTCGACAGCGAGCGGGTGACGGCCGAATTGCGCGACGGCGTCCTGCGCATCAACCTGCCCAAGCGCTCCCCCGACAGCGCCCAACGGATCCCCGCCGAGAGGAAAACATGAGCGACCGAAAATCGACCTTCTTCGTGACCGCCGTTCTCTCCACGGGTTTTCTCGGACTGGGCGTCGGACTCGGACTCGCGATCGGTGGCGCGGGAAATCAAACGATTTTCGCCTCCGCGACGCTTCCCGGCCGCGATTTCACGGTCATCGCGCGTCGCGCGACGCCCGCGGTCGTCAACATCTCGGCGCTCCAGGTTTATCGTTCCGAGCGTTCGCCTTTCTACAGCGATCCCTTCTTCCAGTTCTTCGGCGGCGATTTTCCGTTCCGCGTGCCGGTGGAGGAGCGCAAGACCAGCCTCGGATCCGGCGTCGTCATCAGCCCCGACGGAATGATCGTGACCAACCATCACGTCGTGGAGCGCGCCCAGCAGATCACCGTCACCACGACGGACCGACAGCGACGGCGTGGAACGCTCGTCGGCTCCGATGCCACGACGGACATCGCCGTTCTGCGCATCGAGGGCCGCGACCTTCCCTTCCTGCGCTGGGGCGATTCCGCAAGCGCGGCCGTGGGCGAGTACGTCCTCGCCGTTGGCAATCCATTCCAGCTCAGCCAGACCGTGACGATGGGCATCGTGAGCGCAATCGGCCGCTCCAACCTCGGCATCGTCGATTACGAGGATTTCATCCAGACTGACGCCGCCATCAACCCCGGGAACTCCGGGGGAGCGCTCGTAAACTCGCGGAGCGAGCTCATTGGCGTCAACACTGCGATCTATTCGGAAACCGGCGGCTATCAGGGCGTCGGATTCGCCGTGCCCTCGAATCTGGCGCGTAAAGTCGTGGAGCAAATCGTGGCGCACGGCCGCGTTCGGCGAGGTTTCGTCGGCATCACGAGAATCGGCGACCTGAACGAAAACATGTCCACCGCCCTCGGATTGCCGTCGCCACAAGGCGCCGTTGTTTGGGAGCTGCTACGCGACAGCCCAGCCGATCGTTCCGGCGTCGAGCCGGGCGACGTGGTGATCGAGGTCAATGGCGCGGCCGTCGTCGAGGCTACGCAGCTTCGCAACGCCATCGCGGGGTCCGAGGTCGGATCAGATCTTCTGATTACTGTGTTGCGCAACGGCCGCCGGCGGCGGATCCGCATACCCGTCTCCGAAGCGCAGCCACGTCGCGACCGATAGGTCTCGGAAAAGGATTCTCCGCTTCATGTGCGACATCGGCCCCTCGTGTTTTGAAAAGGAATTATAACGATCCTTACGAGCTTTTTCATCAGTCAAAAGCTTTCTCGAAATCCGGCCGCAGAATGATCTCCTTGCCTTCTACGTCTATGAGACTCTGGCGCTCCAGGTCCTTGAGCATGCGCGTCACCGTCTCGCGCGTCGTGCCGATACGGTTGGCGATCTCCTGATGCGTGGCGCGTCGAAAGGCGATGTGACCGTCCTTGAGCCGGCGTCCCTCGTCACGAGCCATGTCGAGCAGAGCTCGCGCCACGCGACCGTAGACGTCAAGCAGCGCCAAAGTGGAGATCTGGTGATTGGCCCGACGCAATCGCGCCGAGAGCACGCGCACGAGACCGCGACTGATGCTGCGGTTCTCTTCAAGGGCGGATTCGAAGTCGGCCCGGTGCAACAGGAGCAGCTCGCAGCTCTCGATGGCAATGGCCGTGGCTGAGCGAGGCTCGTTGTCGAGCAGGGCCATCTCTCCGAAGAAATCGCCGGGGCCCAGAACCGTCAAGATGACTTCCTTGCCGTCGTCGCCCAGGATCGTGACCTTGATACGTCCTTCGACGATCATGAACAAGATGTCTCCAGGATCGTTCTCGAAGAAGACCACGGTGTCCTTGGGATACTTCCGCCGCGTACAAAGACGGACGATAGCGTCGATGTCGGCCTCGGCGATTTCCGAGAAGATAGGAACCGTCCACAACAGCTCGCGATCGGTCATGTTTATCTCCGGACGGTCGACGGCGAATCCGCGCTCCGCCTCTCTTCCGTCTCCTGTCCGCTATCAGCGTTCGAGTCTACCCCAGGGAGCGGTCTTTCCGCCACATCCCATTGTTCGTTCCTCGAGAGCGAATCGATCCAACCCGCGAAGTGCGTTGAGAATCCGGAGCGCATTCCGGACGATTTCGACGCCAAGAAGGGAGCGAGGGCACCGGGATAATCGTCCGTCGTCCGCCGGACGACTCGCGCGTCAAACGCCTCGGCGAGGGAAGGATCGAGCAAACGGAGTTGTTCGTGAGCCTTCCGCAATCCTTGCGAGTCTTCTTTCACGGCGCAGGCTGCGCCAAGACCCCACCACGCCTCGACGAAGTCCGGCCGCAGACGAACGGCCGTACGAAAAGCCTGACACGCCCGCGCGGCGTCGCCCAGCTCGCCGAACACGACGCCCAGCTCGTTCCAGGCCATTGCCATGCGTCGGCGGCGGCGCACGACCTCATGAAACGCCCGCAACGACTCGTTGAGATCGCCGTATTGACGACAAAGACGTCCCAGACGAAACCATGCCTTGGTATGATCCGGGTCGAGTCGCACGGCTTCGCGGAACGCCGCCCGCGCCTCCTCGATCCGCCGATTTCGAACCTGTGACACGCCGATGTCATACCACGCATCCGCCGGAGTCGGCACGCCTTTGGGGCGCGGCGGTTGGGTCTGTCGTGTGCCGTGGATCGTCGTCGTCGATCGACTAACCGACTCACGCTGCTTGAGATAGGATGCGGCGAATTCCTCCGCGGCGTCAGGTTCCACGGTCGCGAGCTGCGAATAGACTTCCCTCAGTCCCTCCTCGTTGCCTTGCTTGGCGTAGGTGATGCCGAGTCCGTACCAGAGCTCGGCGTCACGCGGGGCGAGGCGCACGCCCGCGAGAAACGTCCGCACGGCCTCATCATGCCTTCCCTGCTCCCGCTGAAGAATGCCGAGGTTGTAATAGGCGGCGAGAAGATCGGGACTGCGATGCAGAGCCGTTTGATAGGCGTCAATCGCCTGAGTGACATCGCCCTGACGTTCGAGCGTCACCGCGAGACCGAACCAGGCGCACGCTGATTCAGGTCGCTGTTTTACGGCCTGTCGAAACGCGTCGACCGCCTCGTCATGATGCCCCAGGCGGCTTTCGATGACTCCCAGACGAATCCAGGCGTCGATCATGCTCGAATCCAAACGCACGGCTTCTCGCAGCGCATCGACCGAATCGTGATGGCGCCTTCCTCGTTGATAAGCAACCCCAAGGCCGTGCCAGGCGACCGTTGAGCGGCGGTCGATTGCGATCGCCTCGCGGTACGCATGAACGGCTTCCTCCCATCGTCCCGACCTCTCGCCCAGTCGGCCCAGGGCGATCCAGGCTTCCATGGAGCCGGGATCGATTCGAACCGCATGACGATAGGCGGCGAGCGCCTTCTCCCATCGACTCGCGCTCTCTTCTTGACGCCCATGGCCAAGCGCTTCTTTCAGGCTCTTTGGAATCGATGGCTCCGACATCGCCGTCGATTCCGTGACGAACGCGTTTCCTCTTCGATTGAACGCAAGCCACAGGAGGACCAGGCCGATCACGAGCGCGGCCGCCCCCGCCAGGGCGAGCATCCATGGAAGCAGGCCGGTCACGGCAGGCCGGAGATCGGCGATCGTCCGATCGACAGCGATCGCGATAAACAGGAACAAACCTAGCACCCGAGAATCCTCGATCCTTGTGTCCCGACAGATATTCTCGCTGAAGCTCGCGCTACGACTATTCTATTCGTTTTAAACGGGGCGTGGAAAGCCAGTCAGGGTCCCACGAGACGCGCCAAGGCTTCGATAACCGCCATGGCATCCCGGCCGGAAACCGGCCGCCATGGCTCGAATGCGCCGGTTCGGGTCAGGTCGAGCAGCCCCGCGGCAACGGCTCGCGATGCGTCCCGGTGATAGAGGTTGTTGGTTGACATGTCGCTGATCACCGGCGCGGGCTGCGAGGGCCAATCGAACAAGTCGAGCACGCGCGTCACGGCGCGCGCCATCTCGGCGCGCCGCACCACGGCCGCCGGCTGAAAACTGTGATTGGGATAAACGCCCAGAATTCCGTACGAGAGCGCTCGGATCACATGATCCTTGGCCCATGAGCCCGAGATGTCGGTGGCCACTGCGGGCTGCCCGGCTTCCTGCCGTGCAAGAGCCGTGATCTTGACGGATACCAACGCGGCCAGATCGGCGCGAGTAATGTGCGGCGCCTCTTGAATCCGACGGTACTCCTCGGGCTGACGATCGAGCTCAAGCGCGTTCCGGGCGGCCGCCACTCGCCGCTGTACATCCGCGTTTTGTCTATCCCGTTCCAGGGCCCGTCGAAAGGCGAGAAGCGCGCTCTCGTGTTCTCCAAGCTGCGAGTGAAGCTCACCCATCCGCAACAGAATGGCCTGATCCGCCTCGGGCGCCGCCGCCAGGACAATGACCGCGTCTTGCAGGTCTCCGTCGCTTGCCATCAGATCCGCCAGCGTCACGCGCACTTCGACCAGTTCAGGCGCCGCCGCCAGCGCGGCTTCGTACTCCTCGCGTGCGCGTCGCGTATCTCCCGACGTGACGGCTTCCTGCGCCGCGGCGACTCTCCGTTCCGTGATTCGCATCTTGACCTCGGAAAGCCGTTTCCGGATCAGACGGCTGTTCTGCGTTGATTCATCTCTCTCGATCTCCAACGCCCTTCGATACAAATCGAGAGCCTGCTCGCTCCGATTCAGCCGGACGGCGGTGGAAGCGGCGCCGATCAAGGCCGGCACGTGCCGCGGATGCCGGGCGATCACGGAGCCGAAGGTTCTTTCCGCCGCTTCAAGTCGCTGACCTCGCAGCCTCGCGAAAGCCAGTCCGGTCTCGACCGACGCGCACGAAGGAGCGCCGCGAAGCAACCGCAGGAAGCGCTTCTCGGCGGATGAAACGCTTCCGCGGAGGACATCGCGCCAGGCGGACTCGATCTCTTTACGCTCCATTACGGAAAGGCGTTCGCCTTCGACCACGGGAAAGACATAGTCCTCTCCCGGCGAGATGACGACACGAACAGGCGCACAGCTCTGAGACAGGATGCCGGCGATCAGCATCGTCAGAATCGCGACAACCGGCGGTAATCCGCGGGATTTTGGCACTAGATCAAATTCTCCTTGTAACGCTCAAGCCAGCGCTCCGGCAGCTCGGCGTGAATCCGCACTTCATGGCCGGTTGTTTCGTGCGCAAGCACGCGCCCGAGACGATAGATCCGGAACGCTTCATCCTGCCGCCCGATCGGGAAACGCAGCCAGACGGCGCGGAATCTCAGCGCCAGGCGCTCCGTAAGCTTCCGGCGCAACTCCTTCACGCCCTCGCCGCTTCGTGCCGAGACACGGACGCCGCTGGCGTCTTCCGCATCGAGACGCGCGCGTTTCCGGGAATCCAGCCGGTCGATCTTGTTGAATACTCGGATTCGCGGTTGATCCGCCGCGCCAAGCGCCTCCAGCGCTCGTTGCACGGCCGCCTCTTGGGTGCGCGGCTCTTCCGCGGACGCATCCATCACGTGAACGATAAGATCCGCCTCTGTGGCTTCTTCGAGCGTGGCGCGAAAGGCCGCAACGAGTTGATGCGGCAGCTTGTGAATGAAGCCGACCGTGTCCACAAGAAGCGCGTCCCCCGCGGCATCGAGACGGCAGCGGCGTATCAACGGATCGAGCGTCATGAAGAGCCGATTCGAGACCTCCGTGCCGGCGCTCGTCAGCACGTTGAAAAGCGTCGACTTTCCGGCATTGGTATAACCGACCAGAGCGACGATCGGCAGCGCGCTCCGTCCGCGGCCTTCGCGGCACGTGCGCCTCTGCCTCCGCACGTCGTCGAGTTCCGCACGCACGCTCTGGATTCGTCGTCGAATCCTGCGCCGATCCGTTTCGAGCAGCGTTTCACCGGGTCCACGCGTGCCGATTCCCGCCCCGAGCCGGGAAAGCAGAACGCCCCGGCCGGCGAGGCGCGGCAACAGATACTCGAGTTGCGCCAGTTCGACCTGCAGGCGACCCTCCCGCGTTCGCGCACGCATCGCGAAGATGTCGAGGATCAACTGCGTTCGATCCAGAGTCTTGCGCGCAAAAACACGCTCGAGATTGCGCTGCTGCGCTGGAGAAAGCTCGTCGTCGAATACGACGATATCGGCGTCGGCGTTCTCGATCGCCCGCGCGATATCAACGGCCTTGCCGCGGCCAATGAACATGGCGGCATCCGGTCGCCTGCGCTCCTGAACGATGGTGGTCAACACGGTAGCGCCCGCGCTCTCAGTCAAACGGCGCAATTCGTTCAAGGAGGATTCGACGCGTCCGCGGTCACCGGCGCCGCCGGATAAACCGACAAGGATCGCTCTCTCGGCCTGATGAGAGCCGCATACGCGACCGTGCCGATTACGCGTTTTCAAATCCTCGCAGATCAGCGCCCGCTCTCCTCGCTCAGGAAACGCCCGGCAATATTCTAGCAAGCATCATCGGAAGTCGAGAACGTCCTTGACGGACCTCCATGCGATCGTTCCCTCTCGGATAAGACGCGGCGGCTCGCATGTCGCGTCCACGATGGTCGAAGGTCGAGAAGCCGCCGATCCGCCGTCGATCGCCATTGCGGCATGCTCTCCCACCGCGCGCCATGCGGCCTCGAAGCTCACAGCCGGAGATGCGCCGGATTGATTCGCGGAGGTGGAAACAAGGGGCCCCGCTTCTCGACAGAGCCGGCGCGCGAAATCGGCCGCGGGAACACGCACGGCGATCGTTCCGTTCCTCCCGACGATTTCCGGCGGAAGACCGTTTCGAGCAATAAGCACGATTGTCATAGGGCCGGGCCAGAAGCGCCGTGACAGCTCACGCGCCGCATTCGGCCATGCATCACAGAGCGATCGAGCTTGCGCCGCATCGAACGCGATCAGCGGCAGCGGTTTGCTCGCCGGACGGCGCTTGGTCTCAAAGACACGCCGGACGGCGCCCGAATCGAGCGCCATTCCTCCCAAGGCATAGAGCGTGTCCGTGGGATAGATCAGCAGTTCTCCCTCGCGCAGAAACGACACGGCGCGAGCGACGATGCGCATGTCGACATCGTCGCTCGCGATCTTCACGATCGCCGGCTGCATTTCATCGCTCCCGACAAGGACGCCTATTGCATGACGCGTTTGTGGATTTCACGACCTCTCGTCCGAAAGCGCCGCGCTCATGAGCCGCCCAGAGAATCTGTCGAGCCATGCCTCTCAATAGCGTCACTTCACGTGACGATGGCTGGGCGCGCGCGATCAGACCGCGCAACTCGGAGAGTATCGCGCCGGGATTTTCGGGATTCAAGTAGCCGATCGAGAGCAAGGCATCCCGAAACGTTTTCAGGCACCCCTCCAGCTCCGAGACATTCGCCGGCTCCGTTTTGCTCGCCGAGGTGAATCCGGCCAAGCCCGCCAATCTCAGTTCGTAGGCAATGATCAAGACGGCCTGAGCCAAGTTGAGCGAGGAATGATCGAGCGCGCTCGGAATGCGAACGCGAACGTGACAAAGACGCAGCTCGTCGTTGCGCAAGCCGCTGTCTTCGGGACCGAAAACGACGGCCACGGGCCCTGCGGATCGGCGTTTTGTCGCTTCGGAAGCGAAATCACGCGGCGACCATTCCCCGCCTCCGGCGCGAGCCGAGGCCCCTCCCACGAAAACACAACGCGCGAGCGCCTCGCTCAAAACAGACACGCGTCGAGCGGCGTCGAGGATGTCGAGAGCGCCATAGGCCAGGGCACGCTCTTCCACGCTCGGCATGCGCGCGTCCACGAGAGCCAGACGCGCGAGCCCCATGTTCTTCATCGCCCGCGCAGTCGCGGCGACGTTGCCGCCTCTCTTCGGCCGCACAAGCACAATCTCGATCGGCGCCGGCGACTCGATCCCGAACGGTCGCGACAGACACAAGTCCATTAAATCCCACTCCAAGCCCGATTAGTGAGTCTAACTCATCCTGCCGCGGGCTTTCGCGCGGCTGCCCGGACCGTCGTCACGGTCGTCCCGGCATGACACGGTCATGTCCCCGCCGTTCTCATTGAAGCCGTGGAAGGGAATGCTCGATGCGATGTACACTCTGGCGGGAATCCGAGCCTCGTCTTCCACCGGCGAGATCACGCCATCGGTCATTCGAGCGCGACGATGTCAAGAAAACACATGACAATGCCAAGGCGGCTGATCGTTCTGCTCGTTTCCTGTCTCCCTAGCCTGATTCTTCTTGCCAATTACATCCGCTGGACGACCGGAGAAATCCATCATCTCGACCAGTGGCGTCGATACGGCGAGGATATGAGCGTCGCCACGACGGACTACCTCGAGCATATCGAGCCCACGGGCCGTCCGTCCGTGACGCTCTCCGATGAAGCCGCGAAAACGTACATGCGGGGCCTACAAAACTACATACGCAAGATGGTCTTGATGCAAGACATCCGCCCCTGGCAATTCTGGCGGACGCTGAGACGCGATCCGCCGGCACGCCCCGGCCATGTCGTTCATCGCATGAACGACGACGTTGGACGCGCCTGGCTGACAGCGCAAGGATTCCGTCATCTGGGAGGCGTATCGCCGTTCCTGTTGTTTTGGCTGACAGTATTCATGTGCGTTCCTGTTCTGATCTGGGTCGTGTGGGAATTCGCCGTTGCCGATCACCTCCTCGCCGGTTTTCTCTTCGCGGTCCTCTTCGCCAGCTCGCCATTCTTCGTTGAATCGATGGCGACGCCATATGTCGCCATCGGCTTTCACTTTATCGCCTTGCTCGGCGCCGTCGCATTGGGCGTCTCGATGATTCTGGGCAACCATCTATCTTATGGATCCTTTGCGCTGCGCGCTTGCTTCATGGGCGCGATTCTGGCGATCTGCGCCCTCTGTCGCAATGGAACGCTGACGCTTCTTCCGGGAATTCTGCTATCGATGACGCTTGGCGCACGCCGCTTGCGCATCGATCGAAGAAGGCCTGCGGATAACTCCATCGCGATAATCGACAAACGTGATCTACGGCTTGTGGCGCTGTTTATTCTGGGCGTGATTCTGCTCGTCGGGCCTTACCTCGTCGTGCGACCGGCGAAACAGCACGAAATCTGGCTGGGAGTATGGCAAGGTCTTGGGGATTTCGATCGCACGAAGGGTTATGTCTGGGCGGATCACGTTGCGCTCGCGGCGTTCCTCGACGCCGGCTTTGATCGTGATGTCCCGCGTGAGGTTCAAGTCTATGAACGCAACATGGGCGCGCCGGAGCGCGAGGCTTTCTTTCGCGATCAGGTGCTGGCGAGCGTGCGCTCCGACCCACTGTGGTATCTACGCATCCTCGCGCAACGTCTCTACGCCGTCGTCACGCAGATCAAGCTCTATCAACTGGGCGCGCAGAAGGATCCCGCGACGACTCCGCCACTCGCGCCAAACGAAGGCAAGATCGGCTTTCACTACAGCCGGGTAACGACAGCCGACTGGATGGGATTCGCCGCCTTTCGCGTCGTCGTTCCCCTTCCGGTCGTCTGGTGCGTCGGTCTGGTTTTTCTCTCATTCTTCATATGGTGTCGGCATAAGCCCCGCTCCCGCGCGGTTCTCTGGCTATCGACTTGCGTCAGTCTCGCGATATTGACCATGCCTGTCCTCATCACGACCGCCGGCGCATTCGAAGCGCAGGCATTCATACTGGTCTACATGCTGGCGTGCGCTATCATTATCGAGCGTCTCCTGTGCTTTGTTTGGAGCACATCGATCGTTTTCCTCAAAAAACACGGCCAGCGAGACGGCCAGTCGCTGCGGACATCATCCATCGCCTCGCGCCATCTGTGATAATGTAGTTTATGAGGGACGTTGCGCCGTCCCTGGAGCGCGGATGCGGCTCTTTCGACCCATTCCATCATGGTTTTCTCGATGT
Organism: Vicinamibacteria bacterium; assembly: GCA_016934575.1. Taxonomy (GTDB): domain Bacteria; phylum Acidobacteriota; class Vicinamibacteria; order Fen-336; family Fen-336; genus JAFGSN01. The sequence continues at coordinate 21,777 of JAFGSN010000224.1, forward strand.
GGCACCGTCCTGGCCCTGACCGGCTGGATTGCGCTGATGGGCTCGCTCATCCGTCACACTCAACTCGACGCCCGGTCGCAGACGATCGCCGGCGATCTGGCGCAATACGGCGCGGCGGCTCAATGGAAAGGCGTGTATTACCGAGGGGAAAAGATCGGCTTTTATGTGACGCAAACCATCCCGCAAGACGACGGTTATGAAATTCAGGAGGACGGACGATTGAGGATGCTGCTCCTCGGCGTCACAACGGCGGCGCGCATTCACACATCCGTTCGAGTGAGCCGGGTTTACCAGCTTCGCTCCTTCGATTTCACGCTCGATTCCGGAACAGGATCCGTTAAAGTTTCGGGCCGTCTCGACGGCCTCTCTCTACGCCTTTCAATCAAGAACTCCGCAGGCGAGCGCACCCAGACAAAGAAACTCACCGAAACACCCGATCTGTCGTTGAATCTCGGCCGCCGTCTGGCATCTTTAGGCATGTCGCCAGGCCGGCGCTTCACTCTATCGATCCTTGATCCCGCGACCCTGCGCAGCGCTCCCATGGAGATCGTGGTCGAGCGTCGCGATCTCGTGCATGTCGCCGGCCTTCCCACCCCCGCTTTCCGTTTGAGAACGGAATTTCTTGGATTGCGCACGACGTCATGGATCACGGATGTCGGAGAAGTCGTTCGCGAGGAAAGCCCCTGGGGACTTATGATCGTCAAGGAAACGCCCCAACGCGCCATCGCCCTGGCCGCGCCCGGCTCGATGCACAACGACCTGGCGCGCGCCGTCGCAGTCGTGCCTCATCTCCGTACGCGCATAGACGATCCGACGTCGGTGACGAAGCTCAAATTGCGGGTCAAAGGGATTCCTGAATCACTGCGCGGTCCGGATTTGCAGGGCGCCGGCCAGAGCGTCTCCGGGGATATCGTGGAAATAGTCGACGAAGGGGCAACAAGCGGCCCGCGTGACGACTCCGTCGAGATGGCGCTTTTGCCCGAACCTCTGATCGAGAGTGATGATCCGGAAATCCTTCTTGAGGCGACGCGCGCCCTCGAAGGCATCACCCAGCCCCGCGTCAAGGCGGAACGGTTGGTTCGTCACGTGCACTCGCTGCTCGAAAAGAAGCCCACAATCAGCTTGCCTTCCGCTCGCGAAGTGCTGCGCACGCGCGTCGGCGACTGCAACGAGCATGCGGCGCTTTATGTGGCACTGGCTCGCGCGGCCGGCTTGCCGGCGCGTATGGCGGTCGGACTGGTTCATCTGCTGGGCGCCTTCTACTATCATGCCTGGGTCGAGGTCTTCATCGAGGAGACGCCTAAAAGCGGCCGATGGATCGCCGTGGATCCGACTTTCAACCAGTTCCCGGCCGACGCCACGCATTTACGCTTAGCTCGGGGCAGCCTGGAACAGCAAGCCGCGATCACGGCCGCGATCGGGAATCTCTCCATCGACATTCTGGATGTCGAGTTCAAGCCGGACTCGACGCCGATATTCGTGGGACGCCCCTCGAACGACCTGCGCCCAATCGATATCCCCATTCCACGCCGCGCGGCCGGAAGAAAGTCTTGCTGGTCGCGTCCCGAATCATGAGTCGAGAGAGCGAAGGGCAATGATCGAGCTTTCTGAAGTCGTCAAGCGTTTCGGCGGATTCACCGCCGTGGATCATGTGACTCTGAGCGTCGCGCCTGGAGAGATCCATGGGTTTCTTGGTCCCAATGGCGCCGGCAAGACGACGACGATCCGTATGATTGCGGGCTTGCTCAAGCCCAACGCGGGTCGCATTCTTATCAACAGCCATGATCTGATGCTTGACCCCACCGCCGCCAAGCGCTCTCTCGGCTTTATTCCTGACAGGCCGTTCCTCTATGAAAAGCTCACTGCCGAGGAATTCCTCCGCTTCCATGGCGGACTGTACGGCCTGGAAAACCGTGATGGCCTCTCGGATCGCATCTCTGAGCTGCTCGAGCTTTTCGACATCGCATCCTGGCGCAGCGAGCTGATCGAGAGCTTTTCCCATGGCATGCAACAACGCCTGGTCATGTGCGCCGCCTTTCTGCATCGACCGGCGGCGGTTGTCGTTGACGAGCCCATGGTCGGCCTTGATCCCCGTGGCGCCCGTCTGGTCAAGGATTTCTTCCGGCGCATGAGCCGGAAGGGCATGGGAATACTTATGAGCACGCACACGCTCGAGGTGGCTCAGGAGGTTTGTGATCGAATCAGCATCATCCATCGGGGACGAATACTGGCGAGCGGAACCGTCGCCGACCTTCGCGCCCTCGCACAAAGCGAGGATCATGCCCTGACGCCGATTTTTCTCAAGCTTACCGGAGGCGAAGGACTTCAAGAAATCCATGAGACTCTCTGATGCCTCCATTCGCGGAAGCGCCATGGAGATAAACGCGCCTTTTCCATATCTCCTGCTGCCCATCGCATACGCGCTGCGTAATCGAATCAAGCGCCGCGAGCGCGGCGACCTGCTGCGGCTTCTCATATTCGGCGGAATCGGTCTTTTCGTGAGCGCTGCGCTCTTCGCCGTCGCTTTCTGGGTCACCTGGCAAGCGCTCGACTACGAGGAGCTCGGGGAGTACCTCGTGCGCTTATCGTTGTCTTGGCTTTTTTTGGTTTTTCTATCATTTCTCGCGTTCAGCGGCCTGGTGGTGTCGCTTTCGACATTTTTCCTTTCAGACGATCTTTGGCTGCTCATGGCCGCGCCGACGACAGGCCGCCGCCTCTTCTACTCACGCTTCCTGCGGACATGTGGACAAGCATCATGGATGGTGATCGCGTTTCTGCTACCGGCGCTTCTGGCGATTGGAATGGCGAGCTGCGCAAGTCCCCTGTACTACGTCATGGCAAGCGTCGCTCTCCCTTCATTCGTCGTCATTCCCGTCGCCCTGGGCTGCGCGGCCACCCTTCTGCTTGTGAACGTCTTTCCCGCTCGACGCACGCGCGACATCCTGCTCCTCGCCGGACTGGCCTTCACGGTGTCCCTGATCCTGCTCGTGCGGTTCCTGCGTCCCGAGCAGCTATTCAACGTTCGATCGCTTCCCGACGTCACGGCGTTTTTCACTGCGCTTGAGTCAAGATGGACGCCCTTTCTGCCTTCATTCTGGGTGGGTGAAACGCTCTTCACGGCTCTACACGGACAAGTGGACTGGTTGCATCTGGGATGCCTGACGACGACGGCGATGGCGTTCACTCTTCTCCTGCGCATCGCCTTCGATCGACGCTACTTCTCGGGCTGGAGCAAGGCGCAAGAAGCGCGCAAGGCTCGCTTCACGCGCTTGCGCTGGATCGAGCAATTCGTGCGCCGCTTGCCTTTCGAACCCGCAAAACGCAGTCTGCTTCTCAAGGACGTCAAGGTCTTTTTACGCGACACAACGCAGTGGTCTCAACTGCTTCTGCTTCTTGCGCTGGCTTTCGTTTATCTTTACAACTTTCACGTCCTCGACCTCAGCCAGATCCCCTATATAAGCGGACTCGTCAAAAGCGCTTACGCTTTCCTGAATCTTACGACGGCGGCGTTCATCCTCGCCGCCTTGGCCGTTCGTCTCGTTTTCCCGGCCGTCTCGATCGAGGGAGCGGCGTTCTGGATCGTGCGCTCCGCTCCCGTCGACATGCGATCGTTCCTCTGGATCAAATTCTGGACGGGACTGATACCGACGCTTATATTGGCCGAAACCTTGACAATTTTGTCAAATGAGTTCATGGGCGCCGATCCTTTCCTGAAGGCCGTGTCCGCCGCCGCCATCTTCTTCATGTCCTTTAGCCTCGTCGGTCTCGCCGCCGGAATGGGCGCCTCCTATCCGCGATATCGAGCGGACAATCCGACGCAGGTCGCGAGCTCCTTCGGCGGCGTCGCCTATATGGTGTTGGCTGTTTTGTTCATTCTCACTGAGATCGTGCTTCTCGCGTGGCCCACGTCCATCTATCTCTGGCATTTCCATCGCGACCTCTCGCTGTCGCCAAACAATCTCGCGCGCATGATCACGGCCTTCTCTCTGGCTACGATCGTTGCGGTTCTTGTGTTCTGGATTCCCATGCGCCGCGGGATCAGAGCTCTGGAACGCTCCGAGGAATGAACGTTGCCTCCGACGCTTTTGAGTCACGACTCAAAAGGCACGGCATCTATGAGGGAAAACGTTCCGCTGGCGCCGTTATGCACGCTTGGCGTTGGCGGTCCGGCCCGCTATCTCCTGGACGTGCACGCCGATCTGGAGACGGCGCGACGGGCGCTGCAATGGGCACGGGAGGAGAAGCTGCCGCTTTTTGTCCTGGGCGGCGGCAGCAATCTGGTCGTTTCCGACGAAGGATTTCCCGGACTCGTGTTGCGTGCCGCTTTGCGCTCCAGGCGCCTGATTCGTCAAGCGAACGGCATCGCCATCACGCTTGGGGCCGGCGAGATCTGGGATGACATCGTGGAATGGAGCGTTGCCGAGCGTCTTTCGGGAATCGAATGCCTCTCGGGCATACCCGGATCCGCGGGCGCAACGCCGATTCAGAATCTGGGCGCCTATGGACAGCAGGTCGGCGATACGCTGATCGAGGTCGAGGCGCTCGACCTCCGCGACGGGTCGCTCGTCTCGTTTCATGCCGATGAATGCGGCCTCGGATATCGCATGAGCCGCTTCAAGGCCATGGACAAAGGACGCTATCTCATCCTAGCGGTCAGGCTGTTGTTGCATGAACAACAGCCCGCCCGACTTCGCCACGAGGAACTGGCGCGCATGCTGCATGACGGCGGAACGGACTCTCCAACGCCGCGAGACGTGAGGAACGCCGTCATGACGTTGAGACGACGCAAATCGATGGTCCTTGACGACGCCGATGCCAACTCACGCAGCGTGGGATCCTTCTTCGTGAATCCCATCGTCACGACGGATGTTTTCGAAAGCGTACGCAACGCCGTTCGCCGGGAATCCCGCGCCGCCTCTGAATCAGGGCCTCCAGCGCACGAACTTGCCGACGGATTGGTTAAGATTTCCGCAGCTTGGCTCATCGAGCGTGCCGGGTTCCCGCGCGGCTTCCGTCGACGCCGCGTCGGCCTCTCTCAGCGACACGCTCTTGCGATCGTCAACAGAGGCGGCGCCACGGCACGCGATGTCATGACTCTGGCGCGCGACATCCGCAACGCCGTTCTCTCGCGCTTTGGCATACGGCTGGCAATCGAACCTGAGTTGCTTGGAGTGGCGCTCGATTAGCATGAGCGCCGGCGCCGCGACGCGTTCAGACGACCGTCACTGCTTGCGCGACTTGACGGTGCGAATCGCCGCCAGTCGCTGCATGTAATCCCTGAGCTTCAGATCCTGGGGAGAGTCTTGACGTAACACGTGTTTGCGCGCTTCGCGAAAGCTTGCTTCGGCCGAGGCCCATTGGCCGGCGTCAAAATGCACTCGTCCCATCTGTATATAAATGTCGGCTATCTTGGCGTTGATCGCCTCGTCGTCGGGACGCCAGATCAACGCTTGTCGGTATTTTTCGATCGCGCTCTTCGTATCCCGTTTCTCCTGCAACAGGAAATCGCCATACTGAACAAGGGGCTCCGCGCTCTCACGGTTCCGGTTGACGAGCTCCCTCAAGCACCATTCGACATCGACCGTGCGATGCATGCGCGTTGAGAAACGCAAGATCGCATCCACCGCGGCGATCGAAGTCGGGTCGAGGCGCGCGGCTTCCTGATATAGCGACACGACGCGTTCGGGCCGATAGTCGGGCTCCGCCGGATCCGGAGCGGGAAGTGACACGATCGGCCCCCGGCGACCGCGCCGTGAATCCGCGCTTGCCTGGCGCGCAGCCTTCTCAAGCGCGAAACGTCGGATGGCGTGCGGAGCGAGCAAGTCAGCCTGCGCGAGGTGGGCGCCCGCCAGGTCAGGACGCAGACTGATAGCGCGGTCGAGCAGGTGAAGCGCCCTGATTTCCTCCGTCTTGAACTCAGGCGCGCGCTCCCCTGGCGCCGGTCGCGCCGTGGCCGGCGTCGGTGAAAGCTCCGCTTTCTTGGCCCATACCAGGCCCTGATAATACAGACTCTCGGGATCTTCGGGAAGCGTTAGCAGTGTGGCGAGCGCCGCGTCGAGCTGCCCCTGGTCGAGCAACGATCGGGCCTCGGCAATCGGACCTGCCGGCGCCGGCGATGAGACGTCGGGTGTTTTCTTCACGAAAGGAAACTGCTGGCAGGCGATTGAAATCATCAACAGCATTGAAGCACGCAGCGCTTTCATGACGAAGCCAACCTTTCTCCATCTAATCCGGCATTGGCGCACTCATCTCATCCGACGGAATCGCTGGCACGTCCTCCTGTGGCTCGGTGTCGCTTTCAACGCTCCCCTGCATCCGACGCAATCGTTCGACGGCGCGGTTGGCCTCGTCCGTGACACGCACGCTGGGATCCCTGAGCAGCGGTTCGAGATATGGGATCGCGGCCGGATCCCCGATCTGTCCCAACACGCCGGCAAGCCCGGCGCGAATGCCGGCGTCCGGGTCGCCAAGATAAGGGTAAAGATCCGTGAGATAGGCGCGACCGAGCTCGATGATGTACTTACGACAGCGCATGCCGGACGTTCGCGAGGACAGGCCCAGCACCAGTGTGTCGATGAAGGCGCGATCACCAAGCAGAGTGAGCGCAAAAGCATGGGCCAGACGAAGGCTCTCGTCCCTTTCACGCTGGAAGTCTTTCTTGAACGCCGCGAGCAGCGAGCGATCCGAAATGCGCGCCAAACCCTCGATGACCCAGCGGCGCGTCTCCGGATCCGGATCCTGGGCCAGAGAAAGGAAAAAATCCCGTTGCCGCGGATCGCCGATGTGACTGAGAGACGCCAACGCCGCCTGTTGAACGCCTCGCGGCCGGTTCGCGGCGTAAATCTCCCTGAGCATGGGCGCGGCGTCCCTTACGCGTAGCTCCTTGACGGCGCGAATCGCGCGGGAACGCACGTCCATGGAGTCGTCGTTCAGTAGCGGTATGAGAGCGCCGCCGGCTTTTTCCGCGCCCAGGCGCTCGAGCGCCGTCACCACCTGGGCCCTGACGCCGTCATTCGGATCGTTCAAAGCCATGACCAGATCATCGATCGCGGATCGGCCGCGTAGCACGCCCAGCGCTGTCGCGGCGTCCTTCCGTATGGCCGCCGCTTCGTCACGCAAACGTCCCGAGAGAGCTCGGTGAACGGCCGGATCGACCTCTTCCCATGGCGCAATCACTGTCAACTCGTCATCGTCGGAGAATACATCCAGTATTCGATCCATTGAGCCGCGCCGACTCGTCTCGGAATAGGTCTCCAGGATCCCCCGCACCGCCTCGGAGCGCACATCGGGCGATCCGTCGCGAGTCAGAGTCGTCAAGGCCGGAATTCCACGACGATCGTGCATCTTCCTCAAAGTTTTGACGACCGCAAGACGCACTTCGACTTCCGCGTCTCTCACGATCGCCGACAGCGCTTCGATTCCATCCGCGCAATTCTGCGTAGCGAGGCTGGAGGCGGCCTGCTGACGCGTCTTGGCCGCGGGACTCCTGAGATTGGCGAGAATCTCGTCGCACGGGGTCGGGGCGGCATACAGAACGCCCGAGCAACACGACAGAGAAAAAATGCCAACGAGCGACCAGACTTTCATTTTACCCAGATCTCCGTGGACTCCGTCCGCCGACGTCGATCATCGTTCTCGTTCATCCGAATCAGGCCGAGCGTAGCATGCGCGTTTCCAGGCTTTCAAGCTTCGACCGGCGCATCGTGAGAAAGGTCTTTGAAAACGGGATTGGAGGCTGGGGCCAAGCCGATCCACGGCGATCCTCCCGGCGCGGTCGAGCGTCATGGAGATGAGGCGATCGCTCGATCGGCGATGTACTCCTTCGGACTCTTGAGTAGCTGCTCGGACAGGGGCATGACTTCAAGCGCTTTCTGAACCTGGGGATCCCACTGAAGCGTCCGTCTTCTCGCCAGCCCTTCACCGAAGACCTGCCGGAGCACCTCTTCGAGAATTCGTCGTGAAAGCGCCTCGCGATGCTCCTCGAGCTCTTCTTCGTCGAAACGAATCTCACGCTCGCGCAGGAAGTCTCGAAACTGCAGGAACACGGCCTCGTCGACCTCGAAATCGGCGTGGATCTTCATAATCCGCTCCGAAGCATTGTCGGGCCTTTCGCCGGCGCTCGAGACACGCCCGTTTTCATCGTCGCCGTTCTCATAGCGCATCGAAAAATCGAAGAACGCGCGTCGCGCATCGAGATAAGAGAGAATCTTGGGCGACGCTTCGGGCGCCACGCAGAAATCGGGTCCGATGCCGTCGCCGCCGAATACCCGGCGGCCCGCGTCCGTGTATTGAGCCTCTCCCAAGTTCTCCCCGCATTCGCTCCGGCGCGTCGGCGAGAAGTAGTCCTCGAGCGCGGTCGAGGCATACTCACGCTGGATCAATCTTCCGGAAGGCGTGTAGTACCGCGCCGTCGTCAAGGCCAGCGCATAACCGCGACCACTGCGCAACGGCATGACCGTTTGCACGAGACCTTTGCCAAACGTGCGTTCACCCACCGTCAAGCCGCGATCGTGGTCTTGCACGGCTCCAGCCACGATTTCCGAGGCGCTGGCGGAATGCCGGGAAACGAGCAGGACGAGGGGGACGTCGGCGAAACGCCCCGGCCCCTCGGTGACGAAGTCGGTCTCGTCTCGTTTCGTTCGTCCGCGAGTAAAGACGATCAGCTTTCCCTTGGGCAGTATCAGGTTAGCCACAGCCAGCGCCTGGTCGAGAAGACCTCCGGGATTGTCACGAATATCGAGGATGATCGAGCGAGCGCCCTGTTCACTGAGGCGCCCCAAGGCTCTTTCCAGCTCACGCTCGCAAGTTGGCGGATCGCTGCCACGGCATGCCGTCGTCTCGTTGAAGTCGGTGAGACGGATATACCCCGTGGTCGGCGTGACCATGAAGTCGTAAGGAACGGAATGTAGCGGAATCTCGTCCCTTATCACGGTGAATTCGAGCGGCGTGTCGTATCCCTGGCGCACGATCGTGACGCGCACCGACGTTCCCTTGGGTCCTTTCAGCTTTCGCACGGCGTCCTCGAGGTTCATTCCTCGAGCATCGACGCCGTCGATGCGGCTGATGATGTCGCCGGCGCGAATCCCGAGACGGTGCGCCGGCGTCCCTTCGAAGGGCGCCACGACAGTGATATTGCCTTCCACGGACACGACCGAGATGCCGAGTCCGTGATAGGACCCGCGCTGCCGCTCCTGGAGGTAAGTGTTTTCCCTCGGCTCGAGGAATCTCGAGTGCGGGTCGAGCGTGCGCAGCATCTCGTTGATCGATGAAGAGATGAGCCGGTCGCTCTTCACCTCGCTTACATACTCACGCTCGATGGCGGCGAGCATGCCTGAAAAGAGTCGAACATGGTCCTCAAGACGATCCTCGCGAGCCAGGACGCGCCCGCCCAGCCATCCGCCCAGGACGGTCGTGATAACCACGACACTCGCGCAAATCGCCCCAAGACGCCTCATGCTCCTCCTATGGCCGTGAATCCAGCCGAGCCTCTTTATCCACGACCTCAAGATCCATCCTAGCGCGGGCCCCAACCATAAACAAACGCGAGCAATGGTTAAGAACCATCACTCGCGTTTGACGTGGAGCATGCGCACGTCATTCCAGACTATCGTGAACCGGTCTCATGAAGGGGTTGCTCAGGCTCAGAAGCGCATATGGAAGCCGACCGTGGCCGATGCGCCGGAGAGGTCAATCCTGTTGTACAGAAAATCATCGCCCATATCGGATTCAGCCCACTGATAACGTCCTTCGGCCGTCAGACTGAAGTCGTAGCTGATCGGAACGCGCACGCCGGCGGCGACATGCAACCCTGGCGCCACGCCCGTGGACTCGAACTCCCCCCAATCGAAGTCATACGAATCGGCGTCAAGGTAAAACTCCCCCCAAGCCTCGTACTTCCAGATCACGAGGTCGCCCCCCACGGCGATGTAGGGCTGGATGCTCGCTCGCCGATCCGACGCCAGGAGCTTGAGAGAAATGCCCAAGGGAACCATACTCAAACGAAGTGTTTGAAGAACCGCTCGATCGTCTCGGTAGCTCGTATCGTTCGTTCTTGAATAGCCATCGACATGGAGTCCCAGTTCCAGGTGCGGGGCCAGCCGGCGTGTGAACTCGATTCCAAAGACGCCGCCAACCCAATCGGATCGACCGACCGTGTAGAGATCCGAATGGTCCTGGAACAGATCGTAGAGCCATTCTTCCCTCGCGCCGCTGTCGGCACGAGGAAAGAACGCGCCGGCGCGGACTTCCAGGCCGTCTGCTATGCTGAAACGCGGTAGAAGACCGAGGAATGCCACGGTGAGCACTGTCGCCACTCGATTCATGATCCTTCCTCCTCGGGGCAATGAAAAAGCCCCGCCTAAAAGAACCTAAGCACAATAAGTGCCAATGCCAACAGGGGTAAAATGGGCGCTTGATCCATCAAAACACATGGCATTGTCCCGCGAAGAGGACATTTGCCGATTCCTAACTGGACAGAGACCAAAAGCATGGAGGCGGCGTCCGGACTCGAACCGGAGAGTAGAGGTTTTGCAGACCTCCGCCTTAACCACTTGGCTACGCCGCCGACGTTTACCAGTGCCATTTTAACGTGGTCTCTGGCTGCATCCAAACCGCGATATCGATCCATTTGCCGGATCAAGCGAGTCGGTGTCAAAATCGCGCGCGTGATAGTCTTTCGGCGGCGTGCGTATTGCGGATGGTTCGTCGGATTCATCCTGACCGTTGCGACAGCAAGCGTCGCGACGGTCGTCCAGAGAGGGCCTCTCAAGGAATCGGAACTCGTTTTCCTGATACAGTCAGGCGTCGCCACCAAACGTATCGAAATCCTCGTCGCCCGTTACGGGCTCGATTTCATCCCGACCTCCGAACGCCTCGACGTCATTCGCAAGTCTGGAGGAGACCTGTCCCTGATCGCTGCGCTGGAAAGAGCCGGAGTCGGCGATAAAACCGCGTTGCGCTCCCCTGCGCCAACGATGACTCCGGCGATACAGGCGCCGCGTGTCCCCGGGATCGAGCCCCAGATGATCCTCGTCACGGATGGTCCGGGCGAGAAGTATTACATCGCTCGATTCGAGACCACGAATGAACAATATCTGTCTTACTGTGAAAAGACGGGCGTCCGGCCTCCCAAAGCGCCATATTGGGGCACACCCCGTCGTCTCCCTGTCGTCAATGTCTCCTGGAAAGAAGCCGCGATGTTCGCGCGTTGGCTCTCGGAAGCCACCGGACGGAGTTACCATTTACCGAGCGAAGCGGAATGGGAATACGCGGCGCGGGGCGGCGCCCGCATTCGCACGTATCCCTGGGGAGAAGCCAGCCCTGTCGGCCGCTGTTGCTTCGGGACCGGCAAGCTATGCCCCATTGGAAGTTTCGGCCCGAATGCTCTCGGCATTCACGATATGGTCGGCGGCGTTTATGAATGGTGTCGGGACCGTTTTACTCAAAAGAGCGCCGACCGTGTCATCCGCGGCGGGAGCTGGTCCGTTCCGGTAAGCAGCCCCGAACTGGTCGCCATCACGCGGCGCGAGGGCTTGAATCCGGACAAGAGGCGCAATGATGTCGGTTTTCGACTCGTGCGCACGGCGCCATGAAAACGCGCGAACCCATTCCGTCCGGCACGCGACTCGGTCCATACGAGATCCTGGGAAACATCGGACAGGGAGGGATGAGCATCGTCTATCAGGCGCTCGACACCGGCCTC
>JAFGSN010000006.1 GCA_016934575.1 Vicinamibacteria bacterium
CGGAGGCTGCCTGTCGATCAATATCGCTTGCCCCGGATCGAGCTCAAGGCGCGGAGGCGGCGTCTCGTTGACGACGATTCGCGGATCGAGAACGGCGAACCTCGCCTCGACGGCTCCCTCTCCGCCCGCGCCGTCCGGAGGAACGTAAACGGCATTGACCCGCACGCGGACGTCGGGCGCGCCGGCGACGAGAGTCGCCGTCAAGATAAACGTCGACGAGAGACAGAACCGATTCTTCATGAATTCATAGTATAAATGGGTGGGGAATCCACGGCCAGCGACGGGAGGTGCCATGCTGCAACGTCTTTTCAAGTTGCGCGAACGCGGAACCGGCGTTCGTTTAGAGATACTCGGCGGCGTGACGACGTTCGTCACGATGGCCTACATCATCGTCGTCAATCCGGCCATTCTGAGCCATGCCGGCATTCCCGAGGGACCGAGCACGGTGGCCACGATCCTGGCGGCGGTTTTCGGCACCCTGCTCATGGGCCTTTACGCCAATCGCCCGATCGCCGTTGCGCCTTACATGGGCGAGAATGCCTTCATCGCCTTCGGTCTCGTGGCTTTCGGCATCACCTGGCAGCAGCGTTTGGGCGCGGTGTTCGTGAGCGGGGCGGTTTTCGCGCTGATCACCTTTTTCGGCATTCGCACTTGGCTGGCGCGTTCGATTTCGACCAGCATGAAACACAGCTTCGCCGTGGGCATCGGCTTCTTCCTGGCGTTTATCGGTCTGTACGAGACGGGCATCGTGACGAGCTTCGTGACGGGCGTGCCGATCCAGGCGCTCCGGTTTCTGCCTGGCGGAAGCGTCCTGGCGGCGCCCGACGTGCCGCTCAAGATCGGAGCGCTCGACGATCCGCGGGTGCTTCTCGCGACCCTCGGCTTCCTGCTGATCGTCGTGATGCTCCACTGGCGCGTTCGCGGCGCCATCCTTATCGGCATCGCCGTCACGGCGGCGTTCGGCGGACTGCTCGGCTTCGGCGAGGCGCCTGCCGCCGTTTTCGCCTGGCCCTTTGTCGGCGAGTACGATCTTTCGGCCATTGCCTTCCAGCTCGACGTCGTCGGAGCTTTGCGACTGAGCTTCCTGCCCATCCTCCTCACGCTTTTTTTGATGAGCCTGCTCGACACGCTGGGAACGCTGATGGGCGTCGGCGCGGCCGGCGGCATGCTCGACGGAAAGGGCGACTTTCCGGAAATCGAGAAGCCGATGATGGCGGATGCCTTTGCCTGCATGTTTGGCGGGCTCGTCGGCACGTCGACGAGCGGCGCTTATATCGAGTCGGCCACTGGGATTCGAGAAGGCGCGCGCACGGGACTGGCCGCCGTGACGACCGCCGCGCTGTTCGCCGTGTCTCTTTTCTTCCTGCCGTTGATTCGGCCGCTGCAGCATCTGACCTACGCGTACGCGCCGGCGCTCATCGTCGTCGGGCTGCTGATGATCTCGTCCGTGCGCAAGATCGATTTCGACGACATCACCGAGCTCGTGCCCGCCTTCGCCACCGTGGCGATGATGGTTTTCACCTACAATATCGGCAACGGTTTGACGGCGGGTCTTTTGCTCTATCCGATCATGAAACTGGCTGCGGGTCGCGTTCGCGAGCTGAATCTCGGCTCGATCTTGCTGGGATCGGCGTGCGCCGTATACTTCATATTCGGCCGACCGCACTGACGCGGATTCGCGGCGTTGATCAGCGCGCGCGGGCGACTCGGGTTAGAATGGCGCGCTCGCTCGTCGCTCAGCCATGCGAGATCAAGCGTCGGGAGGCGGATGCGTGTGAAATCGAGACGCCGGGAGTGGCCGTATGTCGCGGCGCTGATCCTGGCCTTCGCACTCGGTCTGGCGGGTTCCTGGAGGCGCTGGGGCGGCCCGCTCGTCGATTGCGGGCGGGAGATGAACCAGCCGCTCCGGATTCTGCACGGAGAGCGCCTCTACGCCGATATCGGGCATATCTACGGACCGCTGGCCCCGTATTTCAACGCCTTCCTCTATCGTCTCTTCGGTCCTTCGCTCGGCGTGCTTCAGGCCGCGGGCGCCGTGAGCGCCGCGCTCATCCTGGCTCTCTGCTACATCATCGCGCGCCGTCTCACGGGACCGGCGCCGGCCTTTGTCGCGACGTTGCTCGTCATGTGGTTGTGTGCTTTCAAGCAGTCGGGCAATTTCATCGTGCCTTACGCCTATGCGGCTCTCTATGGTTGTGCGCTGGCCACGGCCGCGCTGCTCGTAAGCTTGCGCGCCGTTGAGGGGGGCCGTGAAGGGCCGTTGCTGGCGGCGGGCGTTCTCACTGGATTGGCGTTTCTCACAAAGACGGAGATGGGCGCCTCGGCCGCCGTGGCCGCGCTCGCCGCCGCCATGCTCGGCGGAGGGGGATTGAGGAGAATCGCGTGGCGGACAGCGCTTGTCTTCGTGCCCGCCGCGACGCTGGTGGCCGGCGTTTACGGCGCGCTCGCCGCGCAAGTGGGCTGGCGCGCGCTGACGTATGAAGGCCACTTGTTTTATCAGAATCTGCCCGCGCCGATCCTCTACTACAACAAGCGCATGTTCGGTTTTGAAAACCCATGGGACTCCCTTCTGCTCATGGGAGTGATCACTCTCCGGCTGGCTTTCCTGGCGGCGTTGCTGCTGCTCGCCGGTTACGGAATAACGCCGGAAGCGCGCCGGCGATCGCCGCGTTCATGGCGAAGATTGATTCTGGCGGCGGCGGCTCTCGCGGCGGCCGTCGCGCTCACGATTCCGCTGGCCAGAGTCGATTTCGGGCCATTCCTGCCGATGCCTGCTTTCCTGATCGTTTTTCTGATCGTGACGCTGTCGCGGCATGTGCGGCGTCGCAGGCGTATCGCCGGCCCGGATCGTCGCACGGCCGCCTTGATCGTCGTGACGCTGTTCGCTCTGGCCGGTTTGGCGCGCATGGCTCTTCGCGTTCGTAGCGGGGGGGCCTACAGCTCGTATCTTCTCCCGGCCTCGGTGATCCTCTTCGTCCACCTGTGGCAGGTTTATCTGCCGCGCCTGGCGCGGTTTCCGGCGCGCGCCGTCACGCGCCGTCTTGCGCTGGCCGTGCTTTTCACGCTGACCGCCGGCGTCGCGATCGCCGTCGTGTGTCGATATCGCGGTCGATACGCACACCCTTTGCGCACGCCGCGAGGAACGATGGTGATTCGCTCCGATCAGGGCGAGGCTTTCGAGAGCGCGATGCGTTTCATCGAGAAACGCACGGCGCCGGGGGAGACGGTCGCCGTCTTGCCCGAAGGCACTTCGCTGCTCTTCTTCACCGGTCGTCGCAACCCTTTCAACGAGGAGATCGTCACCCCCGGCTTGCTCGACGAGGAACGCTCGATTAGAAGACTGAAGGAGACGGACACGCGGCTCATTTTCATCGCCAATCGTCCGACGGTTGAATTCGGCGCCGACGTTTGGGGGCGGGATTATGAGCTTCGTCTGGCCGACTGGATCGAGAAAAACTATAATCTTTGCGGCACATTCGGCGCCGGCCCCGAAGCACGTCTCGGGGATCGTCGATTTTTCTTTCGTGCCTACTGCCGGATATGAGCGCCCGTTCGATCGCCGCGTTTTCAGCGCCCGACGGTCGTCGCTTGAGCAGGAGCGGGTTTTAAAACCCTCCCGTTCTCGATCGCATCAAGTACGTAAGTCATCGTTGCCGTTTCGCCGGCGTTCGCCCAGGCGGTCTCCGTTTGATCTTCTGTCCGGTCTTCCGCTTCTCTTTTCTCCTGGCCGTCCCCAATCTCTCGGTCACCGTCTTCGCGAGCGCTTCTCTTCTCAGAATGTCGACAACGAGACTCTCCAGGGCGTCCATGCGCTGTTTCAAACGAGCGATCTCGTCGGCGGTTTTTATTCGTCACGGCGCTTTCCTCTTATCGTAATGCGTCCCGCAGCTCGCGCACCAGGATGTCGACCGCTCTCGATCCGCCGCCGACGCTCTTTTGGCGCCACTCGCCCTCGGTCTCGAAGCGCTGGTCGCCGATGCGATCGGCCCATGGCGACAAGACCCGTCCGAGGTCCACGGCCGACGTGTGATCGAGGCCTCGCTCCCGGCAGGCGGCGATCACGTCCGGCGCCACCCGGATGAATGCTCTGAGGGCGGTTCCGCCGCGCAGGCTGTACTTCCGGCCGCTCCAGGCCTTGGGGAATACCTGAGCGATCTGCTTGAAGTACGTCAAGAAGAATCCCCGCGCATTGTCCATGAATTTTTTCGCGGCGGCCGTGCCGGCCACTTCCAGGTGCTTGAAGAGATTCTCGATCTCGCTGGCCAGCGGCGCTTGCGCCACTTTTCCGGCGCCCACGCCGAGGATCTTGATGTTGCCGCACAACGGGCTGTCCTGCCGCTCGTTGAGGGAGCGGATGATGTCGTGGGCGACGGCCATGCGCTCGTCGCGGTAGAGCCTTCGGCCGGAGAGGCTCACGATTACGTCTTTCTTGAGCTTCGTGTGCTTGGTGTTGATGGTGACGAACATCTCCACGGCGTGCCCGGGAGAGAGGTTCTCGAAGATCACCGCGGGCACCGTCAGCGTGCGTAAGGCCTCGGCCACGATCGGCTGGTCGCCGTCCGTGCGTGCCAGCTCGTCGAGCGCGACCAGGCGATGCTGTCCGTCCAGGGCGCGGAACAGCCCCTCTTCCTCGGGCAACTCGAGATTGCCCGCGGAGCTTCTGGCCGACGCCGGTTTGAAGTCCAGTCTGTTCTCGGCGGTGAGGATCACCGCGCCCGGAACCGGGGCCAGGTCCATGTGTTCGAGCCGCTCACGAAAGTACCGCACCAGCTCGTCGATCTTCTTCTTCAATAGAGGACGCTGGTAGGCCTTCTCGCTGGACGCAATACGCTTCTCCAACTCGTCCCAGTGGATTCCGGCCGGCGATTTCCTGCCTTTTCGCGCCGCCTCCGGCGTCTTGCCGAAGGACAATACCTCGAATTGAACCAGCTTCCGCACGGCGTCGATCGACAGCGACGCCTGATAGAAGTTGGTCCCGAACTGCTGGAGTCGCAGAGCAGGAATGGTGATCATGGAAGCTCCTTTTCGATGGCCGCCCGTTTTCACGCGCCTTGCCAGGTTGAAGCTAATCTCGGCGTGAAAGGGATGTCAAGCGGCGAGGCGCCTGAGACACGGTAAATCATGCCGGCTGCCGCCCGCCCTGCTTCCGATCATCACCGTAATCGAGTCAACGATTCGAGCGATCCGGCGTGCGTCGCGCGTTGAGGGCGTCGTTCATGCCTCCGAGCAGGCGGCCGGCGAGTCGCGGAAAGAGTCTCCAGGCGGCGGCCAGCGTCGCTCCATATGTGAGGACGCCGACCGCAAGCGCAAGGAGTGGAGAATCTCCGACGCCCCATACGGCGAAGGCCATGGGCGCGGTCGCCGCAAGCGCGAGAATGGCGGGCCGGACCACGGGAACAGCGAAACGGGCAATGGAACAGGCCCTGGTCCCGAGCACGAGCAGCAAGACCTCGGCGACGACAAAGCCGGCGGCGGCGCCAGTCGCGCCGAATCGGGGGACGAGGATCAAGGCCAGCAGGAACGCCGCGGCGATCCGTATCGCAAGGAGCCATGGCAGGAGAGCCGCCCGGCCCGCGGCGATGAGGGCCCATGACAGCAGGCCGCCGAAGAACATCGGGATGAGCGCGAGGGCGAGCAGGCGTAGCCAGATGGCGGCCGGCGCGAAGTCGGCGCCGAAGATGAATCGAATCAGACCCGGCGCCACGATCATGAGTCCCACCGCGGCCGGCGCGGCGAACAGGGCCAGCATGGCGGCCGTTCGCTGACGCACATGTCCGGCCCCCCTGAGGGCTTCTCGAGTGAGAGCCGGCATCGCTCCCGCGGCAACCGCGTTCGGCACCAG
Organism: Vicinamibacteria bacterium; assembly: GCA_016934575.1. GTDB lineage: Bacteria > Acidobacteriota > Vicinamibacteria > Fen-336 > Fen-336 > JAFGSN01. The sequence goes on from JAFGSN010000006.1 coordinate 5,843, forward strand.
GCTGAGCGGCCAGAGAAGATTGAGAGCTGTCAGGAAAAGACCCGTCTCGGCGTCGCCGCGCACCCAACGCAGCACGAGAAATTCGACACGCGGACTCAGGAGCAACAGCCCGGCATAGGCGGCAAGCGGTGCGGCATTCCGCAGAACTTGGAGAACGGACGCATCGACTTCTCGAACCTGGGCCGGGCGTCGACCCAGGAGCCACGCGCCGAGCCCGATGGCCGGTATCGGTGAGAAAGCGAGAGCCCAGGCCAAGCCGGCGAAGCCGGCTCCCGCCGCGAGCGCCGCGGCGGCGAGAATCAGGCCGCTCGAGCGAAGAGCGAGCAGCAGGATGCCTTCCTGCACCCGCGCTCTCCGACAACGGAGCGCCACGCCGAGAAACTCGCCCCAGCCGGAGAGAGCAAAGTAGAAAATGAGGCCGGCCAGCGCATCCAGAAGCAGCCAGGACGGCGCCCGAACTTGGATGAGAGTGGAGAGCGGAGTCGTCGTCCCGGCCAGGACGAGCGCCGACACGAGGCCGAAGACGACGATGCGGGCGCGCACGAGAGATCTGAGCGAAAGCGTTCCCGCCACGAGCGCACGTGAAGCGGTCGCCTGCAGTCCGAACTCGGTCATCTCCGCGAAGAGCGGAGCGAGGATCCAGTGCGATCCGAAGGCGCCCCAGCCCGATACTCCGAGCGCCCGTGTGATGAGCACCGTCGTGGCCAGGGTTATGAGGCGGGACACGGTTTCGGCCGCTAGCTTGATCACGCTGCCTCGCGTGGCATCGTCGGCCTCGCTGACGGTTCGGCCATGACGCGCGTCTTGCGGCTTCATGCGGCAATCATACCTATGAACACGAGAGGGTGTCGCTGAACATGTGTCCACGACGACAAAGTCTATGGTTCGACTCGGGTTGGTCGGAATCGGACATCGGAGACGCTCATTCCATGGCTGACGCGATCTTTTCCGGACGACTGGATTGTGCGGGAGTCATCGCTGCCGGCGCGCGAGATGCGGCGCCACAACGGGGCATTGAGATAGAATCAGGACGTTCGACGAACGATCAGCGAGGTGGTCATGATGAAGTGCGTTGCCCTTGTTCTTTTCGCGCTGCTGGCGGCGTCCGACGCCATGGCGCGCGAGACGGCTCGGCCCGAATGGCAGGATCCGGCCGTGTACGGTCTGAATCGTGAGCCCCATCGCGCCTCATTCGTCCCTTTCCCCGACGCCGAAACGGCGCTCACTCTCGATCGCGCGCGTTCATCGCGTTTTCTGCTGCTGAACGGCATGTGGCGCTTCAAGTGGCTGCCACGGCCCGGCGACGTCCCGCCTGGATTCGCGCGGCCCGACTTCGACGCGAGCGGTTGGGACGAGATCCCGGTGCCGTCCAACTGGCAGATCCTCGGCTACGGCACGCCGATTTACACCAACATCAAGCATCCCTTCCCGGCCAATCCGCCGTTCGTGCCGACGGATCGCAACGAGACGGGCTGTTATCGCGCGCGTTTCACGCTTCCCGGGACTTTCCAGGGACATCGCGTCTATCTTCACTTTGCGGGGGTTCAATCGGCGGCCTATGTCTGGATGAACGGCGATCTCGTCGGTTACGCCGAGGGCAGCATGACTTCCGCGGAGTTCGACGTGACGGAGCGCGTACGGCCGGGCGATAACGTTCTTGCGGTGCAAGTGATCCGTTGGTCGGACGGAAGCTACCTCGAGGATCAGGATTTCTGGCGCCTCTCCGGCATCTTCCGCGACGTCTTTCTCTTTGCCAAGCCCGCGGTCCATCTGCGGGATTTCATGGTCGTGACGGATCTCGACGACGCTTATCTTGACGCCGATTTGCGGCTGACCTGCGACGTGCGCAACGCATCGAAGACGGCGCAGCCCGCGCCGCGCGTGCGCGCGACGCTGCGCGACGAGTCCGGAAGCGTTGCGTTCACCGCAGAGGCGCGGGCGCCAATCCCGGTTGAAACCGGCCAGGAGGCCGCGTTCGTTCTCACGCATCGAGTGTCACGACCGCTTCTCTGGAACGCCGAGACGCCGCGCTTGTACACGCTTCTCATAGAACTGCTCGACGGCGAGGGCCGGACGCTGGAAGCCACGGCCGCGCGCATCGGCTTCCGCGAAACCGAGATGCGCGGCGGACAGCTTCTGATCAACGGCCGGCCGGCGCTCTTCAAGGGCACGAACAGGCACGAGATCCACCCCGAGCACGGACGCGTCGTGCCGCGCGCGACGATGATTCGCGACATTCGCCTCATGAAGCAGCACAACATCAACGCCGTGCGCACGTCGCATTACCCGAACGATCCGCTGTGGTATGAGCTCTGCGACGAATACGGTCTTTATGTCATCGACGAGGCCAACATCGAGAGCCACGAGCTGTGGGAGAAAGGGGTCATTCTCGCCGACGATCCGGCGTGGGGCGGGGCCTTCGTCGACCGCGGCGTTTCGATGGCTGAGCGCGACAAGAATCACCCGTCGGTGATTCTCTGGTCGCTGGGCAACGAGACCGGCCTCGGGCGGAACTTCGAGGAAATGGCGGCGGCGATACGAGCCGTCGATCCGACGCGGTTCATCCACTACGAGAGCGTGAATCCGGCCTATGCGCCCAAGCTCTCGTCGTTCGACATCCTCTCGACGATGTATCCGACGATCGAGCGGATGATCGAGATGCACGAGAGCGATCCGACGCGCCCCGTGATCATCTGCGAGTACGCCCATGCCATGGGCAACAGCGTGGGGAACCTGCGGAAGTACTGGGACGCGATCGAGCGCCATCCGCGCATGCAGGGCGCCTTCATCTGGGACTGGGTCGACCAGGGCCTGCTCAAGCGCACGTCCGACGGGCGGCCGTACTGGGCCTATGGCGGCGACTTCGGCGACACGCCGAATGACGGCAACTTCTGCATCAACGGCCTGGTTCAGCCCGATCGGACTCCGCAGCCGGAACTGACCGAGGTGAAGAAGATCTATCAGTTCGTTCGCGCGCGTCCGGCGGATCTTGCTCTGGGCCGCGTGGCGGTCGAGAACCGCTACGCCTTCCTCGATCTCAATCGCCTGACGCTCCACTGGGCGCTGGCCGAAGACGGCGCCGTGATCGAAAAAGGCGCGCTGCCCATGCCCGGCGTCGCGCCCGGCGAAACGCGCGAGATCACGATTCCCTTCAGCCGTCCAGCTCTCCAACCCGGAGCGGAGTACTGGCTGGACCTCGGTTTCCGCCTGACGGAAGAGACCTCATGGGCTGACGCCGGACACGAGGTGGCATGGGAACAGATGCGTCTTCCCGATGCGGCGCCCCCGACGCGATTGTCGCTTTCCGGGATGCCCGCTCTCGTCGTGGAGGACGCGGACGATGCCGTCACCGTGCGCGGCGAGAGTTTCCGGTTGCGACTCGACAAGTCGCGCGGAACGCTGACCTCCTTGACCGCCGGCGAGATCGAGCTGCTCGTGCAGGGGCCGATTCCCAACCTATGGCGCGCGCCGACGGACAACGACGAAGGCGGCGGGGAGCGTAGCTACGGGCATCGCTGGCGGCAGGCCGGCCTCGATGCCGTGCGCTTTGAACCCGCAAGCGTCGACGTGGAGCATGTCTCGCCCCGGATCGTGCGTCTGATCGTCCAGGCCGACGTCGCGGCGCGCTCCGGGGGCTTTGAGCATCGCGCGATGTACACGGTCCACGGCAGCGGCGACATCCTCATCGAGAACGAGTTCACGCCTTACGGCACGCTGCCGCCGCTCCCGCGAGTCGGCGTGACGATGAAGCTTCCGCCGGAGTTCGATCGTCTTGAGTGGTACGGCCGCGGCCCCCAGGAGTCGTACTGGGACCGTAAAGAAGGCGCGCGCGTCGGGCGTCACGCGGGCGCCGTCGCGGAGCAATACTTTCCGTATGTGAAGCCGCAGGAAAACGGCAACAAATCGGACGTTCGCTGGGCCTTGCTCCGTCGACCGCAGGGCGAGGGCCTGCTCGTTGTCGGCTGTCCGCTTCTCAACGTCAGCGTGCATGAGTATACGATCGAGAACCTCACGCGGGCGAAACACGCGACCGACGTCGTGCGCTCCGACCACGTCACCTTGAACGTCGATGACCGGCAAATGGGCCTTGGCGGGGACGATAGCTGGTCTCCGCGAGTTCACCCCGATTTTCAGTTGCCCGTGCAACCGTATGCGTTCACGATGCGGCTCAGGCCATGGACGTCGAGCTTGACCGCTGAAGTCGCGCGATCGTTGATCGACGAGTCCTGCCCCGTGCAGTGACGCTTCCGGGACGCCGCTCGGGAGACGGCTTGTGCGTGGTTTGCCGTGTGCCAATCAAATGGTGGGCGGAGACTCTGGAGCGCATGCTCTCTCATAAATCCGGCGGCCTTTTCCCGTTTTTACCGAAACCGCCGTCGCTTTGATCACGATCGCTCGCGTCTATCCCTTGCCGGTCGATCGCGCGATGTCCACGAAATCGTAAAGATCCTGGCTTGTCACGGACAGGTCATAGAGCTGACCGCCGACTTTTTCCGGAGGCGTCACGAGCGTACGTTCCACCGCCAGGCCGATGGCGCCCTCGATCTCGGTTTCGGTGAAAGGCCGTTTCAGGGACGCCCTGCCTTGCGGCGTTTCTTGAAGCGAGCGAGACGCCAGGGTCGCGCGAAAGCCGCGGTTCCTTTCGACGTCATGAATCTCCCAGACCCGTTCATCCGCGCCGGTCGCGCCGGCCTCCGTGAGTTGAAGCACGATGCTCAGCTTGGGCGTCTTGATAAACTTCGAGCCTTCCATGCGTGGGCGCCTCCCTGGACAGATAAGATATCACTCCGGGTTCATGATTTCCCTACAACGGATGTAGACTGGAAGGCCATGGGCCATCGCTTTCTCGCGACCAATCTCAAGAGCAGCCTTCACGTGCACACGACCTTCTCGGACGGCAAGGCCGATCCCGAGGAGTACGTGCGGGCGGCGATCGATCTCGGCTTGGCGACGATCGGTTTTTCCGAGCACGGTCCATGCCCCTTTGCCTCGGGCTGGAACATCGCGCGCGAGAGACTGCCGGACTACCTGGACGAGATCGGGCGCATGAAGGCGCTGTATGGGGACCGCATCGAGGTGCTCGTCGGGATCGAGGCCGATTTCCTTCCTGGCGTCCAGGGGCCCGATTCCTTCAGGGAACTTGGCCTCGACTACGTCATCGGCGCCGTGCATTTTCTGAGAACGGGAGGCGGGTTTCTCGAGATCGACTACTCTCCCAAGAGGTTGAAGACTGTTCTCGACGAGGGCTTTGGAGGAAACGTCGTTGACATGGTCTCCGCCTACTATGCCGCTGTCCGTGAGATGATCGAGACGCAGCCTCCCGACATCCTTGCCCATCTCGACCTCGTGAAGAAGTTCAACCGCGAGATGAGACTGATCGACGAGAACGAGGACTGGTATCGAAACGAAGCTTTCGGGACGCTCGAATCTCTCGCGAGAACGAGCACGGTTCTCGAGGTCAGCACGGCGCCGATTTACAGGGGATTCTGTGACGAGCCGTACCCTTCCAGGTTCATTCTCGAAAAAGCGCGGGCGCTCGGCATTCCGGTCGTCGTCACCTCCGACGCACACTGGCCGGACGCTCTCAATGCCGGATATGCGGAAACCGCCGCGCTTCTCGCCAACGTTGGTTACGACATCGGGCATTGACCGTCGTCGTGCACGGACATGGCTCCTGTGGCGTTTGGTGGCTATATCCATCCCTGGAGAACGCGTTCGAAGTCATTGACGGCGTGTGCGTTGAGTTGAAGGATTCGCAGAATTCCGAAAGACCTCATTCGGCATGCTATTGGACGGCGTCTAGACGGTGTTTTTGCGCGGATTCGTCAGCTTGTTCTCGGCTGATCGCCTTGGCGACGGATGGGCGGTTTTTGACTTCGGGGGACTCGTCGGAGTTATCCGTGATGACGACGGGCGCCGGCGGAAGCCGCCGCGGAGGCACGACGACGGGCGCTTGTCCAACCGCGGCGTTGAGGCGGGTCGGGATACGATAGCGCCGGCCGGCTCTAATAAAGGATGATCGCAGTCGATTTGCTCGGCGGATTTTGGCGACGCTCGTGCCATAGCGGCGCGCGATCGTGGAGAGGGTGTCGCCCCTTCGCGCCCGATGAATCACGACGGGCGGCGGCGCAAGCCCGGCGTCGAGGAGCAGCGGATACGCGAGGCGTCCCCACTCCTGGGCCCGGCGATTATAGAACCGCGCGTGAAGATGCGATTTGTGGCCGCGTTCATGCTGAATGATCGTGTCCCGTCGTCCCCCCGGACTCTCGAACAGGCCCTCAAGCCAGTCAAGGTTCTCGCCGATCTCCAGGGCGTGCCGAAAGAGAACGCGTTGTATCTTGCGATCAATAAAGATGCGTTCGATATCAGTCTCCGTCACCAGGGCGTGAACGAGCGCCCAACATCTTGGAATATCGAGCCGTCGCAGGTCGCCTTGGCACAAGTCGGCGACCGCGCCCTCCTTGTAATACCAGCCGAGATCGACGTCTCGACCGCTCTGGTGCGAACGGTGCTTGTCGATCGGGCCGCCCTGACGGCGGCTGAGATCGCCGATGCAGAGCGCGGGCGAGCCAGGGTGTCGTGCCTCGACCGCCTGTATGGCCGCGATGATGAACGCCAGAGTCTCCTCGGTCGCCCAAGCGTCTCGGGGATCGCGCACTCGCCAGAGAGGGCCGTCGGCCAGCGTGAATCCGTTGAAAAGAGCGCCCGCATCCGGCGTGCCGATCGAAAATGAGCCGAGATCGAAGGGCCGGTCGGCGATCCACTCACGCAGCGCGTCAGTGTCGTACGGCAGAGCCTCGGATTCGATGTCACGAGGAGTCACGGAGCGCTTCTCGGGTTCGATGCTTGGCGTCGGGGGGGCGAGCGAGCGGGACGTCAGAGAGCGGCTGAATCGTTCGATGCGCCGGCTCCAGTTCTGGAACGAGTTCAACGACCAGATGGTTCCGTCCGTCCCGGAGCTCGGAGCCGTCCCGAGAGCAGGTTCATGCCGCAAGAGGTCGCCAGCGACGTCCATCGCATCGAAGAGAGCTCTGTCGAGACTGACGGCCGCCGGAGGCGACGCCAGCGACAGGTCGGCGATCAGAGCGAACGCCACGCAATAGACGAGCACGCGGGCAAGCGACGTCGGATATACATGCATCAGCTTTCCCTCATCTTCTTTGCGCCTGCAAGGAGTTGCCCGAGCTCGAGGATCTCGGCGGCGCTGAGCGCGTCGCTTTCCATGAATAGCGACCTCAATGGTGGCTTGGAGAGATCGAGCACTTGCTCGGAGAAGTCCTTGACGAAACGCGCCAGCCCCTGCGCGCGCGAGATCCCGGGCGCGTAGAGGTGAAGTCCATGAAAAACGCTCTTGGTGATGACGCCCTTTCGTACCAGGCGCTCGATGAGCGTGCGCGTCGTTGAATAAGCCCAGCCCGTCCTGCCCCGGATTCGATCGTGGATTTCCCGAGCGCTCAGTCCGCCTTCGCGCCAGAGGACCTTCAAGATGTCGAGTTCGGCGTGCGAAAGACGGGGCAGTGTTAGAAGATGTCGCATGAATGATTTGTCTAGAGCATGGATATGCTATCTTTAGCTATTATGCTACAATTGTAACGTTCAGTCTTCCCATGTCAATCTTTTTTTTGGCCGAGCGCGTGCCTGGACGGCATGGAACGGAGGCGGCTGGGGGGATCAGGCGGCTCGGGATCTCGACGCCGTCATCCGGATTTGAAATGATGCGCGTACGCCATCGTCGATAAATAGTGCGGCGTGAAGTGGACCCCATTTTTAGGACCAGGGGCTAAGGTGGTATTCATGGTCTGCTCATTCTTCCAGAGGAGCAGGAGTGATGAAAAAG
>JAFGSN010000225.1 GCA_016934575.1 Vicinamibacteria bacterium
CGCCGTTGTTCCTTGATGCCTTCGCGTCTCCGCGTTCTTTCTTGCGCGGTTCAGTCGTTCCCTGAAGTTTTCGGCAGGTCCTTTTTTCGCGTCGCTCTAAAGCTGGAAGAGGGCAGCTTCGCCAGCAGCGCGTAAGGCAGTCGGGCGTCGAGCTGAACGCCAGGTCCCTTGACCGCGACGGTGACGAGCGACGCGACCTTTTGCCACTCCGGATGCTTCGCGTTCATCGAAGCCAGGAGCAAGAGGCCCTTCACGAGATCGGACGTGTTGCGGGCCGTCGCCTCGTCGGTCGTTTTACCGATCAGCCTCAACGTCAGCGCCTCGGCGAAGACGCCCGTGATCAGAAAGTCCTGAAGCTGCGGCAGGTCGAGCATCGGAGGGAGGCCCGGCGCTCCGCGATCGAGACGCGTTCTTTTCAAGAGCGCCGCATCGGCGGCGAGCCAGAAATCCGCCTCCGGTTTCACCTGATCGATTAGCCGTGACAGCGTCGGATTCGTGAGCAGCGAACGTCGTTGGGCGTGACGAGCGTTCAGCAACCGCGAGACGGCCGAGGGCTCGCCGACGAGAACCTTCTGCGGATTCAGGACGCATATGGCCTGGGACGTCGTCTTGTTCGCCAGTCGCTCCTTGACGACATAGGCCTTGACGCCCGCAAGGTCGACGGTCTCCGGGTCTCTCTTGTCGCCTTTCAAGATCCGGCCAACCTGGGCTCGATTGAACCGGCCGGTCAGCAGCAAAAGGCTGTCGCTGTCCGCGGCCCCGAGCGCGAGCCAGAGACGATCGACGTCACGCGCGGCGTCCACGCCGAAACGCGCGCGCAGATCGTTCGTCGTTTTGCGCACCGCTTCCGCCGCCGGCCCGCCGTCGCGATCGAGCGGGCTGGCCAGAGCGCGCTTCACGTCGAGAGACAGCACGGCCAGAGAGTCGGCGGGAAAGGCCAGCGCTTCCGCCGGAAGGCTCGCGGGCGCGGTGGATGACGTGCGGGTCGCGGGCGCCGCGCCGAGGAGCCAGATGATGCAGGCGGAAGAGACGCCGATGTGTTTCAGCATTTTTCGCTCCAATTCATTCTGGTCCCGGCTCCGATGCATACTCGCGTTTCGAGAAGACCCAAGCGGCGGCGGAGAACGCCGCCGCGCTTACGGCGAGAAGAACGCTCACGCAGAGTCCCGTTGAGCCGGTCGTAGACGCGGTTTCGTTCGATGCGAGAAGCTGACGGACATAGGCGACGATCGTCAGGCGCGGGAAGACGCCCGGAAGCAGAACGATTTGCTCCCAGATGAAGAGGAACAACAGGCCCCAGATAACGGGCCATTTCGAGAGTGATCCCAGAAGAACGAACAAGGCGCCGTATGAAGAAAGCGCGAGCGTCACGACGGCGAAATCCCGGGGTAGTCGCGCCAGGACCGCGGAAACGCCGGCCGTGGAACGCGGCGCGCCAAGCGTCATCGCCAGGAGCGCCGGCGCCGTCATGAAGACGAGGTAAGACGCGTATTTGCCGAGAAGCAGGGCCCGACGATCGATCGGACGCGTGAGCAGATAGACGAGCGTGCCGCGCTCGCGATCCTCGGCCACGAGCGCCGAAGCGAGGATGAGCGCCGCGAGCGGCAGAAGTCTCAGGCTGAAATACGAATCGAGAAGCCGCTCGTAACCGAAAAGCGCGGGCAGAAGCAACAGCGTCGCGGCGATCCAGTAACGCGGCGAGCGGAAAAGGGGCGCGATCGACAGGATAAACGTCTCGCGTGCGGCGGTCCGCCATGGAACGGCGGCGACTTTCACGCCTGCGATCATTTCCGCACCAGATAACGGAAGACCGAGGCCAGATCCTCGTCGGGCGCGAAGATTTCCTCGATGTTGAAACGCTCGGCGAGGGCCTGCGCCGCGCCATAGAATTCCTCGGGCCGCGCCGTTTCGACGGTCAGCCAGCGCCCTTCCGCGCCGAACGCGATGGAAAGCACATGCGGCCAAACGGCGATCGCTCGCGCCAGTCCGCGCGCGTCCGGCGAGCGCAGGGACACGGCGTGCGGATGAGCGTCGAGCAGCGCGCGGATCTCGCGGACGTCTCCCTCGGCCAGAAGGCGTCCGCCATGGATGAGCAGGATCTTGCGCGTCATCGCCTCGATTTCCGGCAACACGTGGCTCGAGACGACGATGGTCTTGCCTTCCCGTCCGAGTCGCCGGACGAGGTCGATCACGCGCCTGCGATTGACGGGATCCATGCCGGAGAGCGGCTCATCGAGCAGCAAGACGTCGGGATCATGAGCAACGGCCTGGGCCAGCTTGAGACGCTGTCGCATGCCGCGGCTGTAGGTCGCGGACGGCCGGTTTCGAACGTCGAGCAGATCCACGGATTCGAGGGCGCGGAGCGCCTTGCGGTTGGCCTCGTCCCGGGCAAATCCCGAAAGTCGCAGGAGCCCGGAGACGAACTGCAAGCCGCTCTGCCCGCGCCAGCAGGCGTCGACGTCCGGGCAGACGCCGAGACGATGGTAGATGCGCGGATTCGACCAGGCCGGCATCCCGAGCACCTTCACTTCGCCCTGGCTGGGAGCGAGCTGACCCGACGCCAGGCGCAAGAAAGTCGTCTTGCCGGCGCCGTTCGGGCCGAGCAGGCCGGTGACTCCGGGATGGAGCGATGTCGTGATGTCGTTGAGCGCCATCAGGGAGCCGTAGAAGCGCGAGGCGCGCGCGAACTCGACCATGGGCCTCACGATATGCTCTCCTCCGGACGAACGCGCGCCCTCAGTATGCCGAGCGCGCCGGCGATCATCGCGGCCAATGCCGCGGCGTGCGCGGCCCAGCCCGGATCGCCGCTTGGCGACGTGCCGAGCAGCGCGCCTCCGACGGCGTCGAGGCCGGCGCGGATGGAGAAGAGCGTCAGGACGGAAGAACCGAGCTGATCGCCGGCCAGGACAAGCAGCGGATTCAGCGGGATGACGGCCAGAAAGAAAGCGAAGCCGGCCAGCGCGGCATTGCGCGTGAGCGCGGAGAAGGCGAGCGCTACGAGCCCGAGAAAGATCGAGACGAGGATTGTATGCGTGAACGCGCCGCATGCCAGGCCGAGCGATCGCCAGTTCGCGGCCCGGTCAGGATCCAGGGCCGCGCCCGCGGTGAGCAGCAGGAACGTCGGCGCGAAAGTGACGGCGAGATTGCCGGCGAGGGGCGTCACGAGCTTGCCGAGAACGTAGTCCCGGCGCGTCAGGGATCGTGAAAGGTAGAGCACGATGCCGCCGGCGTGGAGATCGCCGGCGATCGCGTGGGCGCCCGCGAACGTCGTCAAGAAGGCGGCGATCAGGGTCTGCAAGGAAAGCCAGCGCGCGAGCAGCGGACCGTCGAAGGGCGTCGCCGGAAGCATGCCCTGGAAGAGCAACCGGGCGCCGGCGAGATAGAGGATCGCGCCAAAGAAGGGGAGCCAGCAGGCGAAGAGCAACGGCAGCGTGAGGCGCCGCGCGAGGAGCCCTCGCAGCGCCTCGCGCGCGATCGGTTGGAAACGCCAGCGCCTTGGCGCGGGCGGCGTCACGCGTTTTCTATAGACGTTCGCGTAGAGCGGCATGTCACCTTTGCGGCGCGGCCGTTTCTTGCGGGCCTGATCCGGACGGCGCCCGATCGCTTCGTCTCACGAGCCGCAGAAAGACGTCCTCTAGCGTCGGCGTCGCGGGACGGAGGTGCCGGATCTGCGCGCCGCAGTCGCGAGCCGAGCGGAATAGAAACGGCGGTCCGAGGTTGTTCTCCAGAAAAACGCGGAGACCCTCCTCGGTCTCGAGAACTTCGCAGCCATGATCGCGCAGATCCGTGACCAGAGCCGTCGGATCGCCGGAGATCCTGACGTCGAATCCCGCGCGCGGCGGACCGGCCAGCTCCGCGATACGGCCGGCGGCCGCGACACGCCCCTGATCAAGAACGACCGCCTTCCGGCAGACGCGCTCCACGTCATGCAAGACATGAGAGCAGAGAATGAGCGCCATGCGTCCGCTTTCCGCGACGTCGGAGAGCAGCGACAGCATTTCCTCGCGACCCATGGGATCCAGTCCGTCGGTCGGTTCATCGAGGAGCAGAAGATCCGGATCATGGACGAGGGCGGCCGCCAGCTTCAGGCGTTGCTTGAGTCCCGTGGAGAGGGTCTCGACCTGCTGATAGCGTTGCGCGTCCAGACCCACGAAATCCAGAATCTCGTGGGCGCGTCCCAGGGCCTCGCCGCGTTCGAGGCCGGAAAGCTCGCCCGCGAACGCCACAAGGTTCGCGCCGCACAAGCCCGGGATGAGACACTCGCCTTCGGGCACGTAGCCGATGCGACCGCGGATTGCGAGCGGCTCGTTCCACGGATCACGGCCGAAAATCCTCACCCGGCCGGCTTCCGGCCTCAAGAAGCCGAGCAACACCCGTAAAAGGGTCGTCTTGCCCGCGCCGTTCGGACCGAGAAGCCCCGTTGCTCCTGTTTCCAGGGAACAGGTCGCGCCAGCAAGAGCCAGAACGGGACCGTAGGAAACGCGAAGATCGTCGATCGCGACGAGCGGCCCTGATTCGGATTCGTGTCGAATCCTCGCATCCATGGCAATGTATTCTCGCCGAAGACGCCCCGCGCGAGAAATGAGCCCGGAGATCGTATCCGGCCCTCATTTGTTCGGGTGTGCCGACAGGTGGCATAAAGGCTTCAAATCCACTAAAATCGACTTTCCGGAACGGTCCGGAGAAAGCGGAAAGAGCATGGGTTTCGCCTACTATCTGATTCTTCTGTTCCACATCGTCTCGTGCATGTTCTTGATCGGCGTCGTGTTGCTCCAGCAGGGCAAGAACCAGGACTTGGCCAGCGCGTTCGGCGGCGGCGGCTCTCAGGCGGCTTTCGGCCCGCGCGGCTCGGCCACGATCCTCTCGCGGGCCACGACGATACTGGCCGCCGTCTTCATGGTGACAAGTCTCGCGCTCTCGCTCGTGCGTCCCCAGGCGCGCTCCGTCACCGACGAGATCAAGGCGCCCGCGGCGACTCAGGCCGCGACTCCGGCGCCAGAAGCGCAGACTCCCGCGGTCCCGTCTTCAGGCGACTGAGTCTTCCGTTCCGCCGCCAACCGGCGACTTCGACTCCGCTCGGCCGTGGGATGAAAAAGCGTGTACGATCTGGACGAGATTTCACGGGAAGTCGCTACGTCGGCGTGCTCGACGTAAGAGGATGGGAGAGTCGATCATGGAGGAGGAAGAGGATTTATTCGCCAGGAGACGCCCGTGGCGCGCCGGTCCCGACGCGCCTGACGGCGACTGGATGGCGCTTGACGACGACGATCTGCTTCATCGCATCGAAACACTGGCTCCCGATCATTCCATGGATGACACGCTGGTCCGTATCGTGTGCAGCAATCGCCATTTTTTTATTCGTCAGGAAGCGGCCAAACGTGTGCGCGACATGCGGCTTCTGAAGGACTACGAGCACGACCGGCATGTCGGCCAGATCCTGGCGCGCCGGATGTCGCGGATCGAGGATCTGGAGTACCTCGAGCGCTTGGCCATGAAGAGCCGTCATCTCGACGTGCGCAAGTCGGCCCAGGCCCAGCTTTCCAAGCTCAAGCGGCATCCCGCCGGATAAGCCGGAATCGGGCGGTTGCCTGGGCGTTGTTTCCCTGGCTCATGCCGCGAGCGCATGAAATCCCGCGTCGATCCCATCGTCATACCGCGGCCGTGCGACCCGACTCCCGCTCCAGGCTCCGGCGCTCATGCTCCAGAAGATCCGCCAGCGTCTGGTCGAGCGGAATGACCGGCTCCCAGGACGTGGCTTTCCGCAGTTTTCCGGGATCGCCGACCTGCGCCGGGACGTCCGCGGGTCGCATGCGCGCGGCTTCGACGCGAACCTCGATCTTCACCCGAGACAGCGCGAGCATTCGTTCGACTAGACTACTCAGGCGGATTCCCACGCCGGAGCACACGTTGTAGAACTCGCCCGGACAGCCTTTCTCGAGCAGAGCCCAGTAGGCGCGCACGACGTCGCGCACGTCGGTGAAGTCTCGCACCGAATCGAGGTTGCCGACTTGCAGCACCGGCGGGCGCCGGCCGGCCTCGATCTCGACGATCTGGCGCGCGAACGAACCCTCGGCGAACGCTCGACTGCGGCCGGGACCCGTATGGTGGAACGTCCGGGTGCAGACCGTCCAGACGCCGGAAGAGAGCGCGTATTGTCGGGCCAGGAAGCCCTGCGCCACCTTGCTCGTCGCGTAGGGATTGAGCGGACGAAGGGGCGTTTCCTCGACGACCGGCAGCGTGCGTTGATCGAGGCGGCCGTATTCCTCGGCGCTTCCCACGACGAGGATGCGCGGCTTCACGGCGCGTGATCGGATCGCTTCCAGCATGTGCAGGAGGCCGAAAACATTGGTGCGGAACGTGCCTTCGGGATCCGACCATGAAAGGCGTGGATTGGATTGCGCCGCCAGGTGCACGATCCGATCGGGCCGGCACTTCTCGATCGCGGCGTCCACGGAGGCGCGCTGTTCGAGATCGGTTTCGATGAGACAAGCGTGCTCGCGCAGTCCTTCCGGGACGGGTTCGCCGGGCCGAACGAGGCCCACGATATCGGTCTCCGGGCGCGTTGTTCGCAGGAAGTCCACGAAATGACCGCCGACGAAGCCGGCGATTCCGGTGATCAGAACCTGCATGACGAAGTCGAGGCGCCGGAACGACCAGTGACGAAGAGAACGCGTCTCATGATCACCCGCCGAGAAACGAGCCGAGACGGTCCGGGTCCAGACCGAGGGAGCCGAGGTTCTCGAGCTCGATCGCGAAGCCGAAGCGGCGATCCGGCTTGTCGCCATAGATCTCCCTTTGAACGAACTGAAGCATGAGTCCGAAGCACTGGACCTTGATGCGCGCGCTGGCCGTCTTCTCGATGAAGCTTTGACGGACGTTGTCGTAGGCGGCCGAGGTGGAGAGATCCAGAGCCCCGCCGAAAGGCCGCAGGGTGATCTTGCCGGTTACGTTTTCCGAGCCGCGTTCGAGCCGCTGATTATCCTCGTCGTTGTTCGGATGGCTGGAGCGCATCCATCTTCCCTGCACGTCGAAAAAGGTGGACCGCATCCTCGTGCTCAGCTCCATGTTCGTCGTGCCATGGAAGTTCACGTCGTATTCGTGCTGGTAGCTGAGCGTCCAGCCGGGAGTGGGATTGAGCCGGAGCTCGGAACGTAGGGGAGACCACTGAGCCGGCGTGTTGTTCGGGCCGAGGAGCGGAGACGTGAAGTCGGGGTCCGACGTCGTCTTCGGCACTTCGACGTAGTAGGTTTGATAGATTCTCCAGGAGAGCACTTCGACCGGCACGGACTTTTTCTTCTCCGTCTTGCGTTTGGCGTAGAGTCTCTGGACGAGCCCAAAGTTCAGGGAGTGCTCCTTCGGAAACGAGTCGGAGTTGTCGATTGTGGGCGCGAACGTCGAGTTACCCGTCGATTCACGATAGGTCCAACTGATTTCCGGGCCGATGACGTGCTTGAAGCGATCCGAGAGGAAACCGCCGGGATTGAGGTACACCTTCGAGAAGGTGGGGCCTTCAAGCTCCAGAGAGGACTGGATGTAGCGACGCATCATGGCGTCTCCAGAGAGGTCGTTGGTTATCGGTTCGCCTGTCTCCGGATCGACCGCCCAGGATTTCTCGTACCAGGTTTGGCGCGACTCGACGCGCGGCGTGAATCGCAGGAAGTTCCAGGTGAAGTGCCGGGTCAGGGCGGCGACGCCGTCGGCGCGCCACCAGCGCTGAGTGTCGCCGACGGCTCGTTTCTTGACGAGGCCGGCCGCTTGGATCGTGTGCTCGTAGAGGATTCCGGAACGTCCCAGGGTCGTCTGCGGCAGGGACAGAACGATCTGCGGCAGATAACGCTTGGCCGCGGTTCGATCGCCGACAAAGGTCTCGCGGCTGTCGGCCTTCATCTGGAACGAGTGCGCGCCGAACCGGTTCTGGACGACCAGGGACGCCCGGCGCTGTCGATCGAGGATGCGGGTGATGTCGGCCTGGATGTTTTGCGGCGAGGTCTGGTTGACGAGGACCTTGGCCTTGAAGCCGGCCGGCAGCATCTGAACGGCGTTCCAGTTGAGATCGTACTCCCAGTCTTCGTTTGGCGACGGCAGATGCTCGAGCGTCTCGATTTCGCCCGTCTGGGGCGGGAAGAAGTAGCTCGTGAACGATCCGCTCGATGGCGGATCGAGCGCATAACGCAGCTCGTGGCCAATGCGCGGCGTCAGCTTCGGACGATACTCCCAGGAGAAGGTCTGGTCCCAGCTACGGTTCATGGCCCAGAAGAAACCGAAGCGCACGTCGACGCCGCGTTTGAAATCGACGTTGAAGTCCGGAATCAGAAGCCCGGTCGCGCGGCCGTCCTCCTTGATGGGATAAATGAAAGCCGGCAGCCAGACCAACGGCAGTTTCTTGATCACCGGCAACGGCGTGCCGATCAGAAACGTCGGGCTCACGGCCGTGATGCGATTGCCGACCTTGAGCGTGGCGTAAGGAGACCAGAAGCTCCAGCGCGGATTGGGCTGGCAACAGGAGGTGAACGTGCCGTTCCTGATCCGGAATGTTTTTGCGTCCAGGCGCTCGACTTTCCGAGCGCGCACGAACACGCCCGGTTCGAGATAGCCGACGGCGTTCTCGATGACGCCGCGGCCGGAGTCGAGGTCCATCGTCATGCTCTTTCCCGTCATGCGCTCGTCGCCGCGTAGCAGAACGACGTTGCCCTCGGCGACGAGCCGCTGGCCGACGCTCCCGTCAGGATGCGTGACGTCGTAAATATCGAGGGAATCGGTCTGGACACGCAGGTCGCCCGCGCGCAGATCGGTGAATCCGCGACCCCAGATGTGACCCTCCTCGCGTCCCTGCACTTCCGAGGTGAGGCAGACGTCCACTTTGGGGTCGCAGCTCAGCGTCTCGGGAGTAACGGCGGGAGAGGGCGACGGCTCCGCGGAGGGATCTGATGCGTCTGCTTCGGAAGCCGTTGCTTCTTCCGGAGCCGGCGATTCCGACTCCGCGTCCGCGGGTTGCGCGGAGACGGGCGTCGGCGTCGGGATCGGCGCAAGAGGCGGGCGCGCATCCCGTTGCTCTTCCGTGGCGCTCGCCGCCGGCACGTTCGCTTCCGGCTCTTCGGCCGCGTCCGGCGACGCGGGTCCGGCGGCGGCCGATCCCGTGGCAAGCAGGAGGAGCAGGAGAATCCAGAGTCGCATCGCGTGTCGAGCCTATCACGGGCGGCGGGCAAGACGTATATCGCGTGCCCGAGCTTTCCTCTGAATGGCGCCGCGCGTCGTTTGTTATCGTCGCTTCAGAGTTTCCCGGACGCGACGCACGAGATCCGTGGGCACGAAGGGTTTGTGCAAGAGCTGAATTTCCGGTTCCAGGGCGCCCGCCGCCTGAATCGAGTCCTTGGGATAACCGGAGATGAACAGCACGCCGATGCCGGGGCGCATCTGACGCAGGCGCGCGGCCAGTTGTCTTCCGCCCATCTGGGGCATGAAAACGTCCGTGACCAGCAGATCGAGCGCGCCGGAGTGAGTTTCCGCGATGCGGACGGCTTCCGCGCCGTTGTCGGCCGACAGCACGGTGTATCCCGCCTCTTCCAGGACCTCGACGATCAGCCGCCTCACGATCTCTTCATCTTCGACGACGAGCACGGTGGCGGGCGACGGCCGGCCAGGCGGGCCGGACTCGTCCGCCGCCCCGACCGGCGCCATTCCGGCGACCTGGGGAAGATAGATGAAGAAGCGGCTGCCGTGCCCGTGCTTGCTCTCGACGGTCATGTGACCCTTGCTCTGAGTCACGAAGCCGTAGGTCAACGAAAGGCCGAGCCCGGTCGACCGACCGGCCTGCTTCGTCGTGTAGAACGGCTCGAAGACGTGCTGGAGCGTCGTCTCGTCCATGCCGCATCCCGTATCGCTGATCGTTAGCAGGACGTATCTTCCGGGAGCGACGTCGACGTGCCTCCGGCAGTAGGGCTCATCGAGCGCGACGTTCCGAGTCTCGATGACGAGCCGTCCGCCTTCGGGCATGGCGTCTCGCGCGTTGGCCGCCATGCTGACAAGCGCCTGCTCGAGTTGCGCGCGGTCGACGCGCACGCACCGCAACTCCGGGGCCAGGCTCATGACGATTTCGACGTCCTCGCCGGCCATGCGCCGCAGCATGTCCGACAGCTCGGTCACGACGAGATTGAGGTCGAGCACGGCCGGCTCGAGCACCTGTCTGCGGCCGAACGCCAGAAGCTGGCGCGTGAGCATGGCCGCGCGCTCGGCGGCCTTGCGGATCTGAACGATGCGTTTCCACCCGGGATGACTCTCGGGCAGATCGCCCGCGAGCAGCTCGTTGTAGCCCAGGATGGCCGCGAGCTGATTGTTGAAGTCGTGGGCGATTCCGCCGGCCAGCCGGCCCACGGCCTCGACGCGCTGGATTTGCGCCAGGCGCGATTCCAGGCGTTTCCGTTCGGTGGTGACGCCGAAGAAGACGCTGATGCCCTCGCGCATCGGGAAAACGCGCACGTCGAACCAGTCCTCGAAGGGCGGCCGGTCCAGCTCGGCCTCGAACAGAACGGTCTCGCGGGCGTCGAGCGCGCGACGTATCTTTTGTTCGAAGACTGATTCTCGAAGAGCGGGGAAAACCTCGAGCAGCGGGCGGCCGACGGCTTCCTCGGATGAGCATCCCAACATCCTTTCGGCCGCCTTGTTGAAGGCGCGAATCGTCATCGCGCCGTCGAGCGTGAAAAAGCCGTCGCTGATCGTCTCCAGGATCTCGGCCGTCTTCCGATAGGCTTCGCGCAAGGCCGCTTCCGCCCGGCGGCGCTCGGTGATGTCCCGCGAGACGCCCAGCACGGAAATCACCTCTCCGTCGCGGCCCTTGACCGGAACGAGAAAGGTCTCGATCCACAAGGTCTGCCGCGCCACGACCTTTTCCATCTCGGAGCAGACGCCGCCGCCGCCGCGGAACAGGCTCTGGATCGCGGCGCTTTGGCGCGACGCCGTTCCGGGAGGGAAGATGTCTCCCTGTTTCATGCCGACCATCTGCTCCGGAAGCAGTCCGAAAGTCCGGGCCGAGGCGGCGTTGACGTAGAGGACGCGCTCCTCGCGGTCGAGCAGGAAGACCATGTCCGGCGAGGCCTCGATCAGCGCTCGAAAACGTTCCTCGCTTTCGCGCAGCTCGGCCTCCATCAGACGGCGCGACGTGATGTCGACCTGCGTCCCCAGCACGCGGCGGGGAACGCCGGCCCTGGTCTGATCGGTGACCTTGCCGCGGCAGAGCAGCCAGCGATATCCGCCGTCCTTGGCGCGCGCGCGGTACTCGACGCGGAAAGCCTGGAGACGGCCGTCGCGGAGGCGGCTCAGCGTGCGTTGCACACGGACGCGATCCTCGGGATGAATCAACGCGCCCCAGATTTCCGGCGTCACCGTGAACTCGTCCTGGTCGTATCCGAGCAACGTCAGGTTCCGGCCGCTGGCGTACAGATGGTCGTTCTCGGGGCGCCACTCCCACAGTCCTTCGTTCGAACCCTCGAGCGCGAGCCGCAGCCGCTCCTCGTTCTCGGCCAGCGTGTTCTTGGCCCGTCGCGCGACGGTCTGGCTGCGGCGAATCGCGGCGTACAGCAGGGCCGCGGTCAGGAAGATGAAACCCCAGCCCTTGAAGGTGTATAACGCGAGCTGCAGATGAGGGTTGGAGACGAGCGTGAACAGCAGGCGATCGGAGAAAAAGGCCCACAGGATGCCGACGAGCACGTAGAGAAGCGCGATCGTCAGCGGCGTCAGATGGGTCAGTCTCTCTAGGCGTACGCGCACGTCAATGAAGGTTACTGGGTACGCCTTGTATGATGTTTCGTCTTTCCGGCATGTGGAGCGCTAACGGGTCCATGTGAATGGCCGATCCCCTCCGGCAAAACCGGTGACTGTCCCCGTGACGCTGTCTCCGCTGGCGCTGATCACTCCTCGCCACTGAGTCGGAATATATCCTGGTATTTTCGCGCTGACGTACACATTTCTTGGAGATGACAGATAACCATCTTCTATCGTGCCGTTTCCGTTAACTGGAGAGAAGTACGAACCTGCAAGTCGCGTCCCTTGCTGGTTTACGGTCATTCTGAAGCCCGGATCCGAGCTTGGGAGTTGAATCTGCCACGTTCCGGTCAGATCTTTCACCCTGATGGTGTTTCTTGCCGTGGCGTCCTTCTTGCCATCGCTCACCGTCACGACGACGAGATAGTCGCCGGCGGTTTCATAGACATGAACCATTCTCTGGCCGCCGCTCATCTCATGTCCGTCGCCGAACTCCCAGTAGAAGTCCAGCGAGTCGCCGTCCGGATCCGAGGCGCCCTCGGCCACAAAGACGACCTCGGAGAGCGACGCGACCGGCACGATTTCCATGTTCTCGATGATCAGGGTCCCGGCGTTCGGCGCCGAGTTGCCGCCCTTGAGCGCGAAATAACCGACTCCGCCCGCCACGGCGGCGGCGCCCAGGATCAGCGGGAGCTTGGATCCGCTCTTCTTCTTCGACGGCTCGGGCGTGGGTTGCGGGGCGGCGGAGATTCCGGCCTCGCGCCGGACCTCGTCGAAGAGCCTGATGACGTTGGGCGGATACTGATCCGGGCTGAGCGAGAGGTTCTTATCGGCGGCGAGCGCGTCGACGAGGCGCGCCTTGGCGGCGGTTTCCTGGCTGAGCCCCAGGTTCGCGATGGCAAGGTACAGGTAAGCCCTGGAGAGATCCTTGGCAGCGCTCTTCTCCGACGACAACGCCTTGACGGCGCGATCCAGAGTCGCGATCGCCGTCTCGAAGTCGCCTTCTTCCACCTGCCGGATTCCGGCAGCGAGATCTACGCGTGCGCTCGCGCCCTGGGCAAAGACCGGAATCTGCGCTCCGATGAGCGCCACGCTCATGAAAACGCCGAATATTCTCCTCTTCATCGACCACCTCTCCATAAAGTCTGGTGTGACTTTACGTCACTCCGCGCGGCGGCGCAAGGGGCGTATTTCCGGCCTGTTGATCTCCATCCGGCCGGAACGGTCGGCGTCTCTTCGATTCTTGACGCGTGTTTCACCGGGGAACGGCTTCCCAGTTGAGATCGATTTCGAGACGCGTCTCCCGCCCGGCGTCCACCGTGACCTTGCGTTGCACCGGTCTGAAGCCCGGATGGTTGAGGATGATGGAGTACCGTCCCGCCGGAAGCGCGAGCGGTTTCATCGGCGTCGTGCCCTCTGATTTTCCGTCGACGACGACTTCGGCCCAGGGACGCACGACGATGACCAGCGTGCCGTTGACGATCGGTTTCGGCGTGGGCGGCGGATGGACCGGGCCGAGCCGCAGGGTCGATCGCGGAGCCGGAGAAGGCCGGCGGCCGGCTTCCGAGGTGGGCAGCGGCGCGGGAGTCGTGAGCGTCGATATTGTCGGCGCCGGCTCGATCGTGTGCGCGGGCGTCGCGGGCCCGAACATGGGGGTCGTTGGCGCCGGAAGACGGCCGCCGTCATCGTCCGGGCCTGGCCAGAGCCAGACGGCCACGGCGACGAGAGCAAGGCCGACGAGGCCGAAAATCGGCAATAAAAGCCATGGAAGCGCACGGCTTGCGGGGCCCCGTATCGCCGCCACCGTGGCTTCTTGCGGCAGGTCGCGCGCAGGCGGCGTCAAGAGCGTGGGCGCGGGAGCGGTCAACGCTGTCTTCGGCGTCTGGGGACGGATCGTCGTTCCGGTTTCAAGCTCCTCGTCCGGCTTGAGCGTCTCGCCGGGAATCGGCGTCGCTCCGGCGTCGGGGAACGTCGCCGCTCGCGCCTGCCTCAGAGCCTCGACCACCGCCCGCGCGTTGCGATATCGCGCGTCGGCGTCTTTGGCCAGCATCTTCGCCAGAATGGGAATCAGCGCGGCCGGCACGCCGCTCGCCGCGGCGTCATCGAGCGGCGGGGGATCCTGCAGATGCTTGAAGATCGTGGCGATTGGCGTCTCGGCGTGGAATGGAACCTGACCCGTGAAGATCTCGAAGATCATCACGCCCAGCGCGTAGATGTCGCTGCGAAAATCGATCCTCTCGCCGCGCGCCTGCTCGGGGCTCATGTACTCCGGAGTGCCGATGATGTGACCGTCGGCCGTAGCGCCGACGCTGCCCTCGGCGTCGTATTTCTTGGCGATGCCGAAGTCCATGAGCCGCACGGCGCCCAGGTCGTCGATCATCGCGTTGGCCGTCTTGAGGTCGCGGTGGATGATGCCGACATCGTGGATCGCCTGCAGGCCGTGCGCGAGTTGGATGGCGACCGAAAAGGCGTCCTCGACCGGCATACGGCCTTTTTTCTTGAGCAGGCGCTTGAGATCGGTGCCCGCGATGAACTCCATGGCGATGTACTGGAGGTTGTCCTCCTCGCCGTACTCGTGGATGCCGCAGACGTTCTTGTGACGCACCTTCCGCGCGAGCTTGATCTCGGAGCGGAAGCGTTTGAGCATTTCGCCCGCGCCGGCCACGTCCGGACGCAGGATCTTCAGCGCCACCGTCTCGTCGAGCACGCGGTCATGGGCCTTGAAGACCATGCCCATGCCGCCCTTGCCGAGATTCGACAGGATTTCATAGCGCGAGGCGATGATCGCGCCCCGCGCCAGCGTCGGAGTCGCGGCCGGGACGAAAGGCCGGCCGCAGGCGGCGCACACGTCGCTGCCGTCTTGGATTTCAGCGTGGCATGTCGGACAACGCTCCATCAGAAACGCTCCGGGAGGCTTGTGATCGTCCTGGACGTCGCGACCAAGAAGGATAACGCCGATACGCTCGCGTCACAAGAATGGCCGCGGGGGAAGAGACGCCGGCTCCGGACGGGATGCGATGGATTCGAGCCGGTCCGCGTCGATGCGGCGCAGCGACAGGATGCGCTCGATGACCTGGCCCACGACGCTGTCGGGCGTCGAGGCGCCCGCGGTCAGGCCGATGACCACCGGGCCCCGGGGCAGCCAACCCGTCGTCGCGACTTCTTGCGGCGCGCCGACGGGGCGATGCCGGATCGAGTCGGGTCCGATGCCGTCGGCTCCGTTGATGTGATACGTCGGCGCCTCGTTGGCGCTCAGCCGGGCCAGGGCCTGGGTGTTGCTGCTGTTGTAGCCTCCGACGACCACGACCAAATCCAGGTCGCCTTCCTCGATGAGGCGTCGCACCGCGTCCTGCCGGTCCTGCGTCGCCGAGCAGATCGTGTCAAAGGCGCGGAAGCGGCTCTTCGTCTCGGCCTCTCCCCAGCGGTCGCGCATAGCGCCGCGCAGCATTTCTTGAATCTCCAGGCTTTCTTGCATGAGCATCGTCGTCTGGTTGGCGAGGCCGATTCTTTGGAGATCGCGATCGGGATCGAATCCCGGGCTGGCGACGCGCGCGAATCGCGCGGCGAGCTCCGCGCCGCTCATCTCTCCGCGGATGAAGGAGCATACGCTCCGCGCCTCGTCGCGGTCCTTGACGCACAGATAGTGGCTTCCGGGACGAGTCAGCGCCTGCGACGCCGTGGCACGCGTCTCCTCGTGCAAGTGCTTGCCGTGGATCACCGCCGTGAATCCCTCGCGCGCGTGACGGCGCACGTTTTGCCATACGTTGAGCACGCTGCCGCAGGTCGTGTCGACGAGCACGCAGCCGATTTCGTTCAGATGCTCGCGCTCGGACGCCGTCACTCCGAAGGCCGGCAGGATCACGACGTCCTCGCGCGTCACGTCGCGATAGCGCGCGATCGGCCGGGGTTCGTCGGACAGGAGGATGATGCCCAGATCCTTCAACCGGCGATTGACGTCGGGGTTATGGATGATCTCTCCCGCAAGGAAGATGCGGCGATCGGGGAACTTGGCGTGCGTCTCGTAGGCATAGTCCACCGCGCGCTCCACGCCGTAGCAGAACCCGAACTCGCGCGCCAGCTTGAACGTGACGTCGCCCGCGCGGGCGCGGCTTCCGAGCGCGCGCATGCGGTCGACGATCGGGCTTCCATAGCTCTCGGCGAGCAGGGGCGCGATGACGTCTTTGAGGCCGAAGCCTTTACGGAAGCATCTCTCTTCCATCTCTCACCACGATAACTCGGGCGGCGGGAAAAGCCCAAGGCGGACGGGACCGATCTTCTCGGTCGAGTGCTCGTCGCTACTGGAGGCGGATCCCCGGCGGCGGGAAGGCGCCGCACAGCTCGCGCACCTCGCGGGCGATGCGGGCTTGTCGCGCCTGGTCTTCGGGCGCGCTCACCACGGCGTCGATCCAGGCCGCGATGCGCTGCATCTCGCCCTCTTTCATGCCGCGTGAAGTGACCGCCGGAGTGCCGAGCCGGACGCCCGACGGATCGAACGGCTTGCGTGGATCGAAGGGCACCGTGTTGTAGTTGCAGACGACGCCGGCGCGGTCCAGCGCCTGCGCCGCGCGTTTGCCGGTGACGCCCTTGGAAGCGAGGTCGATGAGGATGAGATGGTTGTCGGTTCCGCCCGAGATGAGGTCGAATCCGCGTGCGACGAGCTCCTGCGCCAGCTCGCGGGCGTTGAGCACGATTTGCCGCGCATACTCGCGGAAAGCCGGTTGCGCCGCTTCCTTGAGCGCGACCGCGATCCCGGCCGTGGTGTGGTTGTGCGGTCCGCCCTGGAGGCCCGGGAAGACGGCCTTGTCGACGGCCGCCGCGTGCTCAGCGCGGCAGAGGATCATGCCGCCGCGCGGTCCGCGCAGCGTCTTGTGCGTCGTCGTCGTGACCACGTCCGCGTGGCCGAAGGGCGAGGGATGAGCGCCCCCGGCGATCAGTCCCGCGATGTGCGCGATGTCGGCCACGAGCACGGCGCCGACCTCTTTCGCGATCTCGGCAAAGGCGGGGAAGTCGATCGTACGCGGGATGGCCGTGCCGCCGCAGAAGATGAGGCGCGGCTTGGCCTCGCGCGCCAGACGGCGGACGCCGTCCATGTCGATCCGGCCGGTCTCCTTGCGCACGCCGTACTGCGCGCTCTTCCACAGCTTGCCGGTGATCGAGACGTTCCAGCCGTGGGTCAGATGGCCGCCGTGCGGCAGCGCCATCCCCATGACGGTCTCGCCCGGAGGACACAGCGCCAGGTACGCGGCCAGGTTGGCCGGCGATCCCGAATAAGGCTGAACGTTCGCGTGATCGGCTCCGAACAGGCTCTTCGCGCGCTCGATCGCGAGCCGCTCGACCTGATCGACGAGCTGCTGGCCTTCGTAATATCGCTTGCCGGGATAACCTTCGGAGTACTTGTTCGTGAGAACCGTGCCCGAGGCTTCGAGAACCGCCGTCGAGACGTAGTTCTCCGACGGGATGAGGCGGATCTTTTCGAACTGGCGCCGCTCCTCGGCGAGGCACAGCTCATGGATCTCGGGATCGGCGGTCTGGAGCGCGTTCAGCTTCATGTTTTCTAGATTATCACAACGCATGCGGGCCCGATTCCGCTCACGGCCTCAAGTGAAAGAACGCAAGCTCGTCGCGCCGCATCTCATGGCGACCGTTGCGACTCGGAGTCTCCGCGTCTTTTCCCGGCGCTCGATCGTCAAGGCGTCGTCAATCCGGTTTGGCGCGCGATGTCGGCGCGGACGAAGAGGACGAGATCGACTCCGGGCCGCAAGGGATACGCGCCCAAGCGCGTAAAGTTCCGACCCATGCGAGAGCGCAGCTCGCCGTCCTGGTTCACGTGACCGACGACGATTGCCGCCGTGTCGAGACCCGCGATCGCTCCGTGGTATCCCGTCTGGGTGTAGTCGCGAAGATACCACGAGAGCGGCCAGTGCTCCGTGGAGGTCACGCTGATGGGAGTCGCCGTTCCGGAGCCGGACGCCTCGGCGAGGCTGTGAATGCGATCGACCAGCCCATGAAAACCGCGCCGCGTGTGGGCGTAGACGTAGACGTAACGGTCGTCGTCGTATCGATAAAAGTTCAGTTCGATCGTCTGATAAATCGAGACGCCGGCCGCCAGGATCAACGCCGGCGCGATGACGATCCGGGGGCGCCGTGGCCATGCGAGAGCCAGAAGCGCGCTGGCCAGCGCGCCCGCCGTGACCAGCAGCGGAACGCCCATGCCGGCGAGAAACCGCGGGTCCTCGGCAAAACGCGCGAGCTGTCCGCCGGCCGTGTCCAGCAAGGCCTGAAACGCGACCTTCGGTCGCGACGCGAGGCTTGCCAGTGATGCGCGAGGAAGCAACAGCCCAACGCTCTCGGTCGCCGTCACGACGAGGGCGCCAACAAGCCACGGCTTCACGGCGCGCGCCGACAGGAGCGCCGCGACGGCGTATCCGCCCATGACGGCCAGCGGCAAGACCATGTTCAGCGTGAGCCATGGCGTCTTGTACTTGACGAGCGAGTAAGCCGCGAGCATGCCGATCGCCCAGAAGGCGAGATATGCCGTTTTGCGGCTCTCCGCCCGCCACAACGCCACGATCACGCCGATGGCGCCCAGGACCAGGCAGGGCGCCTCCGTGCGGTAAAGCCAGTTGAAGTAGGTGTCCCAGGCATGAACGTGAGAGGACTCGCCGGTTTTACGCCAGATTTCGAAGGTCCGAACGGCGCCGCGCACGCCTTCGGGGTAGGTGAAAAAAGACGAGAAGAGAACCACGCCGATGAGGATGAAAAGCGAAAACGCCGCGGCCGTCCACAGGGCGAGATCGAGCCATCCTTCCCGCGCGGGCATGGCGGTCGGAGCCGCCGCGGAGTCCTTCGCCGAGGGGAAGATCCGCCGGTGAATCCGGACGTGCAACCAGGCGCACGGCCACGCGATGACCAGCGCGCCGGTCGTGATGATCGCGGTTTCCTTGGTGGCGAAGGCGAGGGCCGCCCAGGCGCCGGCGACGAGCAGCAGCGTCGGCCGCCGCGTTTCACAGTAATGCAGGATCGTCACGACAAGCCCGACAGTGAAGCAGACGAACATGATCTCGTGAATGAAATAGCGCGAGAAGAAGACGGATCCCGGCGAGAGCGCGAGCAATCCCACCGCGGCGAGAGCGCCCGCGTTTCCGATCGTGGAGCGTAAATCTCGCGACAGCCAGAGCATGGCGACGCCGAAGGACGCCGTCATCAGGCGCACGGCCAGCGAGCTCAGCCCCAGCAAATAAGAGAAGACGAGGGCGGCGAAGTACAGCGTCGGGCCGTGATAATTCTCGGGATCATAGTGATAATACCCCTCGCGGAACAGGCGGGTCAGGAAAAATCCGTTGACTCCTTCGTCGTGATGAAAAGGCCGGAGCTCGAGCAGGAAGAGGCGCAGGAAGACGCCGCATCCGAGAAGAATCGCCAGAATCCAGAAGCGGGAGGCCGTCTCGCCCGCAAGCGGCGGTCTCCAGCGCCACGGCGCGCGATGATCGCGGCCGCGTTCAATTACCGGCGACTCGATGGAGCTGATACCCACCCGTTTCTCCCACCAGCGGAAAATTTGCCAGGAACGCGTCGTTCACTCGCAACGCCGAGCGCTCTCCCGGTCCAACGACGATGAAATCGATCTCGTGACGCGCGATCAGCTCGGAAGCGTCGTGAGCCCCGGCGTAGACGCGGCCGATCTCCGACTCGCGGTTTCCGGCGTCCAGTCCTTGCGACGGGATGTGGCCCGGATAACCGAGCAGCGAGCGGCGTCCCGAGAGCAGGACCGGGTGATTGTACGTCGGAACGTGCAGCACGAGGGCGCGCGGCGGCGTGACGTTCCGCAGCATCGCGGCAAAGGCCAGAGAGCGCGCGTCGAAGACGCGCTGCTCGGCCGCGCGCGTCAGCACGCGGGTCGCGTCCAGGGCGCCGGACGCGACGAGAACGAAGAACAGGGCGCCGACGAAGATGCGCTGGCCCGGCCGCCACAGGCGCGCGAGAAGCGCCGCCACGAGAGGCGCCGTGGCCACCCAGAAGAAAAAGAGGAACTTGATGTTGTCCCAGATCCAGGGCGACAGTCGCAGCAGATTCGGGACGACGAAAAACAGGGCGAACGGCGCGACGAAGCGCAGGCTCGCGCCGGAGACGATCGGACGGCGCCCGCGCCAGAGCAACGCGACGGCGAGCAGCGGAATGAACAGGCCCGTGTTGAGCAGCCAGAACACGAACGGATTCATCGTTCCCCGATCCCAGCCGACGTGCCACTCCACAAATGATCGGGCGCGCATCGAGCTGCCCAGAAACAAGAAAAGAAGTTGCGGCGCGGCGATCGATCCGGACGCGGCGAAGAACGCGAGCCAGTCCCGAAAACGCGGGAAAAGCAGAGTCAAGCACGCGGCGCTGATGACGACCACGGCGAAGCTGTGCATGTGGACGAGCGGGAGCAACCCGGCGGCCGCGCCCGCGCCGATCATGAGACGGCGCCGTCGTTCCGCGTTTTTTTCGGCGCAGGCTTCGTGGAGCAGCGCGAGGGCGAGCAACGCGAGCGGCAGGCCGAGGAGGAGCGTGCGCTGCGGGATGAAGAGCGTCATCAGCGAGTTGCCCCAGCGCAGCGGTCCTTCAGGCTGCATGGTGTAGTCGCGGGGCAGGCGTGTCAGAAGCGCCAGGATGCCGCGGCCGGAGCCGCGCGCATCCGCGAGGACGCCCATGAAGCCGAAGCCGCCGTTGAGCAGGACGAGCCACGGAGCGAAGAACGCGGCTTTCTCGCTGCCCGTGATCCGGCGCGCGAAGTGGATGAGCAGGGCGAGAAGCGCAAGGACGAGCAGACTGTTCTGCAGCAGGAACGCCGTCGGGATCGAAGCGCCGGAGCGAACGATCTGCGCGGCGTTGAAATCGAGCAGAAACGGATAGGTCAGGCGCGCGCCGGCCAGCTCGGGATGCTCGGGCGGGAAATTCTCCCCGTGGACGAAGCTCGAGACGATCGCCATGTGGAACGGCAGGTCGCCCAGATTGTGGACGTCGCCGGTGAAGACCGCGCCGTCTCTCACGTATATCGCGCGCGAGACGACGGCCACGAGCGCGACCGAAGCGACGGCAAGGCACAAGGCGAGCGACGGGCGAGCGATGATCGACCGGAAAAGGGCGCGGCCGTCGGCGCCCAGTCTTTTCCAACGCGCGTCGTTTCTCGGCATGAAAAGCGGCGCGGCCAGGAGGATCATCGACAGCGTCAGACTGAAAACGTTGAGGCCGAAGATCAGGGCGAGAAAAAAGCCGACTAGGCCGAAAAGCGTCAGTCCGACGCAGAATCCGGCGCCAAGCCGGACGAGCAGCGGAAGATCGCCCTTGACGGCGTCGAGCAGCAACGCGCCGACGGCCAGAGCGATGAGGACGATGACGAGAGACATGATCGTGTTACCGAGCCGGACCTGTCCGCCGGGATATCTTATATCCGCTTCCTCCGGCGACGGCCAGCGGCGCGTCCGACGATCGGTCACGCGATCGTTTCATACCAACTCAACGCCAGCTTTTCCGTTTGCTTGACGAATAGATCCTTGTGGCCCATGTATCCGTCGCTGTCATATCTGTGGAGCGCCGCGCCGTTCAGCTTGATCCGGCCGTACTCGTCCCGGATTTTCGGAAACGCGCGCAGGTAATCACGAAAGGCGAGATGCCGCCGGATGTTCCGATCTCCCGTCCGAAACGCGTGGATATGGCGCGTCGGATTTTCGTCTCCGCCTTTACGCAGGAACCTCCGGCCCTTGATTCCGAATTCGCCCTTGCATTCGTAGCCGACGCCCTGGAATCGAGCGACCTGATCGTCCACGTCGCTCAGGTCGTTCACGACGACGAGAATGTCGATCACCGGTTTGGCCGCCAGGCCCTCCACCGCCGTGCTGCCGATATGATGAACGGCGACCAGGCGGTCTTTCATGACGCCCTCGATGAGCGACTTTTCCGCATCGTAGAGTCTGCGCCACTCGGCTCTGTATGGCACGACGATCATCTCGCGCGGCATGTCATGCTCCTCCGCGGAATATGGCCGAGACGTCGTTTCAAGTCAATGCGGCTGTCATGCGCGGAATGACGCCAAAAGCAGGGCCGGGATCACTTTTAGCGAGCGCCAAAGATCCGGCCTACAATCTTTATGTCGCTCACGGCGCATGAGCTCCCGCCGTCAAGCGCGCGGTCTTGTGTATGGGAGGATTTTGAGACGCGGGCCGGATCGCGACTCGATCGGGAATAAGAACAACATGGATTGCCGGGAGGTGGAAAGAAACGACGTCGCCGAGGCCTATATCGCCGGACGCTTGTCCGCGGCCCAGAGCGAGGCGTTCGAAGAGCACTACTTCGAGTGCGATGCGTGCTTCAGGAGGCTCGAGGCCTGTCGGGCCCTGAGAAGCGTCCTTGCCGGGCGGCGAAACGACGATCTCGAAGCTTCACGCTCGGTTCGAACAAGGGTGTGGCTATCCGCCGCCGCCGCCGCGGCCATCGTCGTCGTCGTCCTTCTGGGGCGTTACGAGCCCTCGCCGCCGCGTGACGGGCATGCTCGCGATTCGGACGAGGCGTCGCCGCCGCGGGCGGCTTCAGTTCCCGTGGCGCCGAGTCCGGCGCCGTCCGCGCCGCTTGCCGCGCTGGGTCGATTCGATCCGCCGGTTTATTCCGAAGCGACATGGCGTCGAGTTCCACTCGCGTCACAGGAGCCTTTCCGCGCCGGAATGAGGCGCTACATGGCGGGCGACTACGCCGGGGCCGTCCCTGATCTCGTTCGGGCCGTCTCGTCATCGCCGGATTCGGCCGCGGCGCACTTCTACCTGGGCCTGTGTCGGCTGCACACGCGAGAAGTGAAAGGCGGGATCGCGAGCCTTGAACGCTCGATCGCCGTCGGCGACACGCCCTTTCTGGAGCCCGCTCTTTTTTATCTGGCGAAGGGGTTTCTTTTAGGGAACGATCACGTCGCGGCCAGGACGCGGCTCATGCGCGCGGCCGAACTTAAGGGCGATCTGGAGATCGAAGCGCGCGCCCTTCTGCGCGCGATCGACGAAGCGGCGCGTTCTCGGCCCTAGAGAAATCCTAGATTCTTCCTGGGACATGCCGGCAAGGCACATGTTATGAGTAATGCATGGAAACCATGGTGTTCCCCTGTTTCGTCAAGACCGCCGATGAGATCGTTCGTCCGGAGACTCGCTCCGGGGGCCTGGCTCCGGACGCTCAAGCGCTTCTTGTAGAGAGAATTTCCGAAGGCGACGGACCGGCGGAAGAAGAATTGGTGCGTCTGTTCCAGAGACGCGTGCTCGCGATGATGCTGTCACGCGTGCGTGACCCGGAGACGGCGCGCGATCTCACGCAAGAGGTCCTGATGGCGGTCGTGCTCGCCCTGCGACAGCGGCGGATTCGGGACGGGACGAAGCTCGTCGCGTTCGTTTATGGCACGGCGCGAAACATCGTGAACGGCTATTTTCGAGCCCGGCCTCCGGAGACCGTTCCTCTGTCGCCTGACCTCTTCGCCACCAACGACGCCGACATCCTGGGAAATCTCCATAGAGCCTCTCTGGTCGCGCGTCTTCTGTCTCGACTTGATGCCCTGGATCGCCGCATTCTTGCTTACATCCTGATCGACGGACTCGAGCCGCGCGAGATCGCCCTGCGGCTCGGCCTGTCCTCCGAAGTCGTGCGCGCGCGGAAGTCGCGGGCTATCAAGCGGGCCATCGCCTGCAGGAGGGAGCCGCCAGCGTAATTCAAGCATTCTCTCGGTCACGTTTCCGCTTCAATCCGCCACTACACCAAACGAGCGCGAGTCGCTGGGCGTCTCGACGCGCGGGACGGGATCTCGCGCTCCGGGCGGCTCGAAGCCGGTTGCCGCCGATTGTCGATCGCTGACCGTAAGGCGCAGGAACAGAAGCGCGGTTCCCGATTTCTTTTTTTGCCGGGAGCCTCGAGGAGGATCGTATGAGACACGCCCGGAGATGGGCCATCGTACTGGCGATTTCGGCGTTGACGGCCGGCGCCGCGCCGGCCGCGGACGAGGTGGGTCGAGTGCAGGCGGAACGCGTCAATCTTCGTTCGGCGCCGAGCACGGAGAGCGCGGTGGTCACGGTTCTCGACCAAGGCGCCGAGGTCGAGATTCTTTCCAGGACGGGATCATGGTTGAAGGTGAGATTGCCGGGGAGCGAAACGACGGGATTCGTTTATGAGATCTACGTGCGGATCATTCCGGCCGGCCGGCGATCCGAGTCCATGGAGCCCGCTGCTCCGAAGCTCGCTTCCGTCGCTCGCCGAACGAGTCGCTCGAAGGCCGGCGTGTCGAGCGACAGGCCGCGTTTCGTCGTGCGCGCGTTCGGCCAGGCGTCGTACGTCAGCTTCAGCGCAAAACAAAGCTTCAATGCGATCATGGGAAGCTCTGGCGGCGGAATGCTCGGCGGCGGCGTGCAAGCGCGTTACGGCCCGGTCTTCCTCCAGCTCGGGCTCGGCCGTTACAGCAAATCCGGCGAACGCGTGTTCGAGCTCGAAGGCAAGATCTATTCCCTCGGAGTCAGGGACACGGTGACCGTCACGCCCCTGACGATCATCGGCGGCGCGCGCGTCTTGCGGCGCGGACCGATCGGCGTCCACGTCGGCGTAGGAATCGGGTCTTGTTCGTTCAAGGAGGCCTCGGATTTCGAAGACAAGTCCGAAGGCGTCGACGAGTCGTTCACGAGTTACCACCTGATTGCCGGGGCGGAGTATCGCGTTCACCGTTTCGTGGCCGTCGGGCTCGAGTGCCATTACACAAGCGTGCCGAACGCCATCGGACGGGGCGGAGCATCGGCCGTTTACGAAGAAACAAATCTGGGCGGCGTCGGCGTGCAGTTGAAGCTGATGCTGGGCAAGTAAGGGCAAACGAGCGAGCAAGGAGGCGATGATGACACGCAACGGAAATGTCTCGGATGGAAGACGCATGGCGATGCTTCTGGCGTTTGCGGCCGGCATGGCCGCCTGCGCGCAGACCGACCTTCCGGCGCCCGAGCCGGATATCGGCGCCGGGCCGGAGGCGACCGAGTTCGCGCCCGGCTACATCGTCGTCAAGGTCGATCGGGACGCGAGTGAGCAGGAATTGAGCGAGCTGGCTAGGAGCGTGGGAGGGCGCGACCTGACCAAACCCTCATTCGCGGACTTTTACTACGTCCACCTGGACGAAGGCGTTGATCCCGTGGCGGCGGCGCGGGCGCTTTCCGGCCAGAGGGGAATTAAATACGCCGAGGCCGATCCCCGCTATCACGCTTTGTTCGTGCCGAGCGATCCGTTGTACAAGCACCAGTGGCATTTCTCGCAGATCGGCATGGAGCAGGCATGGGACATCAATCCCGGCGCGACCAGCGACGTCGTGGTCGCGGTTCTGGACAGCGGAGTGGCGTATCGTGACTTCACGATCCAGTACCCCAACACCGCGATCCAGTTCGCCCAAGCCCCCGACCTCAAGGGAACGAGCTTCGTCGAACCCTACGATTTCGTCTGGAACAACGCCTATCCTCTCGATCTTGACGGACACGGAACGCATGTCACCGGCACGATCGCTCAACGCACCGACAACGGCGTGGGAGGAGCCGGCATGGCTTATAACGCCAGCATCATGCCGGTCAAGGTTCTGCCGGCCGGCGATATCGGCGGACCGGACGGTCGCATGTACCCCGGACTTGATTATCAATTCGGCCTTCGGAGCTTGCCATACGGCGCGTCGACCGTGGCGCGCGCCATTCGCTACGCGGCCGACAAGGGCGCCGATGTCATCAATCTCAGCCTGGGCGGTCTGTATCCATCCTTGCCGAACAAGGAGGCCCTTGAATACGCCGTGAGCCAGGGCGTGTTCGTCGCCATCGCCGCCGGCAACAGCGCCCAGGACGGCAATCCGATCATCTACCCGGCGCGCTATGCTCAGGAAATCGACGGCGTCGTCGCCGTCGGCGCGGTCGACATTAATCGCGCGCGCGCCAAGTACTCGCAGATCGGATCATACGTGGAGATCGCGGCGCCCGGCGGGGATACCGGAAAAGACGTCGACCGCGACGGCGAGCCTGACGGCGTTTATCAGCAGACCATCGATCCCGTGGGTTGGAACGAGGCCGGTTGCTACTGGGCGTTGACGCGTCGACCTTACGACTTCACGTGGCCGCCGAACTTGCAGACGATGAAATTCCTGCCCTTCCAGGGCACGTCGATGGCCGCGCCGCACGTCGCGGGATTCGCGGCGCTGCTCAAGTCGCAAGGCCTCGATTCTCCCGCGGTCATCGAGGCGGCCATGAAACGGTTCGCCGAGGATCTCGGCGCGTCGGGCCGTGACGATCAGACAGGATACGGCCTGATCAATCCTCGCGCGACGCTGCTCGGCATCGGTTTGGCGCGCTGACGGCATATCGGCCGCCGCGCGTGAGCCCATGTGCCGAATAGCGATTAGGATATGACTTCAACGCTCTCGCGTCGTTCATGCGATCGTTCCGGTCGGCGCCGGTTTTCCGCGTACGAGAAGAATCGACATGGTGAAAGCGCTGATATGGACGTTGCCCTTGCCCTTGATCCTCCTGGCCGGTTTCGAGACAACGAGCGCCCGGGAGAAGAACGCCCGAACGCAGGATCGGGATGAAGCGCCGGCCGCCGGAGCGATCAAGGCGTTGATCGACGACGGTCGGTACGCCGAGGCCGAGAAGGCGGCCCGGCTGCTTGTTGATCGCATCGTGGACCGCGGCCAGGCCGACTCGCTCCCGCATGCCGAGGCTCTCCACCTCCTTGCCCACGGAATGTGGTACGGCGGCAAGTACGGCGATCCTGAGACGAAAGAGGCCGTGTCGCGGGCTCTGATCCTGCGCGAGCGGCTGCTCGGTCCCGAGCATCTTGACGTCGCCATGAGCGCGAATCTGTTCGCGATCGTCTTGTCC
The DNA here is from genome assembly GCA_016934575.1 of Vicinamibacteria bacterium. GTDB lineage: Bacteria > Acidobacteriota > Vicinamibacteria > Fen-336 > Fen-336 > JAFGSN01. The sequence goes on from JAFGSN010000225.1 coordinate 26,646, forward strand.
GATTCGGGAGAGAACGCGGAGGCGCGTCCTCTCTACGAGCGGGCTCTGGCAATACGCGAGAAGGCTCTCGGTCCGGAACATCCAGAAGTCGCCAAGGTCCTCGACAACCTGGGATTCCTGGAGTGGGAGATCGGAGAACACGCGGCCGCGCGACGGCGTTTCGAGCGAGCCCTGGCCATCAACGAGAAAGCTCTCGGCCCCGACGACCCCCAGACCGCCAGGAGTCTCGACAATCTGGGAGGCATCACGCGATGGATGGGCGATTTCGTCGAGGCGCGGGCGTTGCATGAGCGCGCTCTGGCCGTCGCCGAGAAATCGAGCGGCTCCGACCATCCGGACGTGGCCGTCACGCTGAACAATTTGGCCAACGTGCTGTTCGACACCGGCGACTATTCCGCCGCGTTGCGCCTTTTTGAACGAAGCGTCGCGATCAGGGAGAAAGCCCTCGGCCCCGAGCATCCCAAGCTGGCCGTGGCTCTCACCAATCTCGGCCTGATTCTCGAAGCCATGGGCGACGGCGCGGCCGCGCGGGCGCGCTTCGAACGCGCCTTGGCCATTCGCGAAAAGGCCTTGGGTCCGGACCACCCCTACGTCGCCGACACGCTGAGCTGCCTCGGGCCCTTGCTACTCAAGAACGAGAGCGACGTCGCCCTCGGCCGTCGTCATCTCGAGCGAGCCCTGGCCATTCGCGAGAGCGCTCTGGGTCGGGAGCATGCGGATGTCGCTCAATCGTTGAGCGATCTTGCCGCGGCTGTCGCGATCGATGAGCCGCGCGCGGCCGAGCGTCTCTTTCAACAGTCCGTCGCGGTCTTCGAATCGACCTTGGGCGGCGATCACCCGAAAGTCGCGGCCACGCTCGTCGCGCTCGCACGATTGGCGGATCGGACGGATTACGTAACGGACGCCGCGTTGTTGCTCGAGCGCGCGCTTTCCATTTTCGAGCGCGCCTTCGGTCCTGTAAGCCCTTTCGTCGCCGAGACCCGCGCCGCTCTCGCCGTCAACCTCGCCGCAAGGGGAGACGACGCGTCGGCCGTGCAAGCCGCCCTGGATGCCGAGGAAGTCGCCCGAGAGCATGCGCGCGCCACCGTGCGGACCCTGGGAGAACGCCAGGCGACTCTGTACGCGGCGGCGCGCGCCTCGGGCCTGGACCTTGCGGTCGCGCTTCTGGTGGAGCATCCGCAAGCGACCGCCGAACGACGGCGGGACGTGATGGACGCGCTCGTGCGATCCCGCGCGCTGGTGTTGGACGAGATGGCGGCGCGCCAGCGGGCCGCCGTCATCACCGGCGATCCGGAGATCGAACGACTCGCTCGGGACGTGTCTCGGGCGCGTGAGCGCCTGGCGCGATTCATCGTACGCGGCATGGACGAAAGCCCCATCGATCTCTATCGGAAGATGGCGGAGGACGCCAGTCGGGAAAAGAGGCATGCGGAGGAGGCGCTCGCCGTCCGCAGCCTGGCCTTTCGGGATCAACAAACTCAAGCCGACGCCGGACTTGCCGAAGTGGAGCAGGCTCTTCCCGCCGGAGCGGCGCTCGTCGCGTTCGTGCGATATGACCGAACGCGGAGCTCCACGCCGCCGGCCGGTAAGAGCGGGAACGAAGGCGCTTCATACGCCGCCTTCGCGCTGAAAGCGGGCCACGACCCGGAGCTCGTTTCCCTCGGGACGGCCGCGACGATCGAGGGCGCCGTGGCGCGCTGGCGGCGCGATCTTCTCTGGGAGACTCAGGCGCCGGGGCTCGCGCCCAGGCGCAGCCTCGGACGTTACATCGAGGCGGCCGCGGCTCTACGGCGATTGATCTGGGATCCCGTGGCGTCGCTTCTTGGCGGAACCGACACGATTTTCATCGTGCCGGACGGCGCGTTGCATCTCGTGAACTTCGCCGCTTTGCCGCTTGACGACGGCAGGTACCTGATCGAGGCCGGCCCTTTGCTGCATATGCTGTCCGCCGAGCGCGACCTTGCGGCCGTTTCCCAGGACTCGACCGGCGACGGTCTTCTGCTCATGGGCGCTCCCGAGTTCACGAGCGGGCGCATGCGGGCGTCCGCCCATGGCTTTCGCGGGACAACGGCGACTTGCGCGGACTTTCATGAAATGCGCTTTCCGCCGCTGCCCTCCGCCATGCTGGAGTTGGAGAGCATTGAGGCTCTCTGGAGGCGGAACGCCGGCGCCGAATCGGACGCATCCGCTCTGCTCGTTTTCCGCGGTCCGAACGCGGACGAGGCGGCATTCAAAGACGAGGCGCCGGGGCGCCGACTGATTCACTTGGCCACGCACGGCTTCGTGCTCGGCAAGGAGTGCGACGCGACGGAGGGCAATCCGCTCCTGCGATCGGGCCTGGCGCTCGCCGGCGCGAACCGACGAGGCGCGGCCTCGCCTGACGTCGAGGACGGGTTGCTGACCGCGGAGGAGATCGCCGCGCTCGATCTCTCTGGAGTGGAATGGGTCGTGCTCTCGGCATGCGAGAGCGGCCTGGGAGAGATCACGGAGGGCGAGGGGGTGTTCGGTTTGCGGCGGGCGTTCCAGGTGGCCGGCGCGCGCGCCGTGATCATGAGCCTGTGGCCGGTGGAGGACGCATCGGCGAGAACATGGATGGAGTGTCTGTATCGCCGGCGTCTGGAGGACGGTCTGGGCACGGCCGAGGCGGTCCGACGGGCGAGCCTGGACGTCTTGCGTCTCCGGAGAGACGGCGGGCAGAGCGAGCATCCGCTTTACTGGGCCGGATTCCTTGCGGTCGGGGATTGGCGCTGAGAGAGAAGGGATACCGGCATGTTGCCTCGTCATCGTCGTGAAAACGCCACTATTGTTCGGGCGATGAAATGGACATTGATATGCGTGATCGCCGCGGCGCTGGCCGTCGTCGGTTGCGGCGGCGCCGACGAGGACGATGAGAAGGTCGAGCTTCTCGATCCGCCGTCAGGACCGACGCCGGCCTGGCGACCCGGGCCGGGTTTGAGTTGGCAGTGGCAGCTTACAGGCGAGATCGATTCCTCGGTGGACGCGCAGGTCTACAACCTGGACCTGTTCGAGACCGACGCGGCCACAGTTGTCGCGCTGCACACCGCCGGCCGTCATGTGATCTGTTACATCAACGTTGGCGCGTGGGAGGACTGGCGCCCGGACCGCGCCGATTTTCCCGCGGAGATCATCGGGAAGAGCTATGACGGCTGGCCGGGCGAGCGATGGCTCGACGTGCGGCGCATTGACCTGCTCGCTCCGGTGATCAAGAAGCGTTTCGACCTCTGCCAAGCAAAGGGCTTCGACGGTATCGAGCCGGACAACGTCGACGGCTACCAGCAGGATACGGGATTCATGATCGGCGCTCAGGATCAGATCGCCTATGACCGGTTCCTGGTCACCGAGGCGCATGCCCGCGGATTGTCAATCGGCTTGAAGAACGACCCCGAACATGCGGCAACGCTCGTCGACTGGTTCGACTGGGCGTTGTGCGAGGACTGCCACGCCGACGGGTGGTGCGACGCGCTCGCGCCCTTCACGGCCGCCGGCAAGGCGGTGTTCATGGCCGAATACACCGATCGCGGCGCGAGGATCGACGCGTTCTGCGCCAAGGCGAAGGATCTCGGCTTCTCGGGAATTCTGAAGAAGCGCGACCTGGACGCCTGGCGGCAGGCGTGTCCCTGATACGGCGGACTCAACAACACAGACCGAAAACGTCACGTTTTGCCCGATTTCGACTACTACTGTTCTGAAAGACGGGTTATGGACTTAATAAGAAGCATTGTATCGCGAGAGGAGAGAATCATGTCGGGGAGAAGCTTGGATGTGAAGCGGAGCGGAGTCGGTCGGGCGTTCGTCTGGATGCTCGTGGGCGTGTTGACGGCGGGTTTGCCGGGGACGGGCTTGGCGCAGGCCGCATCGAGAGCCAAGGCGAACCTGACGGTCGTCAGCGCTCCGCGCGGAGCGTCGGTCTACGTGGACGGAAGGCTCCGTGGACGGACGCCGTTGACCCTCGATAACGTCGCCGCGGGCAAGCGCCGCGTGAAGATTATCAAGAAGGGATACTTGGCGAGCAGTCGCACGGTGACGGTTCGATCGGGAAAGGCGGCCTCGCTGCGGATCGATATGACGCCGAACGACGAAACTCAGATCAGAAGAAGCCGAGACATGGATCGGACGCGGGAGAGCGGCGGATCGAAGAAGCTCCTCTATGTCGGCGGGGCGATCGCGGGCGCGGCGGCCGTGACATACCTGGCCGTTAAAGGCGGCAACAAGGCGCCGACAGTCGCCGGCGTGTCCGTCGATCCCGCGAACGCGGTGGGAATCCCGTCGGTCACGGAGTTCCGATTCACAGCGCAAGGAGCCGCCGATTCCGATGGCGACGCTCTGAAGATCACATGGGACTTCGGGGACGGCTCGAGCGCGACGGGAGAGAGCGTCACGCATGTTTACTCCAGCGAGGGCGCTTACCCCGTGGAAGTCTCCGTCAGCGACGAAAAAAGCCAGGTCACGGCGACCGCCAGCGTCACCGTTCGAAGTCTTGGCGGCGCATGGAGCACCATGGTGGGGAGCGATAGCTATACGACGAACTTGACTCAAAGCGGCACGAGGCTTTCCGGCAGATTCGTCATGGGCCACTACTACGATACGCTCAACGGAACCGTCTCGCCGCCTCGCAACGTCGTCTTCCGTCTCGACTATCTCGGCATTCAGTTCGCCGGAATCGTCAGTGACAGCGGAGACCGGATCACGGGCACGGCCCGCGGATCTGGAGGCAGCGCGACATTCACGATGACACGCTAGCCTGCCGTCTCGCCGCGCGCGGCGGAAGGGAAAACCTCTCTGCCATCCGCTTGCCAAGCCGGGGAAGGCGTGAACGACGCTTTCCCCGGACGTTTTGCCAGTCGTTTTTCGCGTCTCGATTGTCGGAACAC
>JAFGSN010000226.1 GCA_016934575.1 Vicinamibacteria bacterium
GGCGCGACGGTCCCCAGGCCGAGCTCATCGAAGAGTTGCCGAAGCGGGAGAACACGACCAAGGACGTGATGAAGCGGTACGCTGTCGTGCCGCTCCGTTTTCATGTGGAACCGCGCGGCGGCATGAGTCCCGCGGCCGGCGCGCGATCCATGAAGCACCGCGCCAGTCCTCTCTTCACCGAGCGGCGCCGGATGAATCCGCCGGGCCGCGGCTCTCTCGGGCGATCTCGACGTCCCTGCCCACCTCGTCGCGAACCAGCGTCCAATGAAAGAGGTTGTCGCTGTTGGCCTCGAAGGAGTTGTGATTGTAGTGGGTCAGGGGCATGTCGCGATAGATCGGACGCGTGATCCTGACAACTTCATCCCAATAGCCCAGTGCGCGCTGCAGGTGATCGATCGCCTTTTGCTTGCTCTCCTCGCCGCCGGCCAGACGATACGTCTGCAAGGCCGTGGCGCCCCTGAGCTTCTCCGCCAGGTGCAGCCCCAGATTGGCCCACGTTTGCACGTCAGCGACCTCATACATCAGCGAGGCGTTGCCGGACGTATCGATGTTCTGGATTAACCGCAGCGCTTCGCGGTTATCGCGCTCCAGCATGTCCGCCAGAATGTACGGCGTGATGCTCCCGGCTTTATGAGAACCTCCGTCGAGAATGGTTTTGACATAGTCGCCCACGGAGACGTAATCGGACGACATCGCCGGCTGGCTGATAAGTCGGTCGACCGAGATGTATTTGGTGACGTCGCCCTGCAGAGCCAGAAAGCCTTCGCTGTATAAGGTGAAATCCCAGGTGAAGTCGTAGAGCGATGCCAGGCGCAGTTGGGTGCTGGAGGCGAGCGAGTACGCTCTGAGCAGGTTGTCGCCCTGCGCTCCATGGCGCCGGTTGAACTCGGCCTGGAACACCGCATCCGGAGTCTCCGGGTCGTAGAGCAAGCGCCCCCAGAGTTTGTAGAACAACCACTGGCGCTCGAAGGCCCATGTCCAGTCGACCGGCCGCTTGATTGCGGTGAAGTAGTCCAGCGCCGGAATGTAGGTCTCCGACCCGACGAAGTATCCGCCGACATGATCCGCCTCGCCGTTCAACGCAATGTGCCGGCGAATGAAGTCCGGCACGCCCCAGCGCAGGGCGAAGAAGTCCTCGTTGCGAACCTGCCAGACGATCTTGTAATTGTGCGGCTCCGGCACGAAGTACGTGTCGCCGAGCTTGCCGCCGTGCACCTTCTCCAGCCGCGGCGTCGAATGGCCGTGCGACCAGTTGAACTTCACCTCCGCCCAGATCGGCCCTTCGAAGCGGTCTCCCGCCCGCTCCATCGCCGCGCGCGTCACCTGCTCCACGTTCTTGCTCACGCCCGGCTCCGACGACATTCCCGAGGAGAACGGCACGCGATGGATCAGCTTGACGGGACGGCGGGCCGCGAGCATGCCCGCGATCAGGACGTCGTCCACCCATTGCTGGCGCGCGAGCGGCGTCATGCCGGACATGCCCTCGCCGTGGGAGACGCCGATGCCGTCCAGGTCGGGATACTCCTGAAGCGCCTGCTTCACGCAATCCCGCATGTAGCGGCGCACGATCTCCGAGGTGTCGCCGGGCACGTAGTAGTGCGGATAGAAGTTCTGCTTGGCGACGCCGTGCGCCTCGGCGAACTCGCGGCTGACGAAGATGTTCCAGTGCACGATGTACGTGTCCAGCGCGCGCTCCTTCGCCAACTTGAAAATCCCGCGATAGAGACGCTGCCATTCCGCCATCTCCTTATCCGACCATGGGCTCGCTTCCGGGAAGCTACTGGGCCTGATCATGAATGTGTATGGATCCAGGTTCCAGAGGCTGATGACGTTGAAGCGATTCTCGACCATCATGTCCAGGAACGCTCCCCAGAACTTCAAGTCGCGAACCGTCTCATAGTGCTGATCCAGCGCCGAGCTTGGGCGATAGGTGTGCCAGGGCAGGTTGAACTTGATTCCGCGGAACTCGAGATGCGGCTTCTCTTCCGTTGCCTTAACGTCCGCCAAGGGCGTGCCGCCGCGCACGACCTCGGCCAGCGCCAGCGCGCCGTAGATCATGCCGCGCCGGTCGCCGCCTTGGATCATGATCACATTCCTCGCGGGAATGATTGAAAACGCTTCCGCCTTCAGCCGACCGGGATACGCCGCCAGGCTGATGAGGTGGTCGTGGTCCGTGTGCTGAGACGCCAGCGTGTATCCCCGCTCGACCAGCGCCTCACCCAGCTTACGCGCCGCATATGCGGCTTGCGGCACGTCGTGGTCATGGAGAATGGCCACGGCGGCCGCTTGCGCCAGACCGCCAGAGAGACAGGAGACGACAGCTAGAAGAAGGCAGGACGTCTTCTTCATTTCTGAGTGTCCATCTACTTCTGAATCATGGCAGATTCTGCCACGAATGGTCCATGGGGAGCATGCTGGCGGCAGGCTCGCCAGGATGGATCGCCGTACACGATCGAACAGCACGAGGTGTCGCGGACGGGAAACGCGCGATCCGCGTCCTGCGGCACAATGCCGCGCGGGAACGCTGCCTGCATGCGAGGGGATCGTAGTCATTGCGTCTTGGCATGCTTCACTGTCCCAGCTTCAACAACTCCGCCACGCGATATCCGAGCCAGGGAACCCAGAAAACGCCATAAACGACAGCCCACCAGAAGCCGACTTTGCCCCACGCGTACCAGAAGACGCCGAAGCCGAAGCCCGCGAATCCTCCAATCGTCAGCGGTCCTCCGACATGGGATTGTCGATTGTCCGAGCTCATGATTCCCTCCTCACGCCAAACCGGAAACGAGCGCCGTGAAAACGTCGCTGAATTAAAACATACTGACTGTGGCATTACGAGGATGTCGGAGTCGAGATAATCATCGTCCCTTCGTCGGCGGTCGAGACCATGGTCTCGGAGCGCTTGGCGGGCTCACCGCCTTCGGAAACGCGCCCACCGACGCGGCAGGCGCAAAGCCCGGCGCGTAGAGCGGATTTTCGGGCGAACGACGGCATATTATGGGCGGCGGCGCCGATTGTGCGAAGGGAGGGCGCGATGATATCGGTGATTCGTTTCGTGGTCGGTTACGCGATTGGGATCAGCGTTTTCTTGATCGCTCTTCCCTTTGCCTTCTGGTCGATCTCGCGCAACATCGACCCGCTGCTTGGTACGAGTGTGGCCGGATTCACCTTGGCCCGCTCGATCGCCGCGCTGCTTCTCTTCGCCGTGGGTGCGATCTTCAGCCTGGGCTCGAATCTGTCGCTCGCCCTCGTGGGACGCGGCGGTCCCACTGACGGTTTCGGCGTGGCGATCAGTCCGCGCACGCAACGCCTCGTCACGACCGGCGTGTATCGCTACACGCGCAATCCCATGGTTTTCGGGACCAACCTTATGTATCTGGCGCTCATTGTCTTTCTCGGCTCGCTAGCCGGCGCCGTCGCACTCGGCCTTTTTATCTGCGTTCTCGTGCCATACGTACACTGGGCCGAGGAGCGACGACTCGTGGGCGACTTCGGCGACGCCTACCTGGCCTACCGCGAAAAGACGTCGCTGTTCGTGCCATGGCCTCCGCGATCTGTGTCACGGGCCGCCCCAACGGAGCGCTGACGACGACGCTTCGCTTTTGGACGAACGCGAGCGGGTCGCATGAGACGCTTCATGGCGATCGTTGTGAAGTGTGAAAGCCCCAGCCGGAGGCGTCGTCTTGCACTATGCCCAACCAAGTGTTCGCGAAGATGTCGAGTTGGATTGGAAGCCGCCGCTTACCCGGCCGAGCGACGGCGGCGCTCTTGAACATAGACGCTCAACATCTTTACCGCCTCGTCGATGCACGCCTCTCGAATGTGAATTTCGGGAGGCGTGTGCGCTAGCCAGCGCGTCAGAGCCTGCGTGGCTTGAAAGAGGATATGTGCCATGGCGATGGGATGCGCGACGCGTGTATCTCGGCGCTTGCGCAGGATCTCGACGACACGATTCACGTAGGCTTCCTCATTGTGCCGATCCAGGGCGATCGCGCGCCGCGTGCGCGGCACTTCCTCGGCCAGAACCCTGTTGAGGCGCGGGTGAACGGCATGTTTCTCGAGCAACCGCACGAAGAGCCGGCGTATCGCCTCGGAGAAGGCAAGCTTGGGATCTTCGAGCTCGCGCATGGATTGCTCGATGACGGGCTGAATGCCGGCTTGGTGCTCCTCGAGCAGGCTCGTGAGAATGGCCGTCTTGTTGGGGAAGTATTGATAAAGCGAACCTATCGAGACGCCCGCGCGCTCGGCGATCTTGTTGGTCGTCATGAGGGCGAATCCTTGCTCTGCGATTAGTTTGGCCGCGGCTTGCAGGATTGCCTTCACCGTCTCATGGGCGCGCGGTTGTCGCGGGAGCTTGCGCGGCAGATCGGGGGATGAGGCGCGACGCGCGCCGGCCGCGCCCTTGAGAACGTGAGCCCGCTTGCTCCGAGGGGAGACCGCCCGAGCCTTGACGTGTTTCGAAGCCGCTGATTGCCTTGAAGTTGGCGTTGCTTGTCTCATCGTTTCCGTTCTCCGTCGAATGCGAGTCGACAATATGAGTATTTACTCGTATATTACCATATCTGAGCCAGCGCTCAGCCTTCAGGTCCGGTTTTAGGTCCGGCCCGTGGGGGACGACGGAACAAGGAGAACGTCATGATGGATTCCAGCGCTTTGACAACGACGGGACTCGACGGAGCGGCCAGTGATCAATACAAGCGTCATATCTGTCCCTGGTGGTATGGCTATATCCTGGCCAATCCTCTGAGAAAACTGATCGAGAATCCGAACAAGATACTGGGCGCACACGTTCGGCCGGGCATGCGCATCGTCGACTTCGGCGCCGCCATGGGCTTTTTCAGCCTGCCGCTCGCCCGCATGGCCGGAGACCACGGTCATGTGGTGTGCATCGACGTGCAGGCGCGCATGATCGCAGCCTTAAGGAAACGGGCCGCACGAGCGGGGCTCGCGGATTGCATCGAGACGATCGTGTGCACGTCGGAAGACCTAGGTTTGAAAGGCCACGATTCGAGTATCGATCTGGTTCTCGCGATGTATGTGCTACACGAGGTTCCGAATCTTGAGTCAATCCTGTCGCAACTTGCGACCGTTTTAAAACCTGGCGGCAGGATGCTCGTGGCCGAGCCTAAAGGTCACGTTTCGGCCAAACGATTCAACAAGGAGCTCGATCTGGCCTCGAGTGTCGGTCTGCGCGTGATCAAGCGCTTGCCGTTTCGGCGCGGTCGTGCAGTCGTGCTGGAAAACCCCGTCTCGGCATCAATGTAACAAGCAATAGTCCTACTACTAGTGAAATCGTGCGTCATATCACTGTGCTGTGGAGACGATTATAGGGCGGTGTTCGGTCCTCGTGTCGATGCGCTCGCCGGCATGTCCAAACTAGCCATGATAAAACCAGCGAAAAGGCGCCGCTTACCCACAAGAGAAATCCCCATTTAAGCGCAGGGGGTCGATAGCTGAACGCCACGCGATGACGTCCGGCTGGGATCGCAACCGCCCGGCAGATGAGATTGGCGCGGAGTATCGGCGCGGGCCGTCCGTCATCGATTTCAGCCCGCCACCCTGAATCGTACGCTTCGACCAGGACGACGTAACCAGGACCGTTTGACTCGGTCTCGATCACCACCTGATCGCTCCGGCGAGAAGCGATGCGCGCGGTTCCTTGAAGCGACGCGGCGCCCTGTCGAGCGGCGGCCTTTTCTTCGATGATGATCGCGCGTCGCGGCTCGAAGGCCGGGCTGAGAAGCATCCGTATCGCATCCGGACCAACCGCATGGTTCGCTTGACCCACGATATAAACTCGGGGGAGCGGATCCGGCACACGCCAGAGGCAGAGCGGCGTCGACGGAACGGAGAGCCACTCGCCGATCCGCTCCAGAAAAGCGTAACGCTGTCGTTCCAGTCCGATGACGTAACGGACATTCCACGTCTGGAGAACGCGCAGGAGCGTGCCCGCATCCGGGGCGCTTTCGGCCATGTGAGTCACAGTCGTGACACCACTGTCCTGGAGGTCGATCGGGTCGCGGTCGAAGCTGCTGAAAAGGCGCCAGCGTCCGGATGTGCGTGGCTCGATCCTCTCGATCTGTCCCAGGGTCCACACCCATTCAGTCCTCCAGTCTTTCGGGCCATGCGCCAGCATTCTCTTTGATCGTCGGTCCGGAGTTGGCGCGGAGTAGATACGATACTGATCTCGATCGACGTCGAGGCGATTCACAATCGGTGGACGGTGGGCAAGCAGGGCGGGGGGCGCGAACTCATTAACGCGGCTCCCCCAGACAACCAGGTCCGCGAGGATCAGGACGGAAAAGGCGCCGGCCTGCCAGCGCGCCCGCTGTGATTTCGGGCTTCGCACGATCATCAAACATGCCGCCAAGGCGCTGACCGAGGCCGCCCAAAGCAACATCCTTCCCACGATTCCGAGCACGGCGAGCATTCCTGACCGATCGAGCGCCGCATCAAAAGGGATCCCGAGCGTGCTGTCAGCGTCAAGGACACGCCATGCGGCGTAACCGAAGAGCCCCGCCAGCAAACCGGCGAGCATGGCGGCTGTCCAACGTGGCCAACTCCGGCGGGTGCGTGGCGCCGCGATGTATGTCTCGATCCCAATCCCGACCAAGAGCGCCCACAGAAAACTCGCCGGGACAATCCATTTCACCGGATAGCGAAATAGTGAGACGGATGGCAGGTGCAGAAGAAGTGGATAAACGAAGGTGTGACGTCCTAGAGAGGCGAGCCCGAAGAACAGCGTCCCAATACCGTACACCAGACGCGACCGACGACGCGACCCCGCTATTCCCAGGAGAACGATTGGAAACGTAGTTACACCGAAGTAGATGGATTTCAGAAACGGCTCTCGCGACTCAGAGAGATCCCTGCGCACGTCAGCGCTCAAAGGAGCGTTCGTGAGCATGGGCACGAGAACGTCTATCAAGCGCCCGGGGTGAAGCGACCAGTACAGATTGTGCTCGGTTGTGTAGACGCTGCGAATGCTTCCATGGATTTGCACTATCGTCGGCAGCCACTGAGGAGCGGTGAGGCAGAATGCCAGACAACCGGCTCCGGCGAGAAGGCCCAATAACTTCAACTTCCGCGCCGCTAACCGTGAGGCAATTGTGCCGGGCATGGCGAGGATACAGAAAGGCGCCAGCCATGCCGTCAGATGACACATGTCGGCGGAACCGGCGAGCAACTGTCCCGTGGCGGCCAATGCCAACGCCACGGCGGACCGCCATGTTTGACGATCGATAACGTTGATCAACGCCAAGAGCACCCAGGGCATCCAGGCCGCGCTGTCGATGTGATGGTACTTGACAAGCGACAACCATGGACCGGCGCTCACCCAGCCGGCCCCGGCGATCAACGCCGCTGGGGCAGCCAGGCCCAACCGCCGCGCGAGCAGCGTCATTCCAACGGCGGCTCCGAACGCATGCGCAATCCTGAACACTTTCAGAAAGAGACCCGGTAACATGATCAAGTTGAGCCATGTGAAAGGATAGAAGAGCTGATAATTCATGTCCGCCACTGCGGATACGCCAAAAGAAGGATAAGGATCCCAGATTGGCCATGCGCCCTCACTCACCGCTTGCACGATGCTTGTAATGCGTGGATACCATAGTAATGAGAGATCCCCCGCAAAGAGAACTCTGTCGCTGAAGACGCCTTCGTGGAACACGGCCATAACGACGATGGCGCAGGCGACGAACGTCCATGAACGCTTGGATATCCGAGATACAGAGAAACGTTGCGGCGTCAGCATGTGTTCTTCTGGTTTTTGGCTCGCGCCTGGAACGACTCTGTTCGTTGCGCCGACGAGAGTATTCGTATGGATGTATGCGTCGTCGCATTGAAACAACGTGACATTCGCTGCGTTTTCGAGCGCATGGTTTCGAGAGGCGGGCGTTTCGGGCAGCTTGCTATTAATGTTGGCATGGACGGGATGAAGAAGCAAAGTGGTGGTAGTCTCAACATCAGTACGCGTTGACTGTGAGCCTCGCGTCGATTTGCGTCCCGATCTGGAGTGCCCTGCGCGCCGATCCCGCAAAAACGCCGTCGGAAACCCAGTGACCAAGGGCCGTGAAGGACGGAGTCTTCGTTCGTTAGAGGACTTCGTCGCCGATGCCCCAACGTGGTTCGCTGTAATCCTACCGCGCCTGACCGTGGCGATCGTTTTCCAGGTCCAACCGTGACCGCGCGTCGCGGTCGATGGCGGGAGAGCGATGGCGATCGGAAAGTGGCGGCTCGAACCTCAAGTAACACTTGACATTTGCGGAACTCATATTCGAATATACAGTCTTAAGTCGAGCGACCGGAGGGTGAAATGATTCACAGTGCGAAATGTTTGCGCGCTTCCATGGCCGGAATTCTTGTCTCGGGTTTGATCTCTGCCTGCAGCGTGATGGAAGAGCAAACCTTGGGCAGCGTTCCGCTCGTCAAACACTTCGTAGCGACGCCGAATCCAGTAGATCCGGGTCAGTCGGTCATCCTCCGATGGGAGGTCGATGGCGTGGATAGTGTCAATATCGAGCCCGGCGTCGGTTCGGTACCGAACAAAGGATCTCGTGAGGTCTGGCCGACCTCGACGACGACCTACATTCTCTCGGCGCGTACCGGTACAAGCGTGTGGGGCACTTCGATCGAACTCGTCGTCTCCGGCGCCTCTCCAAAATCCGCGCCAGAGCCGCTTCCTTCCAAGCCAAGGCCGACGCCGACGCCAATACCGACGACCACGCCGGAACCGACCACGCCGGAGCCGACGACGCCAACGCCGACTCCTTACTCCACTCCCGACCATGACCAGCTTGCGTGTGAAGTGGAAAGCGCCCAATACTTCAGGAACATCGTCGTTCAAGCGCAGGAACAGTTGAAGAAAGAAAGGCCGGACTGGTTCGATCACGAGGCCATGCCTGGCTGGGTTGTGGCGAAAAAACCGGCGCAATATTTCAACGCCGTGATCGCAACGATTAACAATATTGAGGGAGGAAAGTATAAAGCCCATCCTCACTTCTATGAGCCGGAGTCGCATATCGCAGTCAAGACCAGCAATCAGTTTTCGGAGGCGTATCACATCATCACAAGCTTCCACGGCTTGACTAATGGATACGCGTTTACGTGTCGTCCCGCAGAGTTCTGATGAGCGCTTCTTGACGCGCAACCGGCGGAAAGACGCAGTGCCGCCATAATACGATTTGCATGGCTTTCGCCAGCCGCTCTCTCTGAATTCCTGATCGGGCATGACGTCATAGGGAAGGGAGTGTGACATGTTCGGACGCAAGATCTCGCTGTTCAAACTCCTCGGTTTCGAGGTGAGTATCGATCTGAGCTGGCTTATCCTGGCGGTCCTGATCACATGGTCGCTCTCCACGGGTCTTTTTCCCCATTACTACGCAGGTTTGTCGGCAGCGCAGTACATATGGATGGGGGTCGTCGGGGCGCTGGGTCTCTTTGCTTCCATCATCTTCCACGAGATGAGTCATTCACTTGTCGCGAGACGATATGGCATGCCGATCAAAGGCATCACGCTGTTCATTTTCGGAGGAGTCGCTCAGATGGAGGATGAGCCCCCCAGCCCCAGGGCCGAGCTTGCGATGGCCATCGCGGGACCGATCTCCAGCATTGTGCTAGGGATCGCCTTTCTTGGTTTCAGTGGAGCGACGGGGGCGATTGCCGGCGCCCGTCCAATTCGGGCTGTCTTGGCGTACCTGGGATTCATCAACCTCGTTCTGGCCGGTTTCAACTTGCTTCCCGCGTTTCCTCTCGACGGCGGTCGCGTCCTTCGCGCCCTGTTATGGGGCTGGAAAAGGAACGTTCGCTGGGCCACCCACCTGGCCTCGCGCATCGGCGCGGGATTCGGCGCGGCGCTCATCGTCTTGGGGCTGCTGAACGTCTTGTTCGGCGCGCTCGTCGGCGGATTGTGGTGGTTCGTGATCGGAATGTTTCTGCGTGGGGCCGCGCAGCAGTCCTACCAGCAGGTTTTGACGCGCGAGGCTTTCAAGGGCGAGCGCGTGCGTCGGTTCATGGCGCCGAATCCGGTGACGGTTGACCCCACGACCTCCATCAAAGATCTGATTGAAGATTACATCTACAGATATCATCACAAGATGTATCCCGTTGTTAAGGGCGGCAGGCTTCTTGGATGCGTCAGCATCGCTCAGATCAAGGAGATTCCCGGAAACGAGCGCGCGTCCCGTACGGCGGGCGAGCTGGCTAAAGAATGTTCGCGAGACAATGCGATCGAAGCGGACGCGGATGCGATGAGCGCACTGACCGTCATGAATCGCACAGGGGCAAGCCGCCTCATGGTCGTGGAAGGCGGCGCGCTTGTCGGCGTTATTGCTCTCAAGGACATGCTGAGGTTTCTCGCCCTCAAGATCGATCTCGAGGAAGAATGAGGCGCAACCATGTCTTCCGCGGGAAGTCTGGATAGTGCTTGTGCCATTGATGATTCGCGATTTGCGATGGGTCAGGGCAAGGAGAGGTCATGGACAACGATGATCTGATGACGCCTTTCGATCTCGCGGTGGCGGCAGTCCGCGACGGTCAGGCGCCAGAGGAAGCGGCCAAGAGTCTCTATGGCCAGTTGACCACAGACGAGCGACTGGGCCTGCTCGACGGCGACACCGAGTTCTGGGCCGGCATGCGCGAGTTGATGCAGGTCGGCTACAACATCCGGCCGATTCGTCACGGCGCCGTCGAACGCTTCGGGATTCCGGGCACCTGTTTCGTTGACGGACCCCGAGGATGCGTCGCCGGCCAGGGAACCGCGTTTCCAGTGTCGATGGCCCGCGGCGCCACCTGGGACGTCGATCTCGAGGAGCGGGTCGGCGGAGCCATCGGCCGCGAGATCCGGGCGCAAGGCGGCAACTTCTTTGGCGGCGTTTGCGTCAACCTGCCCCGCCATCCTGCCTGGGGACGCGCTCAGGAGACATACGGCGATGAGCCCTACCATCTGGGCGAGTTCGGCGCGGCGCTGATCCGTGGCGCGCAGAAGTACGTGATGGCCTGCGCCAAACACTACGCGCTCAACTCCATGGAGAACGCCCGCTTCAAGGTCGACGTCACGATCGATGAAGCGAGCCTGCACGACATCTACCTGCCTCACTTCAAGCGCTGCGTCGACGAGGGCGTCGCCGCGATCATGAGCGCCTACAACTCCGTGAACGGCGCATGGGCGGGACAGAACAAGTACTTGCTTACCGATGTCCTGCGCAACCAATGGGGCTGGCGGGGCATAACGGTGAGCGATTTCATCTGGGGGCTGCGCGATGCCGCCGCTTCGCTCAATGCCGGGCTCGATCTCGAGGAGCCCTTCGCTCAGCAGCGCGCCATGCGCCTTCGGGGACAGATCGAATCCGGCGAAACCGGCTGGGACATGGTCGAACGCTCCGGCGTCCGTCTTATAGCCGCCCAACTGCGTTCTTACGCCGCTCGCGAGTCGGGTGCGGTGCCCGCCGGCGTGATGGCCTGCGACGAGCATCGTGCTCTGGCGCGTGAGGTCGCCGCCCGCGCTATGGTGCTGCTCAAGAACGCGCCGGTCGACGGCCGGCCGGTGCTTCCGCTTGATCCCGCTGCTATTGACTCGATCGCCGTGATCGGACGCCTCGCCAACGCAGCGAACATGGGCGACCTGGGCTCGTCCAATGTGCGCGCCCCGGGGAAGGTCACCCCCGTGGACGGCATTCGCGCCGCCTTCCCGGGCGCGAAGATCATTTTGGCGGAGGATGAAGACCTACAGGCCGCCGCCGTTGCTGCCACGCGGGCTCAGGTGGCGATCGTGGTGGCCGGCTTCACCGAACGTGACGAAGGCGAGTATGTCGGAACCGACACCTTGCGTGATCCGATCCTGCGGGCCACGTTCCCGCCCGCGCCGCCAGAAATCGCCAAGATGCTAGAGGCCGGAGGCGCTCCTGGCAATGTCATGGTCGAGGACGGCTACGGCGGCGACCGGGCCTCGCTCACCATGCGTCCCGAGGACGAGGAGCTCATTCGTGCCATCGCCAAAGCTAATCCCCGCACTGTCGTGGTTTTGGTGGCGGCCGGCGCGGTGATCACCGAGTCCTGGCGCCACGAGGTTCCCGCGATCGTGATGATGTGGTATGCCGGCATGGAGGGCGGTCACGCCCTCGCGGATGTGCTGATCGGACGTCACAATCCCTCCGGACGCCTGCCTTTCTCGGTGCCGACCAGCGCCGATCACTTGCCGTTCTTCGAACGGGACGCCACCACGATCACCTATGATCGCTTCCACGGCCAACGCCTGCTCGATCGGCTTGGCGTCGATGCGGCCTATCCGCACGGCTTCGGCCTGTCATACACCACCTTCGAGATCGCGGATGCCAAGATCACCTCGCACGACGATCTGACCGTCAGGGTGCGGGTCACGAACACCGGCGCTCGCGCCGGACGGCACGTGATACAGGTCTATGGCTGTCGCACGGAAGGAGAGCATGCCGCTGAGAATTATCTTGTGGGCTTCATGCCAGTGGAGGTGCCTGCGGGCGAGTCCGTCAATGCCGAGGCGCCCGTCTCGCTGGCGCCCCTTGCGGTATGGAATCCGGAGCTCAAGAAACGCGAACGCCCGGCGAACACAACCGTCGAGTTACGAGTCGGCGCGCATGCCAAGGATCCGGCGGCTTGCCGTTTGGTCGTAGCGGTCTAACCCAATCAATGCCATTCGACACGATGTTCGCCGTGACGGTATCGATTTCAGCGCCAGACTTCCAAGACCCAATGCCTCGTCCCAGAAACGTTTGGCGCGTGGTGGACCCGCGATCCGGAGCATGTCCGCGATGCGTAAGCTATAGGGGGTTCCATGAATCTCAAGGAAAAACACTGCATTCCTTGCCGCGGCGGCATTCTCCCGCTGTCGGAACCGGAGGAGAACGTTTTCATCGCGATGCTCACCGGCTGGATCCTCTTGAGAGACGGAGCGCATCGAATACGGAAGGAGTTCAGATTCAAGAGCTTCAGGAGCGCAATCGACTTCGTAGATAGAGTCGCTGATATCGCCGAGGAGCAAGCCCATCATCCGAACATTGACATCAAGTATGCTGTTGTGGTCATTGAGATCTACACGCACAAGATCGGCGGCCTGCACGAGAACGACTTCATACTGGCGTCCAAGATCGAAGATCTCGTCGAAGTGCCCTGAAGCGACACGATGATGGCGTCGTCAGTTCACTCTTGCATGAAATCAGCCGTCCGTAATAGATGTGTAAAAAGGCACAGGCGAGCCGGCGATGACGATGGATGGGAGACCGCGAACGTTTGAGGCGCGACGTTTCTTGATAACGCAGAGCGCTTGGCATAGTCTGTCGCCACATTGGGGCAGAAGCGCCGAGGTGGATTCTGGCGGCTGATGCATGAAATTCCGGCGATTATTCCTAACGGCAGTTGTCTTCGCCGCCGAAATTGGAGTGTTTTCTCGGCCGGCTCGAGCGGCGGCCGAACTGGAGCTGTATGGCACATTTGAAGCGATGGGAGTCATCATCGAGTTGGACGCCGGCGATGATCCCGACGGCGATGCCACGACCCAGGTGGAGTATCGAACCGGCGGCGGCGCGTACCAACCGGGATTCCCGCTGAGCCGTGTGAGTAGCACGCGCCATGTGGGCAGTCTGTTCTGGCTGACACCGGGCACAACCTACGACGTGCGAGTCACCTTCACCGACTCCGACGGCGGGTCGCTGAACGGAACCATCGTCACCGGCGGCGGCGCCACTCGGGCCGAGATAACCATTCCCACGCCCAGCCGTTCTTATTACGTCACGCCAACCGGCGCCGGCGCGACCTGCTCATTGGGGATACCCTGCGCGCTATCCACTGCCATCAACCAAGCGCAGCCGGGCGAGGAGGTGGTCTTGCGGGGCGGAAGCGGCGTGTACTATCAGGGCGAGCTCACGTTGCCGCGTTCTGGGACCGCCGTCGCGCCCATCGTCTTCCGTAGCTATCCCGGGGAGACGGCCGTCTTCGATGGCGGTGATCCGGCCACGTTCACCTGGACGGCGCAAGGCGGCGGAGTCTATCGAGCGACGGTGAACGGCGCCGATGCGCACCTGGTCACGGCCAACGGGCAGCGCCTCTACCCATACCAGAGTCTGGCCGACCTACAAAGTTTGCGCTGGGACCTGCCCGGCTTCTATTCCAACGGCGCCAGCGTGTATGTGCACCTGACCGACAACGCCGATCCCAACAGCACGCCCATGGTCGTATCGCGTTACAACTATGCTTTCTATGTTGGGCGAAACTATATATATTTCAGCGGGCTGACCTTCCGGCATTACGGCCGCGGCGACTATGCCAAGGCGATTTATTTCAATAATGCGTCGAACAACCTGGTGCGGAATTGCACGTTTACGCTCAATGATCTGGGCATTGGTCTGAAATACGCTTCGGGCGGCAACGTCATCGAGAAGAGCACGTTTTCCGACACCAATTTCGAATGGCCGTGGGATGCCGTGAAAGACGGCAGCCGTTTGGAAACGGGCGGAGTCGGCTTTTATTCGCCTGTCACCGGCCGCGGAAACATCATCCGGAACAATACGTTCCACGACTACTTCGACGGTTTCGGTTCCTGCCCGGAGGCGACGGACGGGCAGACCAACGAGACCGATGTGTATGGCAATTTGGTTTACAACGCCGGGGACGACGGTCTATCAAGCGACGGTATGTGCAGCAATGTGCGTATCTGGGGCAACACCTTCCACGATGTGCTGGCGGGCATATCATTGGCGCCGGTCTACACCGGGCCGGTTTATGCCATCCGTAACTTGATCTATCGCATCGGGGCCGGCAACAACGACTACTCGGGTCTCGCGTTCAAGTTCAACAGCGGTTACGATCCCTCGGGGCCGATGTTTCTGTTCCACAATACCGTTGACGCCGCCTTGCCGGGCAGCAGCGGCCTTGACATTAAAGAGCCGGGCGAATGGGCGCTGATCACCGCCCGCAACAACATTTGGAGCGGCACCAATTACGCCTTGTACAACGCCAATCCCACCCAGCCGCTCGACCTGGATTACGACGATCTCCATACCACCCAGGCCGGCGAACTAGCCTGGTGGGACGGCCTGCTCGACAAGCACCTGAACACGCTGGCGGAGCTGCGCGCCGCCACCGGGCAAGAGCTGAACGGCTTCAATTTGGCGCCCGGCTTTGCCGCGCCCGCCGCTGGTGATTACACGCTGGCGAACGCCAGCCCATTGATCGACAAAGGAGCGCCGCTTCCCGGAATCAATGCAGGCTACAAAGGCGCCGCGCCCGACCTCGGCGCCTTTGAGCGTCAAGACTCACCGGCGCGTCCTCATCAACTCCGCATTCAGTGACGGTAGCGTATTCATCAGGCCGGGAGAAGCGATTAGTGGCCGTGAATGTCCCAACCTAACCGAAGAGGCGCGGTGGGAACAGCCTTGACGATCGCGGCGTCGGCCTCGGACGCTTCCGGCATCGCGGGGATGTAATTTTTCTTGGACGGGGCGCCGACCGGGGCGGAGGACGCGGTGGGGACCATCTCGCCTTGCTGATCCACAACCGCAAAGACACGGTGCGCCTGATCTCCGACCAAGTCGCGGCCGGCAGAAATGACCGCGCTGGCTTCCTGACGAAATGTCGCTAAGCGGCGCCGGTTAATAAGAGTCCGAGTCGAGATCGACTTTCCCGCGGAAGACCCAGTAGACGCTCACTGTATATGCGAGCACGAGCGGAAAGCCGATAGCCGCGATGACAGTCATCGTTTTGAGGGTCGCGGCGGACGACGCCGCGTTGTAGAGCGTGAGATGCCTCGCCGGGTCTTTCGCCATGACCAGGTTCGGATAGAGCCCGATTCCGACCAATGCCATCAAGCCCACGATCGTGGCGCCCGATGAGAGAAAAGCCCGGCCGTCTCGATTGAGATGGATCTCACGGGGAATATTGGCCACGGCCAGCATCGTCAAGAGCGGGACGGAGAAAAGCGCAAAATGCGTCTTGATCGTCGCGCCCATGTGGGGCGCGTAGAGCAGAGTCGCCATCGTCGTCGTGGCGTAGCAGATCACGAAGAAGATGATCGTGTTGTTGATCCAGCGGCGGACGATTTCGTGAGCTTCGCCTCCGGTCTTGAGGACGAGGAATATGGCTCCGTGCATCATGAACAGGGCGACGCTCGTCAATCCGGTGAGAAGGGCGTACGGATGCAAAAGTTCCAGGAACGTTCCCGTGTAATCCCAGCGTTCATCGAGCGGCAGTCCCCAGATGACGTTTCCGAGAGCGATTCCGAAGAGCAGGGACGACAGGATGCTGGAAACGCTGAAGCTCACGTCCCAGATCTGACGCCAAAGGCGCTCGGGTCGCCGGCTGCGGAACTCGATGGCCACGGCCCGGAAGATGAGCGCGACGAGCGCCAGCATCATCGCCAGATAGAAACCCGAGAAAACCGTAGCATAGACGTGCGGGAAAGCCGCGAAGAGCGCGCCGCCGCCGGTGACGAGCCAGACCTCGTTCCCGTCCCACACGGGCCCGATCGCATTCAGGAAGAGTCGCCGGTGCTCGTCCTTCTTGGCGAATATGTGGAGCGCGCCCACGCCGAGATCAAAGCCGTCGAGCAAGGCATAACCGGTGAGCAAAGCGCCGACGAGGAGAAACCAGAGATGGTTGAGATCGAAGGGCATGGCGTTCACGCACGGTGACGGCCGGCGGTCTCGAGATCCTCTGCCAGCGGACCTTGCCGAATCTTACGATCCAGCAAGAAAAGGAAAAGAAAAAAGAGCAGGCCGTAGATGACGCCGAAGAGAACGAGCGACGTTAGGATTTCGGCGGGCTTCACGGCCGGCGAGACGGCCGCGGTCGTGCGCATCAGACCCTGCACGATCCAGGGTTGACGGCCGACTTCGGCGGTGAGCCACCCCAGTTGGTTGGCGAGCTGCGGTCCCAGGACCGCGAAGACAAAGGACCACAGCAGCCAGCGTGCCTCGAAGAGCTTGCCGCGCCACAGATAAAGGACTCCGGCAAGCGCCAGCAACAAAAGGATGCCGCCCAGCAGCACCATGGCGTGAAACGACTGGAAGACGATGTTGACGGGAGGGCGGTCTTCCGGCGCGTAAGTCCGCAAGCCGGTGATCGGAGTCGTCGAGTCGCCATGCAGGAGAAAGCTCAGCATCCCGGGCAGCGCGATTCCAACGACGCGCTCATTCCGTTCATCGACCCAGCCAAAGACGTTGAGAGAGGCGGGCGCTTCGGCGGCATAGTGCCCCTCGATGGCCGCGAGCTTGGCGGGCTGATGCTCGGCCACGACTCTCACGGAGATGTCTCCCGTGATCACGGAACCGAGCGACGACAGAAGCGCGACGGCCAGGCCGATCTTCATCGACCGCCGCGCGAAGTCGAGATGGCGTCTTGTGAGCAAGTACCAGGCGGAGACGCTCAGTACGAAGAACGCGCCGGCCTGCCAGGCGCCGAGCAGCGTGTGCGACAGACGTTCCATCGAGGATGGATTGAAGACGACGGCCCAAAAACCGACCGTTTCGGCGCGGCGCGTCATGCCTTCGCCCACGATCCGGAAACCGGCCGGCGTTTGCATCCAGGAGTTGGCCACGACGATCCATACTGCGCTGAAGTGGGCTCCAAGGCAGACGAGAATCGTGGACATGAAATGAACGGCCGGCGAGACCTTGTCCCAGCCGAAGAGCAGCAGCGCGAGAAAGCCGGACTCTAGAAAGAAGGCGAAGATCCCCTCGGCGGCCAGGGCGCTGCCGAAAACGTCGCCCACGAAGCGCGAGTAGGCGGACCAGTTCGTGCCAAACTGGAATTCCATGACGATTCCCGTGGCCACGCCCATGGCGAAGATGAGGCCGAAGACGCCCGCCCAGAAGCGCGTCATATGCCGGTAGATCGGTTCGCGGGTCTTGATATAGAACGCTTCCATCACGACGAGGATGACTCCCAGTCCGATCGAAAGCGGCGGAAAGATGTAGTGGAACGCGATCGTCAGCGCGAATTGCAGGCGTGACAAGAGTGCCGCATCCATGGCCACGGGCTCCCTCTTCCGGCGTGAACATCAAGCGCAAGAATACAGCATTCGCCGGGCGTGCGTACGCGCGCAGGTAGCGGACTTCGCATTTTCGAGAGCGAGTAATAACCGGAGATCCTCGAAGCTCTTCACTGCCGTCCTGGCGCTGCCGCGCCGTAAGCGTCGTGTGTTTCTGGAAGATCGCGTGTCAATCACCGCGCGCGATTCTTTTAGCGGGCGGCAAGCAACACGGGGACCAGGGCGAGCACGAGAAGCATCGCGGCGAATGCGGCGAGCAGAGGCAAACTCACGCGTCGCGAGCATGCGAAGGCGGGGAAGTGGGGCAGCGACCGATCGATCAGGCAGGCGGCGACGAATGCGGCGGCGAAGCCAAGCACGTTCCACCATAGCCAGGAGACTCCTGGCGTGAGCTTCCACGCGGCAAGGTTGGCCAGGAGCCCCGCCATGAGCCCGCTCGTCGCGCCGCGCCCGCGTACGCCCGGGACGAAAACGCCGAGAAGAAAGACCGCCAGGATCGGACCGGACAAGGCGGAGCCGACCTGATTGATGCTCTCGAGCACGCCGGCCTGACCGTGAGCGAAGGCGAGTCCCGACAGGATCGCAAAGACGCCCCAACCGAGGGCAACGCTCCGTCCCAGCCAGACGTTCTGCGCGTCCGGCGGCCGGTCCGCAACGTCCTCGAGAGTCACGGCGGCCAGGGAATTGAGAGCGGAATCGATCGATGACATCGCGGCCGCAAGAATCGCCGCGAACAACATCCCGCGCAAGCCGACAGGCAGCCAGTGATCGAGGAAGACCGGCACGAGGCTGTCCGCGCGCCGTCCTTGCATGAGGGCGGCGAAGGCCGAGTCCGTCCGCAGCAATCCCGCGAGCAAGACGCCGAATGCGCAATAGGTCAGAACGAGCGGAAAACGCAGGATGCCGTTCCACACGAGCGCGCGCTCGGCGTCGCGATCATCACGAGCGGCCAACAACCGCTGCGCTTGGCTCTGGTCGCAGCCGTAATAGGACATGTAGAGGAAGAACCCGCCGATCAGCATCGGCCAGAACGCGAAAGTCACGCCGTCGCCAAGGCCGCTCGAATCGAAGACAAGCGTTCGGGCCCGTTCGGTGGGAATGAGGACTGAGGTCCCGTACGTCGACAGGATATCCAGGCTCACAATAAGCGTGCCTCCCCAGAGGATCACGAGCTGGACTACGTCGCTCCATATGTCCGCGATGATGCCTCCAAGCGAGGTGTACGCCACCGAGAAAAGGCCCACGGCGAGCAGCGAGACGTCGACGGACCAGCCTAGAGTCTCGGACACGACGAGCGCTGAGGCGAAGAGGATGACGCCGAGCGAAAGGCCGCGCACGGCGAGGAACGCGAGGGCCAGGACGCGCCGCGTGCCGCTCCCGAAGCGCGAGTCCGCATAGCGGTAGATGGATGCTCCTCCCACGCGCCGCAGCACCGGCAACACGAGCACGACCAGTCCCAGCATGGCGAGCGGAACGCCCATCTCGTACTGGAGCCAGCGCAGCCCCCCTCCTTTGCGCAAGGCCACGAAGGCCGGCGCGCCTACCAGGCTGACGGCGCTCGTCTGGTTGGAGAGGATCGACAGCGCCAGCGGTCCGCCGCGCATTCTTCGTCCGGCGAGAAAATAGTCGGTTCCGCTACGCTGCCGCCAGGCGAAATAGAGGGACATGCCCGCGACGGCCAGCAGATACGCAGCGACGACGACGATGTCGATGATACCGAGCCCTGCGGGAGTGCCTGTCTGCGCCATTGGTTTGCCTGCGTAGGATACAACACGTCGCCGGCGTAACCTCGCCCGAGAACCGCACGATCCACTAGAATCCAACGACCAGACATGGGCTCACGTCCGGGAGGGCGTCGCGACTCGTATGTAAAATGAATGCTCCGGTCCGTCGGGCTTGAATACGCCGTAAACGGCGGATAGGGTTTGGCGCTAACGTCTGAGTATTGCGTCTGACGCACGCCGGCAACGCACAACGCCAACGGCCCCTGTAAAGTCGATCGGGAGGCGATGATGAGCAAAGGGGAATGGAAAGCGAGAAAAGTCGTGATCGTGGGGGCCGGAGCGGTCGGCTCGACCTTTGCATACGCGCTGGCCCAGAGCGGACAAGCGGACGAGATCGTCCTGCTCGACGTCAACCCCGAGCTGGCCAAGGGACAGGTCCTGGATCTTGGCCACGGCTTGCCCTTCTTTCCGTCAGTCGACATTCGCGCCGGAGACAAGCGGGATTTTCGTGAAGCCAGCATCGTCGTGATCACCGCCGGAGCAGGCCAGCGTCCCGGAGAATCCCGGCTTGACTTGCTCCAGCGGAATGCCGCCATCGTCGGCGCCGTGGTCGACGACGTCGTGGCTCAGGAGTCGATGGGAGTCGTCCTTGTGGTGAGCAATCCCGTCGACATTCTGACCCATGTGGCGCAGAGGCGTTCGGGATGGCCGCGTGGACGCGTCATCGGTTCGGGCACGGTCCTGGACAGCGCACGGCTCCGATACATGCTCAGCCGGCATTGCGGCATCGACGCCAGGAACGTCCATGCCTACGTGATCGGAGAGCATGGTGACAGCGAACTCGTGCCTTGGTCGCTCGCGCACATCGGCGGCGTGGTCATCGACGAATACTGTCCGACCTGCGGCGTTTGCGCTGACTGGGCTGCGGAGCACTCCGCGCTCGAACAAACCGTACGCGATTCCGCCTACCACATCATCAATTACAAGGGGGCGACCTGGTTCGCGATTGGGCTGGCGCTGGTCAAGATCGTCGAGGCGATCTTGCGCAATCAGCGCAGCGTGCTCACGGTTTCGAGCCGGCTCGAGGGCGAGTACGGACTCCACGACGTGTGTCTCAGCGTTCCGAGCATCGTGTCCGGGCGGGGCGTGGAGCGGATCATCGAAACGCCTTTACGGCCAAAGGAGGCCGAACGTTTACGGCATTCCGCGGAAGTGCTGCGCGCCTCGATCGAGGGGCTCGCTCGGCGTGACTGAGAAGGCGGACTGAAGCGCTCGTCACCGAGTAAAATTCGATCCATTGGGGGCTCAATTGCTGACAGAGTCGCGGGCGACATTCTCGTCGCGAAACATGCGCTCGGTGTCTGCGTCGCCGAAGGACCTGGGCGCCGGTTCAGTATGCCCTGTTTCGCCTTCCCATGCCCTCCAGTTTTCACGATTCATCCTCCCGCGGCGGCGGCAGCCGAACGGGCCGGCGCGCAGCGCCATTCGGCGGTGATACGTTCGAGCTGTTGCAGGTCGCGGCGGATATCCTCGACCGTTTCGACCGCGCCGGCGCGGTCCACGAGCGCGCAGATCGTATCAAGCTCGCCATGGACGTGCTGTCGCGCATCCAGCATCATCGTCCGTATCGAGGAGGCGATCGCTTCCGTCCATTGCGATGAGAGGCGGTAGAGGTTCTTCTCGACCTCCCAGGCGATCGTCCGCCGAAACTGGCGATGGATCAGCGGGCGGAACGCCGTCATGGGGATCAGAAACCAGAGCTCGTCGATGTGCGTGTCGAACACCCGTCCGAGACGCAGGCTTGGTTTTCGCGGCGCTTCGAGTCGCGCCTCGAAAACCGCGCCTGCGAACTCGACGCCGAGCGCCCGCCGAACCCAGGCCGCCAGCCGGTCCTTGAAAGCCCGCACGACACGGTTGAGGCCCACGTCGGCCTGCTCGACAATGCCGCGCCAGGCGTCCTGCTCGTCGGCGCCGATCCGCGTCAGGCTCGTTTCGAGCGAGGCGCCCAGCCAATTTCGGAATTCCGCGGCCTCGCGCGAAAGATTGCCTCGGAAGCGCGGCGCCTTCCGCGCCAGATCCGCCTGAAGGCCGCGCGTCAGCTCCCCGCGGTGCGCGAGAAAGCGCTTCTCGGTATCGTTGAGCGCCTGCTCGTGAAGGTATCCGGAGATCATCGACAGCTCTTTGTCGACGAGCCAGATGTTCTTGCGTTCCTCCGCGATCCGGCGCGACAACTCCGCGCGCGCATCCTGGCTCGCCTCGGCGGCGGCGAGCGTGACGTTCATGTAGCTTCTGCAAGCGTCGACCATCGCCGCCGTCTTGTGCCGCAGGATCGCGTCGGCGCTATGTCGAGTGTCGGCCGCGACTTCGTTTTCGAGAAACAGGCGCAGCCGTTCCAGGCTTTTCTCGTGACCGGCGCGGATCGAGACGGACATCACCCGGAGCGCTCGATTAAAGCCTTCCGCGACCTTTCTCCGGACATACTCCTCCACCGCCTGGAGCTGGCTTGACTCCAGCAGATCGGCCTTGGTCAGGACGATCGTGATGAGCGGTGTGAAAGGCGCCAGCTCTTGAAGCAGCACGAGGTCGTTCTCCGAAAACGGCTGGTCCACGCTGATAGCGATAAGCGCGGCCCCGACTCGCGGAAGCCACTGGCGTGACGCTTCAGTATTATGCCGGTGAATACTGCCGACTCCCGGCGTATCAACCAGGTGCAAGCGGCTCAAAAGGCCGGTCCGTGCCAGCGCGACGTCGACGCGCGCGACGCGTTTGACGTTGTCTGGGTTCTCCTTTTCCGTGACGAAGCGGGCGATCTCGTCGACACCGATGAGCGCTTCGGCGTGATTCTCGAAAACGACAGTCGCCCGGTCGGTCGATCCCGGCATGATCCGCGTGATCACGGCTGTCGCCGGCAGCACGTCGATGGGGAGAACGTCGCGGCCGAGGAGGGTGTTGAGCAGAGAGCTCTTTCCGGCCTTGAAACGCCCCAGGATCACGACGTCCACATGATCGGTTTCCGATGAATATTCGAGGATGTCCCGGACCTTGGGGGCGAGCGAAGAAATCTCATGACGCCGGCATATTTCGTTCAGGAAGCCGAGCGTTCGCAGGTTTTCACCGTCCATGTCTCTCACCTTTGCCTTGAGCCGTGAACATGCGCGAGATCGTGCTCTGGCGAAACTCCGCGGTGGTGATGTTCGCGTCGGGAGATGCACGGATCACGTGCGCGTGGTTCTCGTTCAAGCGCGACTTTCGCATAAACGATAAAAATACGGCGTCCAGTTCGGCAGAGATGCTTCAGTTGGATGGACGGCTGGAAGCGAAATCGCATGGCGATGGAGCGTGTTGCTCTCCTGTGGCCGCGAGGCCCGTAGGAGTCATCAGCTCCGATCGCGGAGCGGTTACGGCGGACTCCATCGCCAGCATTTCGATTATAACGCCTTCGGCTTCGCGGCGTGCTTCAGCTTCGTGCAGCCCCGATTGCCACACGATTTTCAGCGGCCGGCTCGTCGACGACCGAACGACAATGGGACATTTTGCGTTTGTGTGATGAGCGCATGGCGCTGAATGATAAAAACGCGAAAGTCGAGCGACTGGCGGCGGAATCGGCTCGCCGCCAGGCACGCCCGCGAGCGGCCATGATCGAACGAAAACGAACAGAGGCGAGGCGCGGGGCGGAGCGCCGGAGCGCGCCGCCCCGTGAAAGAGCTATTTTGCGAACGGATTGGTGAAAACCGCCGCCTTGCCGAGCTCCGACTCGATCTCGATCAGGCGGTTGTACTTGGCGATGCGCTCGCTGCGGCAGGCCGAGCCGGTCTTGATCTGGCCGCCGCCCATGGCCACGGCGAAGTCGGCGATGAAGGCGTCCTCGGTCTCGCCCGATCGGTGCGAGATGACGAAGCCCCAGCCCGCACGCCGGCACATCTCGATCGTTTCGATCGTCTCGCTCACGGTGCCGATCTGATTGAGCTTGATGAGCACGGCGTTGGCCGACTTCTCGCGGATGCCGCGCGCCACGAACCGCGTGTTGGTGACGAAGATGTCGTCTCCGACGATCTGGATCTTGTCGCCCAGCGTCGCCGTGTGCGCCTGGAAACCGCTCCAGTCCGTCTCGGCGAGCCCATCCTCGATCGACACGATGGGGTACTTCTTGATCCACTGTCCATAGAGAGCCGTCATCTCCGCGCTCGTCTTTTTGCCTTGCTTCGACTTGGCCAGATCGTAGACGCCGCCCTCATAGAAGGAAGAGGCGGCCGGATCGAGAGCGATCGCGACGTCCTTGCCGGGCGCACAGCCTGCCTTCTTGAAGGCCTCGACGATGACGTCGCACGCCTCCTCGTTGCTCTTCAGGTTGGGCGCGAACCCGCCTTCGTCGCCCATGGCGGTGGCGTAGCCGTGCGTCTTGAGAATCGCCTTGAGCGCGTGGAAGTTCTCGGCGCCCGCGCGAAGCGCTTCAGCGAAGCTCGTCGCTCCGATCGGCATGACCATGAACTCCTGGAAGTCGACGCTGTTGTCGGCGTGCTTGCCGCCGTTCAGTATGTTCATCATCAGCACCGGGATGCGCGCGGCGCCCGGTCCGCCCACTAGGCGTCGTACCAGCTCATGTGAACGACGGGATGCTTCGGGCCTTGATCGAAACCGGGCGTCATCCAGTTGACTCCCTCCTTCTTCTCGAGGCGCCTGCCGTCGAAGAACCGGCTCCAGCCGTCGGACTCCGCCGTGGTTCGATATCCCTTCGCGGCGACGAACTTCCGGAAGGCGTCCACCGTTACCTCCGTCCGGCCGATCCAGAATCCCTCGGTCAGCTTGACGCGGCGAGACGGCTTCTCGTCTTCCTGACACTCGCCGTCGCCGGCGACGCAGCCCATCGTGAACGTGCCCGGAGGAACGTACACGTGCTCCAAAGCATCCGTGGGATTCGACCGAATCGCGCTCGCCCGCGGCGGATCTTGCGCACAAAGTCCGGGCGATGAGAGCACCATGATTAGAGCAAGCCACCACGAGTCTTTCTTTCCACGACGGCTGCGCGTTCCTGAAGCTTCCTTGGGTCCGCTACCGAGTAAGTACTCCGGTCTCACGGAGAGACGTCCCGGACGCAGCGGAAGCCGATGAAGCTGTTGTGGGTGGCGGGCGGGTCCCAGTAACGGCGCGAAGAGCGAAGGAACGACGTGTCCGCCACGGATCGCTCCCCACTTGGACCTGGCCTGTCTCCGCCTTGCGGCATGCTTTGCCTCTAGTTCGTCTGATCCGCCGTGTTCTCTCCCACCGGCCGGTGCGCCGGCATGGAGAGCTGCTGCGTCGTCTATCGCCCGCGGAATCCTCAGGCGACAGCTCTCTATCGGTTACTGGACTGCTACTACGAGAAGGTCAAGGGCCTTTGGGACGAGGTCTTCGAGTCGCGCTTCGGGTTCTGGCGCTCGTTCGTAGAGCAGGCCGTGTTTCGCTATCTCGACTGTGGCATTTTCGAGCGGGGCTTCGCGCGCGTCCGCTGCCGGCGCTGTCGGGAGGAGTACCTCCTGGCGTTTTCATGCAAGGGCCGTGGCCTTTGCCCCTCTTGCAGTGCGAAGCGCGGTGCAGCCTTCGGCGCCTTCCTGGCTAACGAGGTTATCGAGGATGTGGGCCACACCCACTGGACCTTCACGATTCCCAAGATGCTACGGCCCTACTTCATGCATCATCGTGAGCTATTGGGGAATCTCTGCGGCGCAGCGTACGAGACGCTACGGGAGCTGATGGCTGCTGCCGTTGACGAGGGCGACGGATTCCGAATCGGGATGGTGGCCGTGGTCCAGACGTTTGGCGAACTTATGAACGTCCATCCGCACGTTCATGCACTCGCAACCCGTGGGGGTTGGGATGCGAGCGGGACTTGGCTTCCCGTCCCGTATGTAAACGAGGGCGCTGCCGAGCGGCTTTTCAGGCACAAAGTCATCAAGCTCCTGCGTGATGTTGGGCTACTGAGCGAAAAGCGCATTGAGTTGCTCCTCTCCTGGCGTCCTCGAGCCTGCGGCGCGAGGACAAGTCACAC
>JAFGSN010000227.1 GCA_016934575.1 Vicinamibacteria bacterium
AGACCGCGAAAAGGCAGAGTCCGCAGAGTCGGTCTGTAAGCCGGATTCTGTCTCTCGTGTTCCCTATCGGGCGAATCGAGAGGACGGTCATTCCTCTAGCCCCGTGGTCTCCCGCGGGATCCAGCAACCTACCCGGGAGCTCGGCCGGGCCGGCCTCGAACACCCCCCTATTCGGTCTTGCTCCATGTGGGGTTTGCCATGCCTGCCGTGTCGCCACGACAGCGGTGCGCTCTTACCGCGCCTTTTCACCCTTGCCACCGCCGCTTCCTCCACGGCGGTTCGGCGGTATGTTTTCTGTGGCACTTTCCCTAGGGTCGCCCCCGCTGGCCGTTAGCCAGCACATTGCCCTGTGGAGTCCGGACTTTCCTCCGCCGTTCTGAAGAACGGCGGCGACCGTCCGACCGACTCTGCGAACGATTCCAAGGTAACGAGTATTTGACCTCGACGTCAAGTCGTCGTGGCCGATAGCACAACGATTCCCCGGACGCGCGCGCTCGTCTTGTCACGATCTCCGAGGCAGTTTCGGCTCAGTCAGTCCATAACCAGAGCGAAGCCGGCGGATTCCATGCCCAGTCGGTTGCTCGGATTTGTCATCCGTCCTTCTCCTGCGTGATTCCATATTGATCGAGCTTTTTGTATAGGTTCGAACGGGGCGTGCCGATAACGGCCGCGGTGGCGGAGATGTTCCAGCGGGTCTCCTTGAGCTTCTGAACAATGAAAGCCCGCTCGGCGGCCTCTTTGAAGTCCTTGAGCGACGACGTGTTCTCAAGGGCGAACGCGTTCTGCGGACTCCTCCTGTTGACCTGAGAAAGGTCTTCTTCCGTGATCTCCTCACCGGAAACCATGATCAAGAGCCGTTCAATCGTGTTGCGTAGCTCGCGCACGTTTCCGCGCCAGGGCTGTTTCTTGAGCGCCGCCAACGCGCCCGGGGTGAGACTCCTGCGACGGTAGTTGTTTTCCCTGCAAAACTGGTTGATAAAGGATTCCACGAGCAACGGTATGTCACCGGGACGCTCGCGCAATGGCGGCACCTCGACAGGGATGACCGATAGTCGAAAATAGAGATCCTCGCGAAATTCGCCGTTCTCGATGATCTGCTCGACTTTCTTGTTCGTTGCGGCGATCACGCGCACATCCACCTGAATCGTCTTCTGGGATCCGATCCGCTCGACTTCGCCCTCCTGCAAGACCCGCAGAACCTTGGCCTGCGTCCTCAGACTCATGTCTCCGATCTCGTCCAGAAAAATGGTGCCTTTGTGGGCCAATTCGAACTTGCCGATTTGTTTCTCGGTCGCTCCGGTGAACGATCCCTTCTCGTGTCCAAACAGCTCGCTCTCGATCAACTCCTCGGGAATCGCGGCGCAATTGACCTGGACGAAAGCCTCGTCCTTGCGCAGGCTGTTG
Organism: Vicinamibacteria bacterium; assembly: GCA_016934575.1. Classification (GTDB taxonomy): domain Bacteria; phylum Acidobacteriota; class Vicinamibacteria; order Fen-336; family Fen-336; genus JAFGSN01. The sequence continues at coordinate 1,405 of JAFGSN010000227.1, forward strand.
CGATGAATCGCCCGCGCGACCATCTCCTTGCCCACGCCGCTCTCGCCGGTGATGAGCACCGTGGCGCTCGTCGGAGCGGCGCGGCGGATCGCCTCCCACACGCGCTCGATCGCAGCGCTCTGACCCACCATGCGAAAGCGATCGTCGAAGCTCAGCCTGAGTCGCTGGTTCTCATCGGTGAGCCGTTTCTGACTGAGCGCATTACGCGCCACGAGCAGAATGCGCTCGCTTTCCGGAGGCTTCTCGATGAAGTCGAACGCTCCCAGCTTAGTCGCCTCGACCGCGGTCTTGACGGTTCCATGACCCGAGAGGATCACGACGGGCGCCGACTCCTGTCCGGGATTGAGCTGCCGCAGGACTTCCATGCCGTCCATCTGCGGCATCTTGATGTCCAAAAAAATAATATCCGGCGATTCGCGTTTCGCGAGCTGCAAACCGGCGGCGCCGTTGGCCGCCAGCAAGCACTCGTAACCTTCGTACTCGAAGATCATCCTCAAGGACGAGCGGATCGGTTCTTCGTCGTCGATGATCAGGACTTTCGGTTTCATCGTCATCGAGCCTCCACGTCAAGCCTAACCAAAGCCGGAGCGCCGAGTCGCGATCTAAAGACGAACAACCATGCCGGCGCCCCCGGCGTAAGCGCAGCAAGCGCTCGATGATAGCTTTCGGTGTCGGGAGTCGGCGTCCGATTCAGTTCGACGATCATGTCGCCGCGTTCCAGTCCTTCCGATCCAATCGAGAATGCGTTGACCTCGTTCACCATGACGCCCCGCCAGCCGCGGCCCCGCTCGATGGAACCGCCGATCTCCCGCGGTAAATCGATCACTTCCAGCCCAAGAGCGTCGCCTATGCGCCGCGACCGATCTTCTGCGTCATCCTGATCTTCTCGCTGACGAACGTCTTCGTGTTGACGCTCGCCCAGTATCGCCGTCACGGACAATTGACGTCCGTCACGCAGCAATTTAAGAGCAATGACGCTTCCTGGCGTCTTTCTGGCGACGATACGAACGAGAGCGTCCGAGTTTTCCACCGGACCGCCCGCGAAGGCGCGTATGACGTCATAACGCCGCAGGCCCGCCGCATCACCCGCGCCGCCGGGAAGCACGTCGAGAACGAGGGCGCCATGGGCGTCCGGCAGCCCCAGGAAATGCGCCAGATCGAGGCCGACGTCTTCAAGCTGTATCCCGAGATAGCCGCGCGAGACGCTGCCCTTCGTGCGCAGTTGCTCCATGACCTCGCGCGCCACATTGATGGGAACGGCGAAGCCGATTCCGACCCCCATGCGGCTCACGGCCGAGCTGATGCCCACGGCCTCGCCGGCCGTGTTGATGAGCGGTCCTCCGGAGCTCCCCGGATTGATGGCGGCATCGGTCTGTATATAAGCGTCGAAGGATGCGTCGAAGATCTTTCGTCCTTTTGACGATACGACGCCCACCGTAACCGAATGCTCGAACGTCAATGGATTTCCGATCGCGCATACCCACTCGCCGATTCGCAGCCGATCAGAGTCGCCGAGCGGCAATGGGATCAACGGCCCGGCCTCGACTTTCAGCAAAGCCAGATCCGTGCTCGCGTCCTGTCCCACGATTCGAGCCGCCAGCTCACGTCCATCGGAGAGCCCCACACGAACTCGCGACGAATCCGAAACGAGGTGATTGTTCGTGAGCACGAAACCGCGCGGATCGACGATGAAGCCGGCGCCCTCGCCTCGACGCGGACTGGTTGTCGCGCCCGACGCGTCAGGGGACGCGACACCGTCCGCCCGCTCGAGCGTCTGAATACGAACGACGGAGGGATTGGCTCGTGCAACAATCTCGGCGAAATCCGGACAGCTCCGTCCGTCGCCCAACGTACCGCGCGCCCGGGCCGCCCAGACGAACATGAACGCGCCCCCGATCAGCAAGGCCTGAACAAGGATGACGATTCGGCCGATCGGTGACAT